>PWEV01000293.1 GCA_003553625.1 Halomonas sp.
AGCCTGCCGGAGCTGCCGCCGGGCTGCAGCTACCTCAACTTCACTGCCAGCCACGACGGCATCGGCGTGCGCCCCCTGGAGGGCTGGCTGCCCGCCCACGAGATCGAGGCGCTGCTGGAGCTGATGCACCGCTTCGGCGGCTTCGTCAGCATGCGACGGCGCCCCGACGGCGAAGACACGCCCTACGAGATCAATATCACCTGGTTCGATGCCATGCAGGGCACGCGCCGCGGTCCCGATCCCTGGCAGATCGAGCGTTTCCTGTGCAGCCAGCACTTGATGCTGGCCCTGCAGGGCATTCCGGCGCTCTACCTGCACTGCCTGACCGCCACTCCCAACGACCTGGAGGGGGTGGAACGCAGCGGCCGCCTGCGCTCCATCAACCGCCGCCGCTGGCAGCTGAGTGAACTCGATGAGCTGCTCGACAGCCGCCACACCCCTACCCGCGAGGTGTACCTGGCGCTGAAGCATCGCCTGGCGATTCGTCGCGCCGAGCCCTGCTTCCACCCCGACGCCCCCCTTCGGGTGCTGCCCTCGCCGCCGACCCTGCTCGCGCTCGAGCGCGGCCCGCTGACCGACGGCCGGCGGCTACTGGCGATTCACAACGTCAGCGACGTGCGCCAGCCGCTGGAGGTAGCAGCACTCGCCAAGGGGAACTGGTTCGATCTGCTGGAGGCGGCCCCGTGGGCGGGCGAGGAGAGCCTCGCTCCCTACCGCACCCTGTGGCTGGTGCAGCAACCCTGAACGACCGGAACATCGTTCGAGGCTGTTCGAGGCTATTCCGGCCAGGTCTACACTTCCCCAGCGTTATCGGCCTCCACGGCCTCGTGGAGGCGGCTCAGCAGGTCCGGAATGGCGGAGCGCACGCGGTTCCAGCTGGGGATGAAGGGGCGTTCGCCGGGGTTGTCGAGGAAGGCGTTGCCCGCCTCCAGCAGGTTGGCGGCGAACAGCTCCACGGCGCGCTCCTCGGCGTGGCGATCCAGGGCGAGGCCGTTCATCACGGCGTCGTGGTGGTAGGCCTCGATCAGGTCGAGCGCCAGACGGTAGTAGGTGGCCTTGAGGGTGCGGAATCCCTCGGCGCTGAAGGTCACGCCCTGGGTGGCCAGCTTGCGGTAGAGCGCCTTGGCGATGTCCAGGCTCATGCGGTTCAGCCCGGCGGAGGCATCCTCCTCCGAGACCGGCTGGTGCTTGTGATCGTAGGCGTCGGCCAGGTCCACCTGGCACAGCCGCTTGGTGGAGTGGTTGCGATGCACCTCGGAAAGCACGCCGATCTCCAGTCCCCAGTCGGCGGGAATGCGGATGCCGTCGAGCACCTCCGCGCGCATGGCGAACTCGCCGGAAAGCGGGTAGCGATAGCTGTCCAGGTACTCGAGGTAGGGCAGCGGCCCGTGCATCTGCTTGAGTGCCCGCAGCAGCGGCGTGACCATCAGCCGCGACACCCGGCCATTGAGCTTGCCCTCGGCGATGCGTGGGTAGTAGCCCTTGCAGAACTCGTAGTTGAAGTGGGGATGGGCCACCGGATAGAAGAGCCGGGCCAGCAGGCCCCGGTCGTAGGTGAGGATGTCGCAGTCGTGGAGCCCGACCACGGCGCCGCGGGCCGAGGCCTGTACGAAGCCGGCGCAGAACCAGACGTTGCGTCCCTTGCCGGGCTCCCGCGGGGAGAGGCCGTGGGCCTCCAGCTCGGCATCCAGCGCGCTAAGCCGCGGCCCGTCGTTCCAGAGGATGCGGTGTCGCTGGGGCAGGCGCGAGAAGAACTGACGAGCGTGCAGGAACTGGGTGCGATCGGCCTGATCGAGCCCGATCACCACCTCGGCCAGATAGGGCACCTCGGCCAGCGCATCGACGATACGCGAGAGCGCCGGGCCCTCGAGCTCAGAATAGAGCGAGGGCAGGATCAGGCTCATGGGCCGGCGCCGGCCGAACTCACAGAGCTCCGCCTCCAGGGCCGCCACGGGCCGTCGGGTCAGGTTGTGAAAATCGGTAATGATGCCGTTCTGGTGAAAGTCGCTCATGTCAGCGTCCCCCCTGCCACCTCGGCGACCGCTGCCGGGCCGGTTCTCGTCGCCGCCGGAATCACCCGGCGGTCAGCTCGCCCCCACCAGTAGGCCACCCCCTCGGCCCAGCCGGCGGGGCCCGTGCCCTCGCTGCGATAGAGCGCCGGCTGCTTCGGCTCCACCGTCAGGCCGTGGCAGCCGCGGATCACCACCGCCTGGTCCACCACCTCCATCATCGAGATGTCGTTGGGGCCGTCGCCCAGCGCCAGGCTCAGCGGCCGCCGTCCCCGCAGCGCCTCGCTGCGCGAGATCAGCCAGCTCACCGCGCTGCCCTTGTGACAGGTGCCGGTGGCGTGCCAGAAGCGCCCGCCATGCACCAGCTGCAGGCCGTCGCCGGCGAGCCCCTCGCGGAAACCCTCGAGGCATGCCTCGTCGTCGTCCCAGATCAGCGGCTCGCTGCCCTCGCGCATCCGCGCCAGGCGCGCCTCCGGCTCTGACAGCCCGGTGAAGGCGACAAGCTCGTCCAGCGTCATCTCGCTCATGGTGGTGAAACGCACGCCGAGGCGCTCGCGCCATACCGCGAGCCGCTTGCGCACGAAACCGATATCCACCCCCAGGGTACGGATGCCCAGGCCGTCGGGGCCGAGGCGGTCCAGCCGGGCGTGGCACCAGGTCGGCGGCAGGCCCACCACGGCACCGTTTTCGGCGATGAAGGGGGTATCCTCGAGGCCGAGCTCACGACGCAGCGGCACGATCTCGCTGCGCGTCTTGCTGGTCACCGGGATCACCGGGACGCCCAGCTGCTTGAGCCGAGCCAGCCAGGGCAGGGCGGGGCTCCAGTCGTAGCTGTAATGGTCGAGCAGCGAGCCGTCCAGGTCGGTGAACAGCAGTCGCGGCGTCAGGGCCACATCGAAGCCGGCATCCGGCACGGAACGTGAATCGGTCATGGCAGCTCCCGGGCAGACCATCTGGTATCTTCAAACTCGTTGCACAATCCGTGCCAGTTGTGCAAGTCGTACCAGGAGGGTGGCGACACCGACCGCCGACGGGTTCACCGGGATCGCCCCGAGGCAAACAGGACCATAACCGCACCATTAAAGTGCATGGTTGCGCACCATAAAAAAGCAGGCGCCCCACGGTGGGAAACCGCAGGGCGCCTGATAGAGCGTGTCGGCGTCGACCGTCAGAAGCGGTAGCGCATGCCCACGCTTGCCGCATCAAAAGTGATGTCGGACTTGTCGAGATAGCGCATGTAGTCCGCACCCACGGCGAGGTTCGGGGCCACGTCGAATTCGGCGCCGGCCCCGTAGGAGAAGCCGCTCTCCCGGTCGATGTCGACATCCACCTCGGTGAAACCGGCCAGGCCATAGAGGCGGAACTCAGGCGCCACCGGGAGGATGCCCTTGGCGTAGGCGCCCACCAGGTAGTCGAGCTCGACGGGGCCATCGGAGCCGCCGCTGCCCAGGTGGCCCTCAACGGCAAAGTAGTCGTTGAACTGCATGCCGCCGTTGAGGCGCAGGCCAACGCTGTCGCGGCTGGACGCGTTGTCGGGATTGACCTCCCAGAACATGGCGTCACCGCCGAGGTAGGGCTGAGGGTAGAAGGCCTGCTGGGCCTGGACGCCGGTAGCCGCACCGGCGGTAAACAGGGCGGCAGATACAGCGACGAGAGTGAGGCGTTTCATGGCGTCCTCCTTATTAAAGAACACTGTTTGATAACACTCCAAGTGTGGTACTTCCCCCCGCGTGGTTCAAGGCGGGAATGTGCAAATGCACGCCAAGTCGAGTCGCCGAGGGGCGACGTCGCAGCCGTCGAGGCGGCGACCGGTCGGAATCAGGCCCGCTTCGACAGCCCCAGGAAGACGACGCCCGCCAGCACGATGCCGCCGCCCACCAGCTGGACCGGCGAGAGCGTCTGGCCCAGCACCAGGTAGCCCAGCATCAGTGCCGCTACCGGCTCCACGTTCATGGCCGGGGCATTGCGCGCCATGTCGAGCCTGGGCACCGTGATGAACAGCACCGAGAAGGCCACCGCATAGCACAGCGCCAGCAGGGCGAGCCCTACCCAGCCGGGCAGCGACTGGGGCAGCGCCATGCCGCCCGGCACCAGCCCCAGGCCACCGGCGATGACCATGGCCACCAGCACGGTGAGCATGGTCAGCAGGCTGCGCAGGGTGCTCCCCACGGTAGCCAGGCGGTGCTCGGTGATCCACAGGGCGCCGGCGAAGGCCGTCGCGGCGGCCAGGCCGAAGCCCACCCCGGCCGGCCAGCCCGGCCCCATGGCCTCGGGGTCGCCCAGCCAGGCCGGCACGTCCAGCACCACCACCAGCCCCACCAGGATGATGCCCATGATCAGCGCCGCGCGGCCGGTGGGCCGCGGGCCACCCAGCGCCCAGGAGAGCAGTGCCAGCTGCAGCGGCAGGGTATTCATCAGCAGCAGCGCCACCACCACCGGTATGCGCGCCACCGCCGAATAGAGACAAAGGCTCTGCACCGCCACCAGCAGGCCCACCAGCAGCTGCCAGCGCCCGGTTCCGGCGGGCAGCCGCAGCGACTTGCGCTGGAACACCACCAGCGCCGTCAGGGCCAGGCTGGCAGTGCCGGAGCGCAGCACTATCGCCAGCAGCAGGCCGGCGCCCGCATCGAAGGCAACCCGGGCGGAGACATGATTGGCGGCAAACAGGGTGGCGAGGCCGCACATCAGCGCCAGGGCCATCGGCCGGGGAAAGGGAGCAGGTGCCGTGGATGCGGAGTAAGGGGTCGACATGTCACGGCTTCCGTGCGAAGTGTATGGGGTAGATGCAGTGCAGCATGACGGGGGTCAATTCGGATAGACGACGACCGCCGGCGGCCTCATGTTAGACTAAAGTCAAATTCTTATCCCTCAAGGGGCGTCGATGAACGATCCGGTGCTGGTGATCAACTGCGGTTCCTCCTCTATCAAGTACGCGCTGGTGCCGGCGACTGCCGACCAGCCACGCCTGACGGGCCTGGTCGAACGGCTGGGCAGCGGCGATGCTCTCCTGAAGGGCGTCGACAGCCACGGGGATGCCTTCACCATCGGCCTGGGCGATGTCGGTCACGTCCAGGCGCTCAGGGCGATTCTCGAGAGGCTCGAAGGCCGCCGGCCGGGCGCCGTCGGTCACCGCATCGTCCACGGCGGAGAGCGCTTCACCCGTGCCACACTGATCGATGACGACGTGGTGGCCGCCATCGAGCAGACCTCCGCCCTGGCCCCGCTGCACAACCCGGCCAACCTGCAGGGCATCGCCGCTACCCGGTCACTGTTCCCCGCACTGCCCCAGGTGGCGGTGTTCGATACCGCCTTCCACCAGAGCCTGCCGCCACGAGCCTACCGCTACGCGCTGCCCGAGTCGCTCTATCGCGATCATGGTATCCGACGCTACGGCTTCCACGGCACCAGCCACGCCTTCGTGAGCGCCCGGGCCGACGCCCTCAGCGGCCTGTCGGGCGGCTGGCTGACCGCCCACCTGGGCAACGGCTGCTCCACCGCCGCCGTCTGGGAGGGAAAGAGCCTCGATACCAGCATGGGCCTGACCCCGCTGGAGGGTCTCGTCATGGGCACCCGCAGCGGCGACGTCGATCCCGGCCTGCATGCCCACCTGGCCCGCCAGCTGGGTTGGAGCCTCGAGCGCATCGATGAGGTACTCAACCGTGAGAGCGGGCTGCTGGGCCTCTCCGGCCTGACCAACGACATGCGTGAACTGGAGGCCGCCGCCGACAGGGAAAACGCCGGCGCCATGCTGGCCATCGAGGTGTTCTGCTACCGCATCGCCAAGTCGCTGGCCGCCCTCTCCTGCGCCCTTCCCCGCCTGGACGGCATCGTCTTCACCGGCGGCATCGGCGAGAACTCACCGCGAGTCCGCGAGCAGGTCATCGCCCTGCTGCCCCATTTCGGCCTCGACCTCGAACCCGAGGCCAACCTCGCCACGGTACGCGGTCGTGAGGCCCGCATCGACGTCCAGACCCCGAACCGGCCCGTCCTGTGGGTAATCCCCACCGACGAGGAGGGCCGCATCGCCGACGAGACCCGCCAGCTGCTGGGAGAGACCCCCCGATGACACCGCGCCCTACCCGCCCCGCCCCTCAGGCCATCCTGCTGGTGCCCACCGGCGAAGGTGCCGGCCTCACCTCGGCCTGCCTCGGTCTCATCCAGGCGCTGGACACCATCGGTCTCACGGCCGGCTTCTTCAAGCCGCTGCGCCAGGACGAGCTCAACGGCCCGGGCCCGGATCGCTCCTGTGCCCTGGTCAGCAGCACCCTGGGGCTCCACCCGCCGGCGCCGATTGCTCAGGCCGAGATGGAGCGCCTGCTGCGCCAGGATCGTCTCGACGTGCTGATGGAGCAGGTGATGGAGCTCCAGGAACTCGCCCTGGAAGCCTCCCCCGACGGCACCCCCGAGCTGCTGGTGATAGAGGGCCTGGTACCGACCCGCCACGCCAGCTACGCCGCCCAGGTGAACGCCCAGCTGGCCCACGCGCTCAATGCGCGGATCATCCTGGTGGGCAGCGGCGACCTGACCGAGCCCCAGGCGCTGGCCGAGCAGCTCGACATGCATGCCCGTGCCTTCGGCGGGGTCGGCTCGGCCCGCACCCTGGGCTGCATCCTGATGCGCATGCACAACATGCCGGGCGGTGAGCACCCCAGCGGCCTGGCCCCCGGCACCGCCGCACCGGACCTGGGGGAGACTCTGCTCACCGAGCTCCATCGCCACTCCCCGGCGCTGGCCACCGAGCACTTCCACCTCATCGGCATGGTGCCCTTCGCCCCGGCGCTCTCCGCTCCGCGGGTGCTGGATGTGGCTCGCGCCCTGGGTGCCACCTTCCTCAGCGAGGGTGAGCCGGAGCGCCGCGTGCTTGCCACCAGCCTGTGTGCGCGGAGCGCCTCCAACGCCCTGCATATCTTCAAGCCCGGCAGCCTGGTGGTGACCTCGGGCGACCGCGACGACGTGGTGCTGGCCTCGGCACTGGCCACCATGAACGGTGTGCCCCTCGCCGGCATACTGCTCACCAACGGCTTCCTTCCCGGCGAGGACATGATCGAGATGTGTCGCCCGGCGCTGAAGACCGGTCTGCCGGTGATCAGCGTCGACACCGACAGCTTCACCACCGCCAAGAATCTCGGACAGATGGGCAACGACATCCCCATCGACGACCTGGAGCGTGCCAGGCGAGTCGCCAATTTCGTGGCCGCCCATATCGACCTGGAGTGGCTCAAGGACCACCTGAGCCGCGGCTATACTCGCCGGCTCTCCCCCTCGGCTTTCCGCCACCAGCTGGTCAAGCTGTCTCAGCAGGCCGACAAGCGCATCATCCTGCCCGAAGGAGCCGAGCCGCGCACCGTGGAGGCCGCCGCCATCTGCCAGCATCGCGGCCTGGCCCGCTGCGTCCTTCTCGGGAAACGCGAGGAGATCGAGGAGGTAGCCCGCCAGCGCGGCATCGACCTGCCCGAGGGGCTCGAGATCATCGACCCGGACAGTATCCGCGAGCGCTATGTAAACGCCATGGTGGAACGGCGCAGCGGCAAGGTGAACGCGCTCACCGCCGAGGCCCAACTCCACGACAACGTGGTGCTCGGCACCATGATGCTGCAGCTCGATGAAGTGGACGGCCTGGTCTCCGGCGCCATCCACACCACCGCCAACACCGTGCGTCCCGCCTTTCAGCTGATCAAGACCGCGCCGGGGTACCGCCAGGTGTCGTCGATCTTCTTCATGCTGCTGCCCGAACAGGTGGTGGTCTACGGCGACTGTGCAGTCAATCCCGACCCGGACGCCGAGACCCTGGCCGAGATCGCCCTGCAGAGCGCCCGCTCCGCCCAGGCCTTCGGCATCGAGCCCCGGGTGGCCATGATCAGCTACTCCACCGGTGAGTCCGGTTCCGGCGCCGACGTGGAGAAGGTGCGCCGGGCCACCCAGCTGGCCCGGGAGCAGGCCCCGGATCTGCTGATCGACGGCCCGCTGCAGTATGACGCCGCCGCCATCGAGAGCGTCGGCCGCCAGAAGGCGCCGGACTCCCCGGTGGCCGGACGTGCCACGGTGTTCGTCTTCCCCGACCTCAACACCGGCAACACCACCTACAAGGCGGTGCAGCGCAGCGCCCGGGTGGTCAGCGTCGGCCCCATGCTGCAGGGCCTCAACAAGCCGGTGAACGACCTCTCCCGCGGCGCCCAGGTGGACGACATCGTCTACACCATCGCCCTGACCGCCGTTCAGGCCGCGCAGGCATGATCTAGGGCCACTACCGGCCGAAACTAGCGGATCGCTCCCTTTCCCGCTCGCCTCTGTCGGCCTAGAGTGGATAGAGACTTGGTTCTCTTCGCATCAGGAGGCATAACCATGACGGCGGAAGACCGACCCACAGCCTTGGCAGCAAGCGGAAGGCGCGCCCAGCTATCGCTCTTCGCAAGCAACTTCTTCAGGCACCCCAGGATGCTGGGCTCGAT
>PWEV01000134.1 GCA_003553625.1 Halomonas sp.
CGATCGCCGAGGACCCTGGCCCGGTCGCGCAGCCATCGGCGCGGGGCTCTCGCCGGATGGATCTGCAAGGCGTCCATCTGCTGGTAGTGGAGGACAACCTCATCAACCAGCAGGTTGCCAGAGCCATGCTGGAGCGTCTCGGCTGCCGAGTCACCATCGCCGGGTCCGGCGAGGCCGCACTTCAGCTGGTGGCGGAAAACCGTTTCGATTTGATCTTCATGGATATCCAGATGCCGGACATGGATGGCCTGGAGGTGACCCGCCGACTTCGCGCTCGACACGACTGGGCAGCTGGCGCGCCCATCGTGGCGATGACCGCCGGTGGTCCCGGGGGGGAGAGGGCCCGCTGCCTGGCCGCCGGCATGAACGGCTATCTGACCAAGCCGCTGCGCCAGGAGCTGCTGCTGGAGGCGCTGTCTCGCTACCTGGCCGATGGGGCTGTGCTGTCGCGCCCGAACGGCGCGCCGGCGGCGGCCGGTCGCGACAGCCTGGTCGACATGCCGACGCTGCAGGCCCTGCGCGACTCCCTGGGCGAGGAGGGGCTCGCTTCGCTGGTGGATCTCTTCGGCGGCCAGTCAGAGGCTCGGCTGGCCAGCCTGGCGTACGCCCTCGACGAGGGTAATCTGGAGGAGGCCCGCCATGCGGCGCATCAGCTCAAGGGGGAGTCCTCTAGCCTGGGCGCCGTCAAGGTGGCCGGGCTCGCCACCCGGCTCGAACGCCTGGTCAGCGAGGGGGACAAGATGGCGGCCAGCGCCCTGATGAACAACCTCTCCTCCTGTCTGGCGGCCACCCTGGACGCCCTGGGGGCCTGGCGAGCCCCCGTTGGCCCTCCGAGATGACCGTCTTTGCCGCATCTTCCGGCCGGTCTGCACTGGGGCAAACACTAGCGTCGGAGTCCGCGATGACAGATGCCATGAGCTTCTCCCGGGTAGCGGCACCTGCCGGAGCGTCGCCGTTGCGCACCGCTGTCAGCCATCGGTCTGACCCGGTCGAGGCCGTTGCCGAGCTCGCCTCAGAGCTTTGCCATGCATCGCTGGGTTTCGTGCTCTTCTTCTGCAGCGTCGAGTATCCCCTGGAGGCACTGTCCCGAGCCCTCAACGAAGTCTTCGACGACATCCCGGTGGTGGGTTGCACCTCCGCCGGGGAGATCACCCCGGCGGGCTATGCCCGGGGCAGCATCGTGGCCATCGGCTTCGACTGCCGCCACTTCGAACTGGCACCGGCGCTGGTAGAGTCGCTGTATACCTTCGATCTGCCCTGTGCCCAGCGCCTGGTGGATGACCTGCTCGGCCGCTGCCGCGAACGCGCGCTGGCGCCCCTGGCGGACAACAGCTTCGTGCTGACCCTGCTCGACGGTCTCTCCAGCAGCGAGGAGAGCGTGATCGCAACCCTCGATGCCGCACTGGGCAGCATTCCCAGTTTCGGCGGCTCGGCCGGGGACGACAATCGCCTCGCCCGCACCCACGTCTTCTGCCACGGGAGCTTCCACACCGAGGCGGCGGTGGTGCTGATGGTCAATACGCCGCTGCCCTTCGAGGTCTTCACTACCCACCATCTGCGGCCCCGGCATGAAAAACTGGTGGTCACCGCGGTCGATCGCGAGTCACGACGGGTGCTGGAGCTCAATGCCGCGCCGGCGGTAGAGGCCTATGCGGCGCTGGTGGGGCAGCCGGTGGCGCGGCTGGGCCCCGAGCTGTTCGCTCGCCATCCGCTGGCGGTGCGCATTGGCGACCACTACTACGTGCGCTCCATCCAGCGTGCCAACCAGGACGGCAGCCTGAGCTTCTACTGCGCCGTGGAGAACGGCATCGTGCTCACGGCCATGGCATCCACACCGATCCATGGGGAGCTGTTGCAGACGCTGAGGGGCCTCGAGCAGCGGCTGGGT
This sequence comes from Halomonas sp., assembly GCA_003553625.1. Classification (GTDB taxonomy): domain Bacteria; phylum Pseudomonadota; class Gammaproteobacteria; order Pseudomonadales; family Halomonadaceae; genus Halomonas. The sequence goes on from PWEV01000134.1 coordinate 1,889, forward strand.
CTCCACGAACTGGTCATCGGCTGCGACTGCTTCCTGAGGCGCCTGGAACTGGAGGTCCTGGGAGAGGACGAGGCGGTTTCGGACCTGCTGAGCCGTAGCCGGGTGATCGGCTTCAATACCTACGGGGAGCAGTACCATGGCATACACATCAACCAGACCTTCACCGGGGTGGCCATTGGCGCCGCTCGATCCGGCGGCGCTGCCTGAGTCGCCCGAGGTCCGGGCGTTGCTGCTGGCCGAGGAAAATGACCGGCTGAGGCGTATCTGCGGTGCGTTGATCGAGCGGGTTGAGTCCAGCGGTGTGCCGGGTGGCGCGCCCTATGCGGCCTTCGAGCACTCGGTGCTGCTGGCTGAGCAGGTCCGCGAGCGTACGGAGACCCTGCAGCGCACCCTGGGCGAACTGCACAGGGCCAAGGCGGAAGCTGAGGCGGCTAACCTTTCCAAGACCAAGTTCCTTGCGGCGGTGAGCCATGACCTGCTTCAGCCGCTCAATGCGGCGCGGCTGTTCGCCAGCGCCCTGGAGGAGGAGCCGCTGCCGGCTGGCTCCCGGCGCCTGGTCGCCAACATCGGGCGCTCGCTCAAGGACGTCGAGGCGCTGATCGGAAGCCTGGTGGATATCTCGCGGCTCGATGCCGGGGTGCTCAGGCCCGATATTGCCCCCTTTCCCGCCGAGGAACTGCTCGACGTGCTGGCGGAGGAGTATCGGCAGATGGCCGCGGCCAGAGGGCTAGCCTTTCATTTCGTGACCACCCGAGCGGTGGTTGAGACCGACCTGGCGCTGCTCGCGCGGGTGGTGCGCAACTTTCTGGGCAATGCGATTCGCTATACCGCACACGGCCGCATCCTGCTGGGCTGTCGGCGTCGCCGGGGCGGGCTGGAGATCCTGGTGGGCGATACCGGGCCTGGCATCGCGCCCGGGCAGCAGCGTGAGATCTTCGAGGAGTTTCGGCGCCTCGAGGCGGGCCACGGGGGCGAGGACCGAGGTCTGGGGCTGGGGCTGGCCATTGTCGACCGCATCAGTGGGATGCTCGGTCACCCCCTGGGGCTTGTCTCGGTGCCAGGGCATGGCTCGCTGTTCTCGGTGACGGTGCCCTACGCCACAGAGGCTCGGCTGTCCTCTGGCCGCCTTGACCCGACGCCGAGCGGGCCGCCGCTGTCCGACCAGATTGTCTGGGTCCTGGACAACGATGCGGCGATCCGAGAGGGCATGGTGGCATTGCTGGGGAGTTGGGGTTGCCGGGTGGTCGCCGTGGGCTCGTCCTCCGAGCTCGAGCGGTGCATGGCCGAGCCCGGTACCGTGCTGCTGGTGGACTATCACCTGGGAGAAGGGCAGCCCGACGGGCTCGAGGTTGCCAGCCGGCTGCGCGAGGCCTCTCCCTGGCTGCCGGTCGTGGTGATCACCGCCAACCACGACTCGGCATTGAAGTCGCGGATACGCCAGGCCGGCTATCATTGCCTGCTCAAACCCATCAAGCCGCTTCGCCTGCGACTGCTGCTGACTTCGCTGCTGGGGCCTCAGCCGGAGCGGCGACCTGCCCGGTAGCGGGTCAGGTCCAGCTCGCCGGCCAGCAGTATCGCCTGGATCCGGCTCGCCACGCCCAGTTTTCGCAGGATAGCCGAGACATGGGTCTTTACCGTGGTTTCGGCGACGTTCAGCTCCCGAGCGATTCCCTTGTTGGAGGCCCCGCGGCTAAGCAGCTCGAGCACCTCGAGCTGCTTGTCGGTGAGGCCCGCCAGGCGCGAGTCGGATGGAGCGGCGGTGAGAGCCGGCGCCGGGTGCCCGGGGGGAGGGCGGCGCATGACCTGAGGCGGCAGGTAGAGCTGTCCGCCGAGGAGCTGACGCAGGGCAGCCAGCAGGTCGTCGCGTGGCGTCGATTTGGGAATATAGCCCACCGCGCCCATCTCGATGGCTGCCAGCACCGTTCGCCGGTCCTGCTCCGCCGAGAGAATGGCCACCGGCAGTGCGGGGTAGGCATCCCGGAGACGCCTCAGCCCGTCGAGGCCCTCGGCGTCGGGGAGATCCAGGTCCAGCAGCAGTAGGTCGAGGGTCTCCTCGTGGCGATCGACCTCCTGCATGGCTCGCGCCAGGCTGTCGGCCTCCAGCAGCCGGGTGCCCGGCAGGCCCGCCGCGATCACCGCGCCGATGGCGTCGCGGAACAAAGGATGGTCGTCGGCGACCATCAGGGTCGTCATCGCTCTCTCCCGTCAGGGGCCCTCCTCCCAAGGGATGAGGGCGTCTCATGCCACCGGAGTATGTCGCAGAAGCGCGGCCTGACCAAGACTGAAGCGTGCACAAAGATAACTATAACCTTCAGGAGCCAAGCCATGATCTATGCCAACCCCGGCCAGTCCGGTGCCGTCGTCACCTTCGACAAGCGCTACGGCAACTACATCGGCGGCGAGTTCGTGCCGCCGGTAAAGGGCGAATATTTCGATAATGTCACGCCGGTCAACGGCGAGGTGTTCTGTCAGATCCCACGCTCGAGCGCCGAGGACATCGACAAGGCGCTGGACGCGGCCCATGAGGCCGCGCCGGCCTGGGGCCGCACCTCGACCACCGAGCGCGCCAACATCCTGCTGAAGATCGCCGACCGTATGGAGCAGAACCTCGAGATGCTCGCCGTCGCCGAGACCTGGGACAACGGCAAGGCGGTGCGTGAGACGCTCAACGCCGACCTGCCGCTGGCCGTGGATCACTTCCGCTATTTCGCCGGCTGTATTCGCGCCCAGGAGGACACCTCCAGTGCCATCGACAACAATACCGTGGCCTACCATTTCCACGAGCCGCTGGGGGTGGTGGGGCAGATCATTCCCTGGAACTTCCCGATCCTGATGGCGGTGTGGAAGCTGGCCCCGGCGCTGGCCGCCGGCAACTGTGTGGTACTCAAGCCCGCCGAGCAGACGCCAGCCTCGATTCTTGAGCTGATGAAGCTGGTCGGCGACCTGCTGCCCCCGGGCGTGGTCAATATCGTCAACGGCTACGGTGCCGAGGCGGGTCAGGCGCTGGCGACCAGCAAGCGCATCGCCAAGATCGCCTTCACCGGCTCCACCCCGGTGGGGGCGCACATCCTCAAGTGTGCCGCCGAGAACATCATCCCCTCCACCGTGGAACTGGGTGGCAAGTCGCCGAACATCTACTTCGCCGACATCATGAACGCCGAGCCGGAGTTCATCGACAAGGCGGTCGAGGGCCTGGTGCTGGCCTTCTTCAACCAGGGGGAGGTGTGCACCTGCCCGTCCCGGGCGCTGATCCAGGAGTCCATGTACGACGACTTCATGGCCAAGGTCATGGAGCGCACCCTGTCGATCACGCGTGGCAATCCGCTGGACACCGATGTCCAGGTGGGGGCCCAGGCTTCCCAGGAGCAGTTCGACAAGATCATGTCCTACATGGAGATCGCCCGCGAGGAGGGTGCCGAGTTTCTGACCGGTGGTGACAAGGAGACCATGGACGCTGAGTTTGGCAGTGGCTTTTATATCCAGCCGACCCTGCTCAAGGGCAACAACAAGATGCGGGTCTTCCAGGAGGAGATCTTCGGCCCGGTGGTGGCGGTGACTACCTTCAAGGATCAGGAAGAGGCGCTGGCCATCGCCAACGACACCGAATTTGGCCTCGGCGCAGGCCTTTGGACCCGCGATATCAATCTCGCCTTCCGCATGGGGCGTGGCATCCAGGCGGGTCGGGTGTGGACCAACTGCTACCATCAGTATCCGGCCCACGCTGCCTTCGGTGGCTACAAGAAGTCCGGCATCGGCCGCGAAAACCACAAGATGGCCCTGGAGCACTACCAGCAGACCAAGAATCTGCTGGTGAGCTACGACATCAATCCGCTGGGCTTTTTCTGATCGGCGGGTGGCATCCGATGACGTCTCGGCAGTAGTCATCGGCGTAACGGGCGCGACGCGAGTCGCGCCTTTTTTATCGCCTTGCTACACGCGGCGACAACTTTGCGTCATCATCAACCGCCCTATCCGCACGGAGACAGCATGGAGATGACCGACCTCGAAGCCCCCGATCTTCACCAGGAGCGACTGCAGCGAGTGGTGTCGCTGTTCAAAGGAAGCGGGGCACGACGGGTGCTCGACCTGGGATGCGGCTCAGGGGGACTTCTGCAGTACCTGCTGCGTGACGCCCAGTTCGAGCGGGTGGTGGGCCTGGAGCTTTCCGGAGAACTGCTGGCCCAGGCGAAGCTGCGTCTGGAGGATCTTCCGTCCGTCCGTGCGGGTCGCCTCGAGCTGGTGTGCGGCTCCTATACCGATCATCATCCAGCGCTGATCGGCTTCGAGGCCGCCGCCATGGTGGAGACGATCGAGCATGTTCCACCCGAAGCGCTCTCTCGGGTCGAACATGCGGTCTTCGCCGGGTTGCGGCCCCATCTGCTGGTGATGACCACCCCCAACCACGAATACAACCCGCTCTATGACATGGGGCCGGGCGAGTTCCGCGACCCCGACCACAAGTTCGAGTGGGACCGGGCGCGTTTTCGAGAGTGGGCGCAGGGAGTCTCCCGTCGCAACGGCTACCGGGTGCGCTTCTCGGGGGTCGGCGAGATGGACACTCTCCTCGGGCAACCTTCCCAGGTGGCTCTGTTTACTCTGGCGCCTGACCCTACCTGATCCTCGGGGGCTGACCTTGCTCAAGCCCCGGAGGCGGTCCTGTCGAGTCCCAGTATCTGCGCTTCCCGTCGTCGCCGTCGCCGCAGGTCAAGTGCCACTGCCGTCCCCAGTAGTGTGAAACCGAACAGCTCCACCAGGGCGCGATAGTCGACGAAAAGGGCGTAGCACACCAGGCCACCGCCCAACGATCCCAGCATAAGAGGCAGGGGGCCGACCCGACGTCTCAGGCCCGCGGCCAGCGCCCCCAGGCTGAGCAGAACGAACAGCGCGATTGTGCCGGCCCAGAGTCTCTCGTCGAGAGCCAGCCCGAGCCCCAGCAGAGGCAGCAGGGCGACAAGCGCCAGGGTGCCATAGCAGCTCAGCAGTGCCAGGGCGAGGGCGGCGAGGCCCGTCAGGCCGCGACGCTGGATCCGCCTCCAGATGCGGCGCGGGTCCAACCGATGTCGCCAGCGCCATGGCCAGGAGGGCGCTACCTCGCCGCGGCGCATGCTGACCTCGATGGCGTGAGCGCCGAAGCCGGCCGCTATCTCCCGAGTCTGGGGGCTCGGGCTCAGGGCGAAATAGTCGTGTTCGCCCACCAGCCGGACCTTCTCGAAGCCCGCCTCCTCGAAAAGGGCCAGCAACTCCTCCTTCACCGTGGCGCCCACCACGCACTCCACCCACAGCCGCGGGTCTTCGTGGCAGTTCACCGATTCCGGCCGGTGAATTACCACGTCGGCGAGCTGAAGGCGGCCGCCCGGCTTGAGCACGCGAAACATCTCTGCCACGGCGAGGCGCTTGTCCGGCACGAGGTTCAGGGCACCGTTGCTGGTGATGCTATCGACGCTGGCCTCGGGCAGCGGCAGCCCCTCGGCGGAGCCCTGTACGACGTCCAGGTCCTCGATGCCGGAGCGTCGTGCCGCACGGGCCAGCCGACGAGTCATGCCGGCAGTGAGGTCCAGGGCGATCACTCGGCCCCCGGGACCGACCAGCCGGCGAGCGATCAGTGCGTCATTGCCGGCCCCGGCGCCGATGTCGAGGACCCTGTCGCCACGCCGAATGGCCCCGGCGCGAAAGGGATAGCCGACACCGGCGAAGCAGGCCAGGGTTTCCGCGGGCAGGGCGTCGGTCTGTTCCGGGGGGTATCCCAGGCGTCGGCAGGCCTCGGCGCCGACCGGGAAGTGGAAGGGGGAGTCGGGGGCCGCGGCCACGGCGCCGTACATCTGCTGGACCGCGGCGAGGATCTGAGGTCGAGAATAGCCGAGAATTGCCACCATGAGGGTCTCCTCACGGGTCGATGATGGCATCCGTCTCGTCACTGTCGAACTGGTCGAGCAGGTGGCGGATGCGCCGGTGCAGGCGCGGTGGGGCCTTCACCGTGCCGGATGCTTCCACCATGGCCCGCAGTCGTCGTTCGAATTCGGCACGTGAGAAGCAATCGCGGCACCTGGCCAGGTGTCGCTCGATATCCTCGGCCTGCTGTGCGCCGAGCTCCCGGTCGAGATAGTCGAAGAGCCACTCGATGACTTCCTCGCAGCTCAGCTCCCTGGTGCTCATGGCTCCTGGTCTCCCTCTCCCGGGGGGCTGGAGGTGACGCCGGCGTCTCTGGCCTGCTGCCATAGCGTCCTCTGCAGCAGGCCCCGAGCACGGCTGAGGCGTGACCTTACCGTGCCCAGTGGAATCCCCAGCAGGCGCGATACCTCCTCATACGTATAGCCCTGCACTTCCACAAGCACAATCACCAGACGGAAGGGGACAGGCAGGGCATCCAGCGCCGCCTCCAGCTCTTCCTGCAGCACGCTGTTGAAGAACTGCTCCTCGAGGCTGCCCCACCAGAGCAGGAAAGGCTGGTGCAGCTGCTGGAAGAGGGTGAGCTGCGCCGCCTCCAGGCTATCGGTGTCCGGAGTCTCTGTGGTGTCCTGGGGGTGACTGCGACGCCG
>PWEV01000196.1 GCA_003553625.1 Halomonas sp.
GGCATGCTGACCCTGGGCACCGCCCTGCCCCACCTGTTGCGGGGCTCCACCCTGGGGCTGCCCTGGGAGTGGTCGCTGCTGGGGGCTTCGCTGCTGGCACTGCTGGGGGGCGCCATGATCCTGGCTCTCGGCGATGGACCGCACCTACCGCCTTCCAGCGGCAGGACGCGGCTGCTCGACGGCCTGGCGGCCCTGCATGACCGGCGCTTCCGTGCCGTGGCCGGCGGCTACTTCGGCCACTGCTGGGAACTCTATGCCCTCTGGACACTTACCCCCTTCCTGGTCGCCCGCGAAGTGACGCGGCTCGGCACCGCGGATGCCTGGATTCCCTGGCTGTCATTTACCGTCATCGCCCTGGGGCTTGCCGGCTGCGTGGGCGGCGGCAGCCTGAGCCGTCGGCTCGGCAGCCTGTGGGTAGCACGTCGAGCCCTGGCCGCCTCGGGCCTGATCTGCCTGGCCTACCCGCTGATGACCTGGCTGCCGCCAGGGCTGCTGCTGAGCCTGCTGGCACTGTGGGGACTGACCGTGATCGCCGACTCGCCGCAGTTCTCGGCACTGGCCGCGGCCAGCGCACCACGCGAACGAGTGGGCTCAACCCTTGCAGTGATGAACGCCGTGGGTTTCGCCTTGACCATCCCGGCCATCTCGCTTACCACAGCGCTTTGGGAAGTGCAGGGTGTCTGGGTGCTGTGGTGGCTGCTGCCGGGGCCGATTCTCGGCCTGTGGGTGTTACGCCCCCTGGCGATACGCGACCCCGCATCCCAGTCCGGCGCACGCTGAAGCGTCACATTACCTCGGACCGCTCGAGGCAGAAGCTCCACTCGACAGCGTCACAGACCTTCAGCTCTCCTCCGGGACCATGTCGATCGCACCGCAGGGACATTCCGCGGCGCAGATACCGCAGCCCTTGCAGTAATCCAGATTGATCTGGAAACCCTGGCCGGTGCCGAGCTTGATCACTGCGTTGTCCGGACAGACCCCGTAGCAGTTGTCGCACTCGAAACAGTTGCCACAGCTCAGGCAGCGCCGCGCCTCGAACAGGGCCGTGTCCTCGGTCAGCGCACCCTGCACCTCGTCGAAGCTACTGGTGCGGCGAGCCGCATCGAGCTTGGGCCGGATCGTCTTGGGCGCATCGCTGTAGTACCAGGTGTTGAGCCGATCGAAATCTGCCACCGCCTTTTCCGACTTCGGGCCGAGGTTGGCACCGCGCAACCACGCATCCATGTGGCGCGCGGCTCTCTTGGCCTGGCCGATGGCGACAGTGACATTTCGCTCGCCCGCCGACATGTCGCCGCCGGCGAACAGCCCCGGATGGCCGGTCATCATGGTCTCGGGATCGACCACCACACGACCCTCTTCGAAGGTCAGGTCCGGCACGGTCTCCAGCAGCGACATGTCGATATCCTGACCGAGCGCCAGCACAAGGGAGTCGGCGGCGAGCGTCTCGAGCTCGCCGGTGGGCTGGGGATGGCCGGCCTCGTCGAGCTCCATCTTCTCGATGGTGATCTCTCCCTCATCGGCGCTGCTGATGGTGCTCAGCCACTTGACCATCACGCCTTCCTCGAGGGCTTCCTCCAGCTCGAAGTCGTGCGCGGGCATGCTTTCGCGGTTGCGTCGATAGACGATGACGGCATCAGTGGCGCCCAACCGCCGGGCGGTGCGGGCGACGTCGATCGCCGTGTTACCGCCGCCGTAGATGGCGACCTTGCGTCCCAGGAGGGGCTTGTCGCCCTCTTCCATGGAGCGCAGCACCGACACCGCGTCGAGGATGCGCGATGAGTCCTTGGCCGGGATATAGGCGCGCTTCGCAATATGCGCCCCGATCGCCAGGAAGCAGGCGTCGGCCTTCTCGTCGCGCATCGCCTCGACCAGCTGCGTGACCTTCTCGTTGTAGCGAAACGTCACGCCCATGTCGGCGATGCGCTTCACTTCGGCGTCCAGCACGTTCCGCGGCAGGCGGTACTTGGGGATGCCGAACCGCATCATGCCGCCGGGCATGGGACCGGCCTCGAGTACCGTCACCGCATGCCCCAGCCGACGCAGGTGATAGGCCGCCGACAGGCCCGAGGGACCGGCGCCGATCACCAGCACGTGGTGCCCGCTCTCCTGTGCCGGCGACTCGAACTGCCACCCGCGGCGAAGGGCCTCGTTGCCGAGGAAGCCCTCCACGGAATTGATCCCGACAGCGGCATCGAGCTTGGCGCGATTACAGACGCTCTCGCAGGTGTGATAGCAGACCCTTCCCATGATCGCGGGAAAGGGGTTGTCGCGGGTCAGGTGTCGCCAGGCGGCCTCGTAGTCGCCACTCTCGGCATGGTAGAGCCAGCCCTGGATATCCTCACCGGCCGGGCATTCGCGGTTACAGGGGGGCAGGCGATCCACGTACACCGGTCGCTCGGTGCGCCAGGCCCCGGTCTTGTTGGCAAGCGCGGAATCGGGATCGAGGGTGATGGCAAAGGGCTTCTTCATCACGATGCCTCCGAGGTCTGGGAGCCCAGGAGCCCGAAGCGCTCGATATTGCGGTCGGCGCCGGCCTGTATCCGGGCGATGAGGTCGGGTCGGCCCGGGTCGCCAAACAGATGCGCGAAGCGTTTCTGGGGCCTCAGGTACTCTTCCACCGGCACACGGCGCCTGATCGTCGTGACGTCGGTGACCTGGCCGTTCTCGGCCTCGAATACTGGAAAGAGTCCGGTCTCGCGCGCCAGGCGTGCCAGCTTGATGGTGTCGCAGCTGGCCGAGCCCCAGCCGAGCGGGCAGGGCACGAATACATGCAGATAGCGGGACCCGTGAAGCGACATGGCCTTCTCTACCTTGGCCTCGAGGTCGCGCAGGTCGGCCACCGTCGCGGTGGCGACATAGGGAATTTCGTGGGCCATGGCGATGAGCGGCACATTCTTGCCCTTGCCGAACTCTGCACCCGGCTCGGGACCCATCGGCATGGTTGTCGCGGTGCGGGCGGCGGGCGGCGTGGCGGAGCTGCGCTGCACGCCGGTGTTCATATAGCCTTCGTTGTCGTAGCAGATGTAGAGCACGTCGTCGTTGCGCTCGAACATCCCCGACAGGCAGCCGAACCCGATGTCGGTGGTACCGCCATCTCCCCCCTGGGCGATGACGCGGATATCGCTCTGTTCCTGGCCCGCCTTGTGGGCCTTGACCCTGAGCGCCGCGGCGATCCCCGAGCCCACCGCGGCGGCATTGCCGAACAGCGAGTGCAGCCAGGGCAGCTGCCATGAACTCTCTGGATAGGGTGTCGAGAACACCTCGAGGCAGCCCGTCGCATTCGCCGCGATCAGCCTGCCGTGGGTCGCGCGCATGGCGGCGTCGACCGCGTAGCGGGCACCTAGCGCCTCGCCACAGCCCTGGCAGGCACGGTGTCCGGAGTTGAGGGAGTTGTCGCGGGCAATGGAAGACTGCACGCTGCGCTGCTCCGGTGGCAGCAGCCGGTTGCCGACGGTGAAGGTGCCTGTCTGATAGAACTTGATCGGTTGGGTCATGTCAGCTTGTCCTCACTCAGTAGACCTTCGCCCCGACGACGCCGAGGTCGCGCAGGAGGTTCTCCGCAATCGGCCCGCTGCGCCGGGTCTCTGCCTCGCGGGCGAGATGACGGTTGACGATGTCCCAATCCAGATCCAGGAAGGTCAGTGCCTCGAGCTTGTCCTCGATCGCCTCGCCGAGCACCCGAAGCAGGGAGTCCTGGGTGATAGCGCGCCCCCCCAGACCCGCCACCACGGTGTAGCCGTGAAGCTGGATCCCCGACAGCGCCAGCCGCACATCGGTGGAGACCACACCCCCCAGGCCCACCGAGAAGCTCTTCTCCAGCACCACCACACGCTTGGCCCCGCCGAGGGCGGCGCGGACCTCTGCCAGCGGGAAAGGCCGGAACGCGCGGATCGACAGCAGGCCGATCTTTTCGCCCTGGTCACGCATCGTGTCCACCACTTCCTGCAGCGTGCCGATCACCGAGCCTAGTGCGACGACGATGGTCTCGGCATCCTCGACCCGATGGGGTCTGACCAGCCCCCCGGCATTGCGCCCGAAGATCTGCTCGAATTCGGCAGCGATCTCGGGTATCCGCGCCAGCGCCATGAGCTGTTTCGCGTGCGCCAGATAGCGGACCTCCATGAAGGCCTCCGGTCCGACCATCGCGCCGATCGAGACCGGATCGTCCGGGTCCAGCACCTGTCGCGGCTCATAGGGTGGCAGGAAGGCGTCGACCTGCGTCTGATCCGGCATGTCCACCTGCTCATAGGCGTGGGTGAGGATGAACCCGTCCATGCAGACCATCACCGGCATCGACATCTCTTCGGCCAGCCGGAACGCCTGGATATGCAGGTCGAGCGCCTCCTGGTTGCTCTCCGCGAACAGCTGGATCCAGCCGCAGTCGCGCTGGCTCATCGAGTCGCTGTGGTCGTTCCAGATATTGATCGGCGCACCGATCGCGCGATTCGCCACGGTCATGACGATCGGCAACCCGAGCCCGGAGGCGTTGTAGACGGCCTCGACCATGAACAGCAGGCCCTGGCTGGCGGTCGCGGTGTAGGTGCGTCCACCGGTGGCGGAGCTGCCGATGGCCACGCTCATCGCCGCGAATTCACTTTCCACGTTGAGAAACTCGCAGGGGCTCAGCTCACCACTCTTCACCAGTTCGCCAAGCCCCTCGACGATATGGGTCTGAGGCGAGATGGGATAGGCGCAGATCACATCCGGGCGACACAGCGCTACGGATTCGGCGACTGCCCTGGATCCTTCGATCTGTTTTTTCACTCTGTTGCCTCCTGCGACGCGCCAGCAACAGAAGCTCCGGAACGAGTGGCATCCGCTACCGCCTCGTAGGCCTCGGTGGCTGCAGCAATGTTGCGGCGGGCGATCTCGCCGCCGAATTTGTGCTCGATGGCGTGGGCGACGCCGTCGAGTCCGACCAGGCCGGTAAGCGCCGCAAAACCGCCCAGCAACACGGCGTTCGGCAGGGGACGGCCCAGATGCCTGAGCGCAATCTCCGTGGCCGACAGCGTAATGAACCGCTCCCTGCAGAAGCGCTCGGCGATGTCCTCGAGACCGAGCTCATCGAACGGGTGCCGGCTGTTGATCAGCACGTAGCCGTCGAGCTTGAGTCCCTGGAAGACGTCGACCTGATGCAGCAGCGTCGCATCCTGGATGATCAGTACATCCGGGGCGAGGATGGGCTCGCGTATCTGAATCGGCTGGTCGTCGATCCGGCAGAAGGCCACCACGGGTGCGCCGGTGCGCTCGGAACCGAAGCTGGGAAACGCCTGGGCGTGGCGCCCCTCCTCGAACGCAGCGATCGACAGCATCTCTGCCGCCGTCACGACGCCCTGGCCGCCGCGGCCGTGTATTCGAACCTGTAGCATGCCTCCCCCTCCCAGATGCGTCTCTCAGGAGTCTCTGATGTGTCGGCGGTGATCGGACCTCCGCTACCGCCGCCGACTTCGAGCACGCTGCCTGCGACCATGAGCCAACCCGGGCATCACCGTTCAGCGTAGATCACCCAGTGAAGCGCATCGTCGTCGATCGCATGAGGCTGATCCGGGTCACGTCATGCCGAATGACCGGTGCCGCACCGACATCAGAGCACGCTGCATCATGTTCAACAGGGCCAGACCGCCAAGTCCGTGCTATAGGTGAAGAGCTGCGATGGGCGGCCTTCTCGACCGCCTGACTGATTCACTCCCGATAACCGGAGACTCTTCATGGCATCACGCGACGTTGTCATCTGCCATCCCGTGCGCACCGCCATCGGCACCTATGGCGGCAGCCTCAAGGACACCCCCGCAACGGACCTGGGCGCGCGGGTCATTCAGGAAACCCTGACGCGCTCCGGCCTGTCCGCCGACAAGGTGCAGTCGCTGATCATGGGCCACGTGATCCAGGCCGGCTGTCGCATGAACTCCGCCCGCCAGGCCGGCATCGGCGGCGGCCTGCCGGTGGAGGTGCCTGCGCTCACCATCAACCGGGTCTGCGGCTCCGGTGCCCAGGCCGTGATCAACGCCGCTCTGGAGATCTGGAGCGGCATGGCCGACTGCACCATCGCCGGCGGTATGGAGAACATGGACCGTGCGCCCTATGTGCTACCCCAGGGCCGCTGGGGCGCACGCATGGGCGATGTGACCATGCATGACAGCATGCTCTTCGACGGCCTCAACGACGCCTTCAGCGGCAAGCACGCCGGCTGGCACACCGAGGACCTGGTCAGCCGCTACAGCATCTCCCGGGACGACCAGGACGCCTGGGCCCTGCGCTCCCAGCTTAACTTCTCCAAGGCCCAGGAGGCCGGACACTTCGATGCCGAAGTCGCCGGCGTGGAGCTCACCAGCCGCAAGGGCACCACGACCTTCGCCCGCGACGAGCACAACCGCCCCGACATCACTCTTGAGTCACTTGGCAAGATGAAGCCTGCCTTCCGCAAGGAGGGCACCATCACCGCCGGCAACGCGCCTGGGCTCAACAGCGGGGCGGCGGCGATGATCGTCGCCGAGCGCGACTGGGCCGAGAAGCAGGGCCTCACCCCCATCGCCCGACTGGTGTCCTTCGGCGTCGGCGCCGTGGAGCCCGACTACTTCGGCATCGGCCCGGTGCCAGCGGTCAAGCAGGCGCTTGAGCGCGCCGGCTGGTCGGTTGGGGACCTTGATCGGGTAGAGATCAACGAGGCCTTCGCCGCCATCGCCCTGGCCTGTCAGCGCGAACTCGGCCTGCCGGAAGAGATCGTCAACGTGGAGGGCGGCGCCATCGCCCACGGCCACCCCATCGGCGCCAGCGGCGCGGTGCTGACCACCCGCCTGCTGCATGCCATGCAGCGCAACGGCGAACGCCGCGGCATCGTCACCCTGTGCATCGGCGGCGGGCAGGGCATCGCCCTGGCGTTGGAAATGCTCTAAGCCCTTTTCCAACCGAACCTTTCTCCACCCCACCTCAAGCTGCCGGGAACTTGATGAACCTCAAGTTCCCGGCTTTTGCCATAGCAAGCATATGCATAAGCATATATTTTTATTGCCAATACCATTTCCCGCATGACCCGAGGCTTCGCATGTCGGAACCCAATCCAGCCAATCTCGTCTTCGCCCGCCGTCTGCTGACCCTGGCCCGGGAGAACCCCGAGCAGGTGCGCTGGCTGGGTGCCGTGGTGGGGATCTTCCTGCTGATCTACTTCCTGCCCGCCGGCACGGCGCGCTTCGACAATGCCGTGCTGGAGGGCATCCGCCTGACCCACTGGTACGCCCAGGAGCACGTGATCCTCTGCCTGCTGCCGGCCTTCGTGATCGCCGGCGCCATGGCCACCTATCTCAGCCAGGGCGCGGTGATGCGCTACCTGGGGCCCAACGCCCCCAAGCCGGTGGCCTTCGGCATGGCATCGATATCGGGCACCCTGCTGGCGGTCTGCTCCTGTACCGTGCTGCCGCTGTTCGGCGGCATCTACCGGCGCGGGGCGGGCTTGGGACCGGCGGTGGCCTTCCTCTACTCGGGGCCGGCCATCAACATCATGGCCATCGTGGTCACCGCCAAGGTGCTGGGGTTCGAGCTGGGACTGGCCAGGGCCATCGGCGCCATCGTCTTCGCCGTGGTGATCGGAGTGATCATGCACCTGATCTACCGCCGCGAGGAGCAGGCCAGAGCCAAGGCCAACGCCCGGGGCTTCGAGGGTGAGCTCTCACGCCCCCTGGGCCAGGTCGCCGTCTTCTTCGGCCTGATGGTGGGCATCCTGGTCTTCGCCAACTGGGCCGTCGCCGACAGCCCGGCCTGGATGACCATCCACGGCTGGAAGTGGCAGATCACCGCCATGCTCGCCGGCCTCTTCGCCCTGCTCTTGATCCGCCGCTGGGGCTGGCCGCTGCACCAGGTGGCGGTGCTGGCCGGTGCCGTGGTGCTGGCGGCACTTATCCTTCCCGGCGTGCCGGAATTGGCTTTCGCAGTGGGCATCATCGGCCTGATGCTGATCGCTACCCTGCGCGACGACGACCGTGAATGGGCGGAGCAGAGCTGGGACTTCACCAGGCAGATCATGCCGCTGCTGCTGGTCGGGGTCTTCGTGGCCGGTCTGCTGCTGGGCCGCCCCGGCGAGGAGGGGCTGATTCCCTCCGAGTGGGTGGTGCTGGCGGTGGGCGACAACGGCTTTCGCTCCACCTTCCTCGCCTCGCTGCTGGGCGGCTTCATGTACTTCTCGACGCTGACCGAGGTGCCCATCGTCCAGGGGCTGATCGGCAACGGTATGGGCAAGGGCCCGGCGCTCGCACTGCTGCTGGCGGGCCCTGCCCTCTCGCTGCCCAACATGCTGGTGATTCGCACCATCATGGGCAGCCAGAAGACCCTGGTCTACTGCGCGCTGGTGGTGGTCATGGCCACTCTCACCGGCTATCTCTACGGTCAGTTCTGGCCGTGAAACATTTCCGA
>PWEV01000317.1 GCA_003553625.1 Halomonas sp.
AGGCCGTGCTCGACCGTGGCTGGGTCAAGGCGCAGAACTTTCGCCGCTCCGACAATCGCTCCGCCTACCTGTACAAGCTCACGCCCAGCGGCCTGCAGGAAAAGGCCCGCCTGGCCTACGCCCTTCTGCAGCGCAAGCGCGCCGAACACAAGGCCCTGATGACCGAAATCGAACAACTCCGCGCCGAACTCCAGACCACCAAGCCCGCGAATGAACCCCGAACCCCGTAGGCGCCCAGCCCCCTGGGCGATGGGTCCTGTCCAATGCCCTGATCGCCGAGAGGCTGGCCTCCTTCACGAAGAGGCGCGACAACGGAGCCTCACCCGATGAACACCTGGAGCAAAGCCCTGGCTCTCCTAACCCCCAAGGAAAAACGCCGCGGCGGACTCGTGCTCGGCATGGTCATCATCATGGCCGTGCTGGAAACCGCTGGCGTCGCCTCGGTCATGCCGTTTCTGAGCGTGCTGGGCAACCCCGAAGTGGTACAGACCAACCCGGTGCTCAACACCGTGTATGAAGGCCTCGGCTTCACCTCGGTGGACGCCTTCATCCTCGCGCTGGGCGCGGCTGCTTTCGGGCTTATCCTGTTCTCCGCCTTCTTTCGCTCGCTCACGCACTACGCGATGAACCGCTTCATCGAGATGCGCCGCTCGCAGAGTCCTGCCCATAAGGGTAGAGGCCATATCGTCCAGGGCATGGCCGAACACAGTGCACTTTGAGTTAACGCCAGGGAGCCGGTAACCCCGTTATGCACCACCTTGCCCATGTCCGGATCCAGAACTTCCGCTCGTGCCGCGATGTTGCCCTCGCGCTCGGCGATTGCACCCCCATCGTGGGTTACAACAACGCCGGCAAGTCCAACGTGCTGGCCGCTCTCGCATGGTTCGTAACCTCCACGTCTCTGCGGGAGACCGACTTTCACGATGCGGAGAGTCCAGTAGCGGTGGAAGGAACACTCACGGGCCTGGACGGTGGACACCTGGCCGGAATCGCGGACAAGCACCGAACCAAGATCGAGCCGTACATTCAGGACGGGCGCCTCCATGTGCGGCGTACTCAACATTCTCCCGGCGCGAAGAAGACCGAAATCATGCTGGAAGTGCGCGATCCGACTGCCGAAGACGATAGTGATGGTGCCTGGAAGCGCAACCCCAGCGGGATCGATAACGCACTCAAGGCGCTGTTCCCGGAACCCATAAGTATCGGTGCCATGGAGGATGCGGCCGAAGACGCCACCAAGGCGAAAAACACCTCCACCATAGGCAAACTTCTGGCGCAGTTCACCGGCCCGGCCGAGGCCAGCCACGGTGCCGAACTGGAGCAGGCCCTGGCACCACTCCGCGACAAGCTCACGGCTAATGGAACCGCACGCGCGGCGGAACTCAACCGTTTTGATCAGGAGGCAACCGAGGCCCTGCGGCCCTTCTTTCCCGGCATCCAGCTCCACCTCGATATCCCCGTGCCCAGCGTTCAGGACCTCTTCGCCAAGGGCACCATCAAGGTAAGCGAACAGGGCCGCGATGCCGTCCGCGATTTCACCGCCCTGGGCCACGGTGCCCAGCGCAGTATCCAGATGGCACTCATCCGCTATCTCGCCGACGTCCGCGCCGACGAGCACGCCACGGCGCAGCGCCGGCTCCTTCTCATCGAGGAGCCCGAACTTTTCCTGCACCCACAGGCCATCGAGCAGGTGCGTGCCGCGCTGGACAGCCTCTCCCGCCACGGCTACCAGGTCATCTTTGCTACCCATTCTCCGGTCATGGTCGACCGGGAAGCGGCGGCCCGTACCCGTATCGTCCGCAAGGATGCACAAGCCGGCGAAACCCGCATCATGCCCACGGCGGAGGAGGCACTGGAACAACGTGTACAGGACGATAACAAACGCCTCCACGCACTCTTTGCCCTGGAAAACGCCACCCATTGGCTGTTCAGCGACCGCGTGCTCATCGCCGAAGGCTCGACCGAGCGCTACCTGCTTCCCTTCATCTACGAAGCCGTTACCGGACGGAAGCGCGCCGACGATGGCCTCGCCATTCTTGGGCTGGGGGGCGGCGGGAGCCTGCCCGAATCGCTCAGCGTCTTTCGGGAACTGGGCATCGAAGTAGGCGCGTTGGCGGATCTGGATTTCGCGGCAAACCAGGCAGTACAGCACAGCCTCATTGCAAAGGATGACGAAGACCTGAGCGAATGCCTCCACCAGATTCAGACCATGGCAGAGAACGACCCGACCATTACTCTCGGCGGTAACGGTCGCCCCTGCTCCAACAAGGACAATCCGGCTGGCAACAAAAAGCCTGCCGCCGTGTTCCGGGAGTGGGCTGGACGCCCGGAGTCGCATTCCGTGGCGCAGAACCTCCATCACAAGCTACGCCTTCACGACATCTGGCTCTGGCGAGGCGGCGACATCGAACATCACCTGGGCCTGACCGGCCCGAAGGACATTAGCACATGGGCATCATTCCGCCGCCGGCTTGCCAACGAGCCTTTCGAAGACCTTGTTAGCGACCACGAGACGGTGGCGGGGCTGGTGCATTGGATGCAATCGGGCGAAGCACCGGTATGAACGGCGCTTCGTGGGCACAGCGCATTCAGCGCCTGACGAGCGGCGATGGTCTCCGGGCGCAGCTTCTGCGCGGTGGGATCGGGAGCCTTTCCGTCAAGGTGGCTCACGCCTTCATCGCTTTCGCGCTGGCTGTCGCACTTGCTCGCACGCTGGGGCCGGAAGGCTACGGCGTATACTCCTTCGCGCTGGCCATCATCATGCTCACCGCCATTCCTGCCCAGGTGGGTGTGCCACAACTGGTGGTGCGTGAAACGGCCAAGGCCCAGGCCAACGGAAACTACGGGCTTATGAGGGGGCTGTGGCGCTGGGGCAACCTGGCAGTCGCGATATTCTCCGCCCTCGCGCTAACTATCGTGGTCGGTATCGTATGGTTCACGGATATCGGTGGAGACGGCCAACGGGTCGCCACGCTGACCGTCGGCATTGCGCTGATCCCGTTCATCGCATTGGCGAACGTACGGGGCGCCTGCCTTCGAGGGCTGCGCAAAGTGGTACAGGGGCAGTTGCCAGAAAGTATCATTCGTCCCGCACTGCTGATGCTCTTTGTCCTCGTCTGGGCCACCTGGTTCGTTGAGGACGAACTGACCTCACAGATCGTGATGAGCTTTTACGTGCTCGCCGCCGTTCTCGCATTCATCGTTGGTGCCTGGCTGCTGCGCCGATCGCAGCCGGCCGAACTTAACGAGCGGCCTGCACCCGAATACCAATCCTCGGCATGGCGGAAGGCGGTGATCCCGTTGGCAATGATCACGGGGCTGCAACTGATCAACAACTACGCCGACCTAATTATCCTCGGTATTTTCCGCACGGACGAAGAGGTCGGGATCTACCGGGCCGTATTCCAGGTGGCACTGCTGGTGATATTTGGCCTGCAAGCCATGAACCAGGTATTGCAGCCGCATTTCGCCCGCCTTTACGAGCGGGGCGACATGGCGAAGCTGCAGCGCCTGGTGACCACCAGTGCCCGCGCCATCCTGGCGCTCGCGTTGGCACCGGTAATGATTTTTATGGTGTTCGGGTCAGAGCTGCTTGAAGGAGTCTTCGGCGAAGGCTTTCGCGCAGGTGGGTTGGCCTTGGCCATCCTTGCGGTCGGGCAGCTTGTGAATGCCGCAATGGGGTCTGTAGGGGTGCTTTTGAATATGACAGGCCACGAGCGGGATAGTATGAAGGGAATCAGTATTGCTGCTTCTGTCAACGTGGCTCTCAACCTTGTATTGGTCCCGCCATTAGGGATAGAGGGTGCTGCTGTTGCGACTGCTGTATCTCTACTGGTTTTGAATTGTGTTCTCTATTATTTGGTCAAGATCCGTTTGGGGGTTTCTTCTTCCGCTTTCCCGATTGGGTGGCGAGGTTAAGGCCATTTGTCTGGGGCCTGGTGTGGTGTTTCTAGGAGTGAAATAGTGGAAGTCAAGTTGAGTGCTGAGGTTGTCGCTGGCCGAGGGAAGGCTTCAACTATAATCCGTGATCACTCCGACGCTATACGGACCGTGATATCAGCCGCCCCCTTTCCGGGCTCCCTGAATCTTATTTTATCTAAGCCTCTAAGATTTAATCGGAATAACGTGCATTATTTCGATTCGGGAAAACGGCTTCTAGTGCCTGGTACCGTGAATGGCCGACCGATCTGGTTTTACCGTTGGAGTTCCGCCCCTCTTCATGTTGTGGAAGTGGTCTCGACGGAGAAATTGCGAGACGTCATTGGTGTTCGGGATGGGTCGTGCGTATCGGTGGCTCTCGATAGCTTCTATTTGGAGAAAATTCCCGTAGCGTCAAAGATATCATGGGCTCTCCTGTGGAGCGGACGAGGAGAATGGTTCTATACGCGGCAAAGATATGTCCGGAGCCTCCGTTGGGTGAACAGATTGGGAGGGGCTGGGCAGGAAGGTTTTTTGTCTTGGTTGAAACTGCTTAGGAAAATCTATGAAAGAGCATTTTAAGAAGATTCCGGGGTTGGTGTGGTTTTATCGGCTCTTGAAATCGCCATTTAGGAAATTGCGAGAAATCAACACAGCAAAGGTGGCTCGGCGTGATTTTGAGAGGGCTCCGGTCATTGCGTCTTCGGAAGACGGCGACCAAGAGCTGGTCCGGATTGAAAATCTGCTTCGCTATACCAAAACGTCAGGGTCTCAGTATTCAGCCCTGGAGTTTCCGGGGGGGTATCACACTATTGAGGTGAACGGGCGTGTTTTTGAGGGACAAAGAAATCCTTTGATGCGCCTGGATGATCTGCCGTTTTCTCTAGAAGGGAAGCGGGTGCTGGATATTGGGTGCAATCAAGGTGGGATGCTTTTTGCTATTGGCGAGAAGATCAAGTGGGGAGTGGGGGTTGACTACGATCCAAAGATGGTGAACGCAGCAAATAAGATTAAATCAGTGATGTCTAGGGTTGATCTGTCGTTTTATGTTTTCGACATTGATGGTGACCCCCACGGATTGATTTATGATTTCATCCCTGAACCGGAAGTGGATGTGGTGTTTCTTCTGTCGGTTGCGATGTGGGTGGATTGTTGGAAGGATCTGGTGTTGGAGTGTGCAAAATTGTCGAGCTGTATGGTTTTTGAGACTAACGGCAGTCCTGAGCAGCAGAGGGGGCAGTACGAGTATCTGTATAGCGTTTATTCGGAGGTTAACCAGGTGTCGGATTCATCTGTAGATGATCCTAAGCAGAGACGTCGGCGCCTGTATGTTTGTAGTCAGCCTCGTCGATAACTGTCAGGTGACAAATTTGAGGGTTCTTCGAAGGCCCTTACACAGCGGCGGGTCGTTTGCCCAGCGGGGTTGTGTGACAGGTTCAGATGTGTAGGGCGTTATCGGTTGGGGAGCATCGAGTACAGGATGGTGGATATGCGCCGGGTGGAGCTAGTGGCAGAGCGGTCCTTTAATGTGAGTGTCGTCATTCCGAGCCATGAACGGCATGAGGAGGTGCTGCGTGCGGTGCGCAGCGCGCTCTCCCAGACGCTGCGGCCAATGGAGGTCATTGTCTCCAACGACGGGCCGGATACGGAGAAGGGGTGTTTGCTGGCAGAGATGGGGGACGATCGCGTGCGATTTGTTGAGGCGCCGCGGCGCAGGAGTGCTTCGGCCACGCGGAATTTCGGGGTGCGACATGCCCGTGGGAACTGGATTGCGT
Source organism: Halomonas sp. (assembly GCA_003553625.1). GTDB lineage: Bacteria > Pseudomonadota > Gammaproteobacteria > Pseudomonadales > Halomonadaceae > Halomonas. The sequence continues at coordinate 5,694 of PWEV01000317.1, forward strand.
TGCTGGACGACGATGATATCTGGCTGCCGGGCAAGCTGGCGGCGCAGTTCACGGCATTGAAACGTAGTGGCCGGGATGAAGCGATTCTGGCCGGGGTCGAGGTGGTCTATGCGGATGGAGAGCGTAGCCATGTGCGACCCTCGGGCGTGGTGCCTTCGGGAGTGCCCGTGTCCGAAGTGCTGTTCTGCGGCTATGGTGGCGCACACACTTCGACGCTGATGGCGCCGCGCTGGGCTTTCGAGAAGTATCCGTTCGACGAGGAACAGGAACGCCACGAGGACTGGAGCTGGATGCTGGAGGCCGGGCAGGAGCTTGGGTTGGTGGTGGCGCCGGAGGAGGTCTGCGAGCGCCATCTGGCACCGGGCGAGGGTCTGAGCCGACCCGGCGGATACCCGTTCAGCCGGGGGTGGTATGACGGGCACAAGGCCCTGATGACGCCTCGGGCCCGGGCTGCCTTCGTGGCGAACATCCTGTCGCGTAAGGCGGCTTACGATCGCAGACTGGGCGCGCTTCCGTGGATGGTGGGCGAGGTGGCACGCCAACGGGGGTTCAGCCGGAGGAACCTGGTTCGCCTGGTCACGCCATGGCTGGTTCCAGCCGGGGCGCGGAAGGCGATCAAGGCCGCGGGGGTTGGCCAATGAGTGGCAAGACACCGAATTTCTTCATTCTGGGCGCACCCAAGTGCGGCACGACCTCCCTTGCACGCTGGCTGGAGCAGCACCCGCAGGTGTTCATGTCGCCCATAAAGGAGCCGCACTTCTACAGCACCGACCTTGCCAATCGGAGTGTTCAAACCTCGGAGCGCTACACCAGGCTCTTTGATGGGGTGACGGAAGCACACCGGGCAATCGGAGAAGCATCGACCTGGTACCTGTTTTCGCATGAGGCCGTGGCGAACATCGAACAGGAACACCCGGGGGCCCGGTATATCGTGATGACACGGGACCCGGTGGCGATGGCGCATTCGCTCTACCACCACAACCGGCGGGTACTGCACGAGGATCAGCCGACGTTCGAGGCGGCCTGGCGGCTGCAGGAACAACGGGCGGCCGGGCGGCATTTGCCCCGGGACTGTACCGAGCCTGCTTTTCTGCAGTATTTCTCGGCCTGCAGCCTGGGTTCGCTGTTGCAGAGGCTCTATGAGCAGGTACCTGCGGAGCGTGTGCTGCACGTGCCGCTGGAATGGATGCAGGAAGACCCGGCACGCCAGTACCGGCGGGTGCTCGGGCATCTTGGCGTGGACGATGACGGCCGCGAGGATTTTCCGCCGGCGAACGAGGCGAGGGGCCACCGTAGCCGGCTGCTGCAGAAGGCCCTGCGGCTGGGCGGGCGCGTGCGTGTGGCGCTTGGGATCAACAAGGGGTTCGGTCTCGGGCGGCTGAACGAACGGGCCCAGGCGAAGGAAACCCTGTCGCCGGAGTTTCGCGCGGAGCTGGAGGCGGCGTTTGCGGATGAGCGTGCTCTGCGGGAGCAGTTTGTGGCGGAAGCGGCGGACGGGGCCGCAAACTCGCATCCGAACGCTGCGGACGAGAAGGTGCAGCCGTGATCCGGGGTACCCGGCCCGACAGCCCGTACCTGGCGCTGCTGCCGCTGGAGCGCGGGGCATTTATTGGCGGGCTGTTGCTGATTGTGGTGCTCAGCGGCATTGTTTCGTTCGGGACCGAAAGCGGGTCCCATCCGCTGCTTTTTGGCGCGTTCCTGGTCTATGTGGGCGTGCTGGCCTTGCCGCTGTTCGGGGCCTTTCTGCGTACACCGGGGCTGTTTCACCCCCTGTTCTTTTACGCGACCTGGACCGGGTTGCGGTCCCTGCTCACGGGCGATGCCGTGCTGGGCGCAACGGGGCTGGAGTTTCACCGCGCTCTGCCGGGCATGGGGCGGACCGAGCTGGAGATGGTTGCGGCCCAGTCGTTCTTGCTGGAAGCGCTCGCGCTGGCCGCTCTGTATGTCGGCTACGGGCTGTTTCGGAACATTCGGGTGCCGCGGCTGCGCCAGCCTGCACAGCCCAGGCGGCTGGCGAAGGCGGCGGTTCTATGGATGGCGCTGCCTACAGCTGCGGTGGCGATACTCGCCATGGAGGCAGGGGGGCTGGGCCAACTGCTGCTCCAGCGCGGCATTGCCTCCGATCAACGCATTGGCGCGGAGATTGGCGGGCAGTGGAACTACCTGGCGGGGGTGGGCACGATTGTGCCGGTCGTATGGCTGGCCTTCGACCGGGATGCGGTTAAGCATCCTGTTTTCTGGTTGGTGGCCCTCTTCGCGGCATTTCTGGTGTTCTCAGCTACAGGTTCGCGCAGCAGCGCGATATGGCCGTTCATCCTGATCGCCCTCGTATGGGCGCTGCGCCACCGGACGATTCCATATCGGGCACTGTGGGTGGCAGCGGGCATCGCGATCGTGCTTGTCGGCCTGTTGGGCGAATTCCGGGCCGCCCCACGTGGCGCGGCCACGTTGGCCGATGTGGAGTTCCAGGCCGAGATCTGGTCCAGCGCTCAGGCCGGCTATGGCGAGATGGTTCGGCACAGCACGACAAATAACGGGCAGATCGCCGTTCTGGGGAGCGTGCCCGGCCGAGTGGATTACCTCCTGGGCGAGTCATATCTGTCGATTCCGTTCGTGG
>PWEV01000052.1 GCA_003553625.1 Halomonas sp.
ATCGCCGGCGATGCGAGAGGCCATCGAGGCGCTGCTGAACGGCGAGTGAGGCTCAGGCCCGGCCCTGCAGCAGCCGCTGGCAGCGCTCGAAGGCGCTGTCCACGGCCAGCGCCAGCAGGCCGATCAGCAGCGCACCCTGGAGCACATAGGCGGTGTTGCCGTTGACGATGCCGGAGATGATGGGCGCGCCTAGGTTGCTGGCCCCAACCGTGGCGCCCAGCGCGGCGGTGGCGATATTGACGGTGACCGAGGTGCGGATGCCGGCCAGGATGACCGGCGCGGCCAGCGGCAGCTCCACCTGCCACAGCCGCTGGGCGTCGCTCATGCCCATGCCGCGGGCCGACTCCATGACGCCGGGGGCGATCCCGGAGAGCCCTGCCAGGGTATTGCGCACGATGGGCAGCAGGCCGTAGAGCAGCAGCGCCACGATGATCGGCCAGGTGCCGAACCCCAGCACCGGCACCGCCAGGGCCAGCACCGCCACCGGCGGGAAGGTCTGCCCCATGGAGGCGAACTGGGCCACCAGCGGCAGGAAATCGCGTCCCGCCGGACGCGTCACCGACACCGCCGCGGCCACCCCCAGCAGGATGGCCAGCAGCGAGGCCACGGCCACCACCAGCAGGTGTCGGCCCAGCAGGGGCAGGAAATCGGCGTGGGGGTAGATCACCTGGCGGGAGCCGGGCTCGATCCAGCGGAACACCGGCTCGAGCCCGGCCATGCCGAGGGTCAGCGCCAGCAGCAGGCCGCACCAGACCATCGGCCCCCGCCAGATGCGCCAGGCGGCGGACAGCGGCGCCCGGGAAACGCTCGATTCATTCATCGCGGCGCGCCCCGACCAGGCGGCGCAGGGAGAGCTCCCCCACCGCCATTTCGTCGTCATCCACCACGGCGAGCCGGTCGGCATGCTCGCGGAACATCACCGCCAGCGCCTGGCGCAGGGTGGCGTCGCGATGAACGCGGGCCTGGGGCAGCAGCCGCGGCGAGAGTGGCTGCATCCGCTCGCCGACCCGCAGCAGCGTGGTCTCCTTGAGGCCGCGGTCGTTGCCGCCCAGCAGCGAGGCGACGAAGTCATCGACGGGGTCGCGCAGCAGCTCCAGGGGCGTACCCTGCTGCACGATGCGCCCGGCGCGCATCACCACCAGCCGGTCGGCCAGGGCCAGCGCCTCGTCCATGTCGTGGGTCACGAAGACGATGGTCTTGTGCAGACGCGACTGCAGGTCCCGCAGCTCAAGCTGCAGCGACTCGCGGGTGATCGGATCCAGGGCCCCGAAGGGCTCGTCCATGAGCAGGATATCGGGGTCCGCCGCCAGCGCCCGGGCCACACCCACCCGCTGGGCCTGTCCGCCGGAGAGCTGGTGGGGATACTTGCCGGCGAACTGCTCCTGAGGCAGGCCCAGCAGGGTCATGAGCTCCTCGACCCGCGCCTCGACCTTCGCCCTGGGCCACTTGAGCAGCCTCGGCACCAGGCCGATGTTGCGCGCCACCGTCCAGTGGGGAAAGAGCCCGGTGCTCTGGATCACGTAGCCGATGCGACGGCGCAGGACCTGCTCGTCGAACTCCCGCACCTGGCGTCCCTCCAGATGGACCTCCCCCTCGCTGTGCTCGATCAGTCGGTTGATCATGCGCAGGGTCGTGGACTTGCCGCAGCCGGAGGTGCCCACCAGGGCGCACAGCTCGCCCCTCTCGATGCGCAGCGAGATGGCGTCCACGGCGGTCTCGCGGCCGAACCGTTTGGTGACTTCGATAAGTTCGATCATGCGCTGGCTCCAGACGCGAGTCGGGGGTCCAGGCGACGCGTCAGGGCGCCCAGCAGGGAATCGGCCGCCAGCGCCATGGCCAGGATCGGCAGCGCGCCGAGCAGCACCAGATCCATGGCGGCCTGTCCCAGCCCCTGAAAGATGAAGGTGCCCAGCCCCCCGGCGCCGATCAGCGCGGCCACCGCGGTCAGCCCGATCGCCTGCACCGTGGTGATGCGCACCCCTTCGAGCACCACCGGCAAGGCCAGGGGCAGACGCACCTGCCAGAACACCTGGCCGCGGCTCATGCCCATGCCCCGCGCCGACTCCAGCACGCCGGGGTCGACGCCGGAGAGGGCCACGAAGGTGTTGCGCACCATGGGCAGCAGGCTGTAGCCGAGCAGGGCCAGGAAGGCGGGGGCCCAGCCAATACCGCGAATGCCCAGCGCATGGACCCAGCCCACGTTGGCCGAGAGCCAGGCCAGCGGCGCCAGCAGCAGCCCGAACAGCGCCAGGCTGGGAATGGTCTGCAGGAAGTTGAGTACCGTGAAGCCGATCCGCTCCACGCCGGTGTGCCGGCGCATGGCCAGGGCGATGCCGGTGCCCAGCACCAGGCTGGCGCCTACCGCTCCGCCGACCAGCAGCAGGTGGTCGACCACCGCGCCGGCGAACTGGTCGCTGCGCCCCTGATACTCCCGCCACAGCGCCAGCGGCTCGAGCCAGGGCGTGGCCAGCCACCAGGCGGCCAGCACCAGGGCCCCCAGCAGCCAGCCGGCGACGGCACCCAGGGCGAGACGGGAGCGCAGCTCGATCACCATCAGCGCGAGGCAGAAGAGCAGCAGCCAGAAGGCCGCCCCCAGCCCCATGCGCGCCTGGGGCTGGGACGGATCGATGGTCAGGGCCGCCGCCAGGGCCAGCCAGGCTGGCAGCCCCATCAGCAGCAGCATGGCGAGTGCCAGGGCCAGCCACAGCCGTCGCGCCGAGGGGCGCCAGGCCAGCGCGGCCAGCCCGAACAGGCCGGTAAGCGCGGCCAGGGCACCCGCCCAGCCGAAGGCCTCATGGGCATGCAGCGGGGTGCCGGGCACGATTCGATTGGGCGCAAGGCTGGCCAGCGGCAGCAGCAGCCAGGCCGCCACCGCGACCAGCGTCAGCGCCAGCAGCACCCGATTGGGAGTCGACACGTCCCTGTGCACGCCGGCCTCAGTCGCCCAGGCCGTCGAGGAAGTCCGCGGCGACCCGGCGCGGGTCCAGGCCGTTGACCGCCACGTCACCGTTCAGCCGCTGCAGGGTCGCGAGATCCAGCGCCTCGAACAGCGGCCCCAGCAGGGAGTCGATCTCGGGATAGGCCTCGAGCACCTCGGCCCGCACCACCGGCGCCGGCTGGTAGACCGGCTGCACCCCCAGGGTGTCCTCCAGCACCACCAGGTCCAGGGCGTTCAGCCCCCCGTCGGTGCCATAGGTCATGGCCGCATTGACCCCGCTGGTCTGCTGGGCGGCGGCGCGCATGGTGGAGGCGGTATTGCCGCCGGAGAGCACCAGCAGCTGGTCCTGGCTCAGCGAGAACCCGTAGGCCTCCTGGAACGCCGGCAGCGCCTGCTCGGACTCCACGAACTCGGCGCTGGCGGCAAACTTGAACTCGCCGCCCTGCTCCAGGTAGGCCGCCAGGTCCTCGAGGGTAGTCAGGCCGTGTTCACGGGCCAGGTCGCCGCGCACGCTCATCGCCCAGGTATTGTTGGCCGACGCCGGCGTCAACCACACCAGGCCGTTCTCGGCGTCCCTGTCGCGGACCGCCCGGTAGGCCGCCTCGGCATCGTGCCAGACATCGCTGTCGGTCATGTCGAAGAAGAAGGCGCCGTTGCCGGTGTACTCGGGGTAGAGGTCGACCTCGCCGGTCAGGAGGGCCTCGCGCACGATGCTGGTGCCGCCCAGCTGCAGCCGGTCCTGCACCGCGATGCCGCCCGACTCCAGGCGCTGGAGGATCAGCTGGCCCAGCACCGAGCCCTCTGTGTCGATCTTGGAGGAGACCACCACCGGGTCATCGGCCTGGGCCGCGGAGAGGCTCAGGGCGCTAGCGGCAGCGAGGAGGGTCAGGCGAGAGAACGGTATGCGCATGGCGAATTACCACCCGGAGGATCATGAATGTACTCTGAGTATAAGGATTCGCGGGAGTCATTGCAGACCCCGCCGCCAACGCACAGGACGCCCCGCATGCCGCCGGCCACCCCGCCCCTGCTCGACCGCTGCCATCACCCGCTGGTCCGCGACCTGGCGTGGCTGCTGCTGGCACCGGACCTGATCGACACGCCCTGGCCGGGCCGGCCCGGCCGCGAGGTGCTGGGACTGAGTGACGATGCCCGCCTCGCCGGCTGGCTGGACGACCTCGAAGCCTGGCCCGGCGAACTCGAGCGCTGCATCGGCGAGATGCTCACCGGGCGAATGGGGCTCTACCACGAGCGGCTCTGGCAGTTCCTGCTGGCGAACGCCCCCGGCACCGAGCTGCTGGCCCATAACCTGCGCATTCACCGCGGCAAGCAGACCCTCGGCGAGCTCGACCTGCTCTATCGCCGGCGCGGCGAGACGGAGCTGGTTCATCTCGAGGTCGCCATCAAGTACTACCTGGGACTGATGGAGGGGCCGGGCGGGCCCCATGACCAGGCGCGCTGGATCGGCCCCGGCGGCGCCGACAGCCTGGCCGGCAAGCGCGAGCACCTCTATCGGCACCAGCTCCGCCTGACCGACCAGCCGGAGACCCGCCTGGCCCTGCGCGAGGCGCTGGCGAGCGATGCCGTGGGGGCCGACCGCCCCCTGGTGATCCACCGGCGGCTGGCCATTCCGGGTGTGCTCTTCTACCCCTGGCAGCAACCGCTGCCCACCCCCCGGGAGGCGAACCCGGTTCACCTGCGGGGCACCTGGCTCTGCTGGAGGGCCTGGCGTGACTACCGGGATGGTCTGCCAGCCGGCACCCACGGTGCCCGGCTGCACAAGCCCCACTGGCTCGCCCTGCCCCGCCCCGAACGCCTGCTGCCCCTGGCCGAGATAGAGGCGCTGCTGGCCCAGCATTTCCGCGTGCCGGCCTCCCCCCTCCAGATCGCCCTGTGGCAGGCCGACATGGGCTGGCGCCGCCTCTTCGTGGTGGCCGACGACTGGCCGCGTCAGATTCCGCTGCCGCCGCCCGACGTTGACCAGCAAGGCCTATCGCCTCGCTGAGGTGCCTGGTCAGGGGAGTTATCGGCCACCGCCGAGGCCATCGACTCAGCGAGGCGCCCTCCCCTTGGGTACGCTGTTCAGCCAATCCCTGAGGCCGCTGTCTTCCAGGGCATAGGCCCCGCGCCCGGACTTCCAGACCAGCCCCTTGGCGCGCAGCGCATCGAGCCCGGCCTGGATCGACTGGGGTCGCACTCGACCGTTACCGCCATGGGCCTCCAGACGCCTGGCGATCTGGCTGCTCGCTTCCTCGCCGAAAAGCGCCTGTGGCGCCGGGCCGCTGGCGTGGGATGCCAGCACGTCGAGCAGGGCCTTCTGGATCGGCGTCAGGGAGGAGTAGAGCCCTTCATGCTCTGCCCACAGGCCGGCCTCCACCTCTGCCGCGCCCTGCGCGAGCAGCCTGCCCAGATCAGGCGCCGCGCCCAGCTCCAGGGCGACCTGCTTGACGACAGAGGTGAGCAGCTCGGGGCGGTGGCCGACACGGGTGAAGGCCTGCTGCATGTCCCCGGCATCGAAGGTGTTGCCCGGCGCCAGCTTGGCGTTCATGTCTTCCGTATAGGCCGCCACGAAATCATCCCCCAGCAGCGGGAAGGGTGTGACCTGATTGCCGAAGAAGGGCTGGTCGCGGTTAAGGACCAGGGTGGCGAGCTTGTCGCGGCTGGAGCCGGTGAAGATGAGCCGGAGCCCGTCGCTTTCCGGGCCCAGGTTCATCGCGTCTCGCGCGGCCTTGAGGGCAAACATGCTGTTCATGCCATGTTCGGTGTTCAGCGCATGCTGGGCTTCGTCCACGATCAGCAGTACCGGCTTGCCCACGGCCTGGTGCAGCGCCTGCAGGAGCTGCGTCAGGGTGGCGCCCTCGGGGCGCGGCTCGTCATGGAGCCGCCAGCGCAGGGTCTGCTTGAGCCACACCTCCTCGATGCCAGCCGACTTCAGCCAGCGCTTCACCCGCGGCTCGTGGCGGCGCAGGGCGTCCACGATGGCGCCATCGATCAGGCGGCCGGGGTCGGCATCACGATCCGTCCAGAGGTCCACGTAGACCACCTCCCAGCCGCGCTCCGTGGCGGCTGGCGCCAGGTCGTTGCGCAGAAAGGTGCTCTTGCCGGTTCGCCTCGGCGCGGCCAGGAAGAGGCCGGCGCTGTAGTCGATCAGTCCGCTGCCATCCAGACCGTCGAGGATGCTCTGGGCCAGCTGTGGCCGATGAAACAGGAAGCGCTGGATCATCGAATTACCCTCTTTTATGCTTCGTTATGGATAATTATAGCAGCTTATATAATTGGCGGGATTTCAGGATGAAGCGAATCCATGGGCGCAGGGGCATCGAGCAGTGCGACCTGGCCTCGACGAAGCGCCCATGACCAGGCAGGAGAGCTCGGCCCTACTCGACGGTGACCTGGGTGGAGGGGGTGCCGTTCAGGATCGCTCCGGGTTAGTTGCCTGGCGTCAGCGCCTGCTCGAGCAGGCGTCTCTTGCGGGGCAGCAGACCAACCTCGAGCCCCAATGGCCGGAAGACACGGTCCATCACCTCGAGCGTGGCGTTGCCCTTATCACCCTCCAGATCGGAAAGGCTGCGACGGCTGATGCCGACCAGCTCGGCATAGCGCGTCTGGGAGAGGCCGAGCACATCGCGCCTCAGCGCCCGCAGCAGTTGCCCCGTGGTCAGCTCGTCTGCGTAGAGCCGTTGAAGCAGTGCCACCAGCACCGCTTCACGGTCGTCGGGATGGCGTGACTTCACAGGACCTCCCAACGGCGTAGCCTGTCGTTCAGCGAGCGGAGCCCGACTGCTGGCATCTCGAGAATACGCGCAGGCACGCCGCGCGCGGCCAAGCGCTTCTCCAGACCCTCCAGCGCGACGCCCAGCGTCTGCAGCTCTGTCATCAGACGCTCTGGCTCCACCAGGTCAGCCAGGGAATCCGCAATGGCGCGCCAGTCAAACTCACCGCCCACCTCGAGGGGCGCGCCCCACTGGGTCGTTCGCGTCACCCCCTCGGGGTCGGCCTTCATCGGGGCGAAATCATAGACCGGGGAGAGCCAGACACCCTCGGGGCGCTTGAGCAGCGCCGTGTTGCGACCGTGGTTGTCGGAATTGCCGAAGGCCACGTTGAGCAGGTCGCGTTTGACCCACTCGAGGACAAACTCCTGGGTATCGAAGCAGGCCCCCTGCTCCCTTACCCGGTACTGCGCTTCCAGCAGGGTAACCAGCCGCCGGAGCGTTTCGCCGTGCCGGAGGAAGCTTCCCGGTGCCGCCCCCAACAGCGAATAGACCGATTCCAGTCCATACCTTACCCAGATTCCGTCGAGGTACTGCATATCGAAACGCGGCAGCCAGAGGGAGGGATAGCGGTCGCCCTCGATCAGCTGCATGCCCCGAGTGTCGATGGTGTCGACGCCCAGCGCCGCCAGTTCCTGATAGTAGTGATACTCGGCGCGCAGGATGTCGCAGTCGTCGCTGGAGCGGCTGCCTCGGGGAAACTTCACCAGCATCGGCCTATCCGGCTGGCCACTCTCCTCCTGCCAGGTATCGATCCAGACCTCACCTGCTTCGCTCAGCCGCAGCAGCAGCTTGGGCGCCTCCCCGCCGGCTCCCGTCGCCCCACCGCTGGCCGCCCCCATCTGCTGGGCGTATTCCAGGAAGTCGGTGTCGCGCTCCACCACGCTCAGCATGGGAAAGCGCCGCTCAATGAGGGCATTGCCAGCGGGCCTTGCGGGAATGGCCTCCTTGATGCGCAGGTTGCCCACCGGAGCGATGGTGCCCCTGGCCAGCAGCTCCGTGTCCTGGCGCCCTTCCGGAAAGTCATGCAGCCCCAGATAGTCGACCCAGAATCGACGGCTGGACCCCGCCGGCATGATGTCCTCCAGAAAACCAAACCAACGAGGCGATTCGTGGGTCAACATCAGCTCCACCGGCAGCATCAGGCTGCAGGCGTGCAGGTCGTCGTGGAACATCCAGTCGACGGCATAGTGGGTTGCATAGCGCAGCCGAGACTCTCCCCGAGCCCCGCGATCGGGACTGGGCAGCATCAGCAAGGCCGCGTCGTGCCAGGCCTGGTTGAAGTGGACCTGCACCGTCAGTTCCAAACTATACTCCTGCGCAAGATATCGCTCACATATGTCGATTCGGCCTAACATATGAGCAGTATAGCGCACACAAGCTCGAGGCGTTGGTACGATTGAGCAAGATAGCGCTCAAGCCACGCTGCGCCCCGACATCAGAACGCCCGACTCGTCTCGCGGCGGGCCGGGCGTCCTGATCGGGGCGGGAAACGAGAACCTCAGCCTTCGGGCTTCTCGAACACCCAGGTGGTGCCTTCACGGGAGTCCTTGAGGATGATGCCCAGGGCGGCGAG
>PWEV01000159.1 GCA_003553625.1 Halomonas sp.
AAAATCGCCGCTTTTCATGCCCTGGCGCCCTGTACAGCAGGGATTTCCTGTTCATAATGCTTAGTGGGGCAGTGCCGACCATGCGGCACGCAGGGAAGACAGAGGGAACGCAGATGGTGACCGCAACCATAATCAGAATCCGGCGCCACGGCATCGGCATGATTGCGCTGCTGGCATGCCTGGCCATCGTCATGGCCAACCCGGCCCAGGCCAACCCGCGCTATGCCGCCATCGTGGTCGACATTGAAAGCGGCGAGGTGCTGCACGCCGCGAATGCCGATGAGACCCGCTACCCGGCGTCGCTGACCAAGATGATGACGCTCTACATGCTCTTCGAGCAGCTCGAAAGGGGGGAGCTGCGTCTCGATTCGCCGCTGCAGGTCTCCTCCTACGCGGCGTCCCGTCAGGCGTCAAAGCTCTACGTGAAGGCCGGTTCGACCCTGCCCGTGGAGACCGCCATCCAGGCGCTGGTGATCCGCTCCGCCAACGATGTGGCGGTCGTGGTGGCCGAGGCCCTGGGCGGCAGCGAGGCCAACTTCGGCCGCATGATGACCGACAAGGCGCGCCAGCTGGGCATGCCCCGCACCACTTTCCGTAATCCCCACGGTCTGCCCGATGCCGGTCAGACCACTACCGCCCGGGACATGGCGACCCTGTCGATTCGGCTGATGCAGGACTTTCCCCAGTACTATCACTACTTTTCCCAGACGCGATTCACCTGGAACGGCAACACCATCACCGGTCACAACCGCCTGCTCGGCAGCTATCCCGGGGCGGACGGGATGAAGACCGGCTTCATCCGCGCCTCTGGCTTCAACGTAGCCACCTCGGCGGTGCGCGACGGCCGGCGCCTGGTCTCGGTGGTGATGGGTGGCTTCACCGCGGCCTCGCGCGATACCCACATGGCCGATCTGCTCGACCGCGGCTTCGTGCGCGCCTCGCTCTATGGTCGCGGCGACTGGGTCGCCCAGGCGGACTTCTCAGGCGATCGCATGGGCATCGAAAGAACGCCGGCAGCGGTGACGCCGGCACCGGTCGCGCCGGCCAGGACCCCGGAGATCCAGTTGGCCAGCCTCCAGGCCCCGGAGCCGCTGCCCTCGGCAGGAGCCTCGATGCCGGATACCGCCCAGGGGTCCGCCAATGACCCGATCCGCGAGCTGATGACCCGCGCCGAGCCGGCCGCCACCCAGCGCAGCGAGACCCTTCATCGCCTCGAGCCGGTGGGTTCGAGCGCCAGCTGGGGCGTGCAGGTCGGGGCCTTCTCCAATGCCGATAACGCGCGCCTGCATGCCAGCGATGCTGCCGGCCGGCTCAACCAGGACCTCTTCAATGCCCGGGTGGATATCGATGAGGTAACCGGCTCCCAGACCGTCTTCCGTGCCCGGCTGGTCAACCTCGACGAAAACCAGGCCTACCGCGCCTGCCGCAGCCTGGCCAGCGAGGGCATGGACTGCATGGTGGTCAATTTCTAGCCTTGCCGTTCACGCGCTAACCTTCTAGCCTGTCTGTCACCTCCACCCCGCCGGCCTCTGGTCGGCGGGGTGGAGTTTTTGGGTCAGGGTCAGGGTCGACACGGAGGGGATATGTCACCGTCGTTCAAGGGAATCGGGTTCATGTGCCTGGGTGTGCTCTGCCTGGCCATCGGCGATGCCATCGCCAAGTGGCTGGGGGAGGTGCATTCACCGCTTCAGATCATCTTCTTCCGCACCCTGGTCTCGCTGCCGATGATCGCGCTGCTGGCCTACTTCGGCGGAGGCCTGCGCAAGCTGCGGACTCGCCGCCCCCGGGTGCACCTGCTGCGTGGGCTGATCTATACCGGCACCATGGTCTGCTTCGTGCTGGGCCTGACCCTGCTGCCCCTGGCCGAGGCCACCGCCATCGCCTTCGTGGCCCCGCTGTTTGTCACCCTGCTCTCGGTGCCGCTACTCGGCGAGCGTATCGAGAAGCCGGTGCTGATGGCGTCGCTGGTGGGCTTCGTGGGAGTGCTGATCGTGGTGCGGCCGGGCGGCGCGGCCTTCGATCTCGGTGCCCTGGCGCTGATCGGAGCGGCGGTATTCTATGCGCTGATGATGATCACCGCGCGTCGCTGGGGCGGCAGCGAGCATCTCTGGGCCATGGTCTTCTACATGACCCTGGTGCCTTTCGTGATCACCGGTCTGGCGCTGCCCTGGGTGTGGCAGACGCCCCACCCCTGGCACTGGCTGGCCTTCGCGGGATCGGGGCTTTTCGGGGTAGGCGCCACCGCCTTCATTACCATGGCCTTTCGCCACGCGCCGGCGGCCATCGCCGCGCCGTTCGACTACACCGCCATGCTCTGGGCGGTGCTGCTGGGTTGGTGGTTCTGGGGTGAAATGCCGGATATCTGGGTCTTCGTCGGCAGCGCGCTGATCATCGGCAGCGGCCTGTCGATCGCCTACCGGGAAGGTCGCACCACCCTCAAGCGTCGTCCGACCTCATGACGTTGGGCGGTTGAAGCGCCAGCGCCGCCAGCGGCGGGCGATCAGCCCGTGGCGAGGTGCTGCCAGCAGAGCCAGAAGGAAGAATCCCGAGGCGACCAGCACGATGGCACCCCCCGAGGCCACGTCCAGCCTGACCGACAGCACCAGGCCGGCGACCGCGGACAGCACGCCAACGGCTACCGAGATCGCCAGCATGGTGCCGAAGCGATCGGTCAGCAGGTGAGCCGTGGCTCCCGGGGTAACCAGCATCGCCACCACCAGGATGATACCGACGGTTTCCAGGCTGGCCACGATGGTCAGGGTCAGCAGCATGATCAGGCCGTAGTGGATGGCGCTGACGTTGAAGCCCAGCGCCTGGGCCTGCTGGGGATCGAAGGTGTAGAGCAGCAGCGGCCGATAGGCCAGCCAGATCGTCAACACCGCCACCAGGCTGGCGAGCAGCGTCAGCACCAGTGCCGATGTCTGCACGCCCAGCACGTTGCCGAAGAGAATGTGCATCAGATGCGTGCTGGTGGTGATCTTGCTGATGATCACGATGCCCAGGGCGAAGGCGGCGGTAAACATCAGGCCCATGGCGGCATCCGACTTGATGCGGGTGTGACGTTCGATGGCGCCGATGCCAAGCGAGGTAAGGGCCCCTGTCACGAAGGCGCCGACGAAGAAGGGCCAGCCCAGCAGGTAAGCGATGGCCACTCCGGGCAGTACCGCATGGGAAATGGCATCTCCCAGCAGAGACCATCGCTTGAGCACCACGAAGCAGGAGAGTAGTCCACAGGTGGCACCTACCAGGACCGAGGTGAGCAGTGCGCGCTGCATGAAGCGGTAATCGAAGGGTGCGGCCAGGCTTTCGGGCAGCAGGCCCACCACCATCATCAGTCCCGCCGTCAGTGTTTCGATCAGGTTCGTGGCAAACGCTTCAAGCGGCAACGGATGTCTCCCCGGCAGGCGTGCGGGTGGCGCCGACGGCCAGCCTGGCGAGCATGCTGTCGCTTAGCATCGTCTCCGGCGCTCCCATGCCCACCACGGTCCGGTTGATCAGCAGTACCTGATCGGCATGTTGGCGGGCGCCGGGCAGGTCGTGCGTGACCATGATGATGGTGCGGCCGGCGCGCCGCTGGCGCTGTAGGGTGGCCATTATCAGCGCCTCACTGGGCGGGTCGATGCCTGCCAGGGGCTCATCCAGAAGCAGGATGCCCGCCCGCTGGGCCAGTGCGCGGGCCAGCATCACGCGCTTCTTCTGACCCCCCGACAGCTGGCCGATGGGGCGGGACGCCATGTCGGTCATGTCGACATCATCCAGGGCTTCTTCCACGGCCTGTCGATGTACAGGGTTGGCCCAGCGCCTGGGGAGCAGGCGTCGCCACAGCGGGTCGTGACGCATCATGCCGAAGCGACCGGTCATCACCGTGTCGCGCACCGAGATGGGAAAGTCCCACTCCATGCGCTCCTGCTGGGCCATGTAGGCAATATTGCCGGCCCGGCGCTGGGCCAGCGGGGGGCGACCGAGAATCTTCAGCTCGCCGCGCAGGGGAGAGAGGCTGCCGACCACGACGCTCAGCAGGCTGGACTTGCCGCCCCCGTTGGGACCCACGATGGCGGTCCACTGCCCCTGGGGCAGTGATAGCGAGATATCCTCGAGCACCGGTTCCTGGCCATAGGCGGCGTAAAGTCCGCTGACCTCGAGCGCCGGAGCCCCGTCAGTGGTCGATCTTTCCATGCTCAGGCTTTCAGTGGTCGGACGTGCCATCAGGCTCTCCAGACGCTCCATCGGGCTCACCCAGCGTTGCGGTCAGCAGGCGGGCGTTGTGGCGCAGCAGGCTGGCGAAGTCGGGTGCCTCGCCGTCCGGTTCGCTGAGCGAATCAACGAACAGTGGTCCGGCGATGTCTACCTCGGTCTCGTCGGCCACGCTGCGCACGTGTCGATCGGAAATGGTGCTCTCCCAGAAGATGGCCGCAGGACGACGCGTTTCGATGAGGTCGACGATGCGCATGATCTGGTTGGGTGTGCCTTCATTTTCGGAATTGGTGCCCCAGATACCGTCATGTTCGAAGTCAAAGGCATCGGCAAAGTAGATGAAGGCGGCTTCGCTGGTAATCAGCAGTCGCCGATCATCGGGGATGGTCGCCATGCTCTCCAGCAATTCGGCATGCAGGTCGTGGAGGGACTGTCTCAGCGCGTCGCCACGCGCGGTGAAGTTTTCCGCCGCCGCCGGGCGAGCCTCGGCGAGCCTCTCGGCGATAACGCGCACGTACTCGGCGGCGGCACGAGGGTCCATCCACAGGTGGGGGTCGGGGTCACCGGCCAGCTCGCCGGTCACGATGGGCTGGGTGGCATAGCCGCTCTCTTCGGCCAGGGCGATGACCGGTACATCGCTACCCACCGTGGCGCGAACCTGTCCGATCCACTGCTCGAGATTATAGCCATTGAAGAACACCAGATCGGCGTCCTCGAGCGCCATGAAGTTGCTGGGGATCAGCTCCCACTCGTGCACCTCCGCTCCGGCAGGTGTCAGGGTATCTACCTTGGCATCGTCACCGGCCACCTGTTTCACCAGGTCGCCGAGAATGGAAAAGGTGGTAACCGCCCTCAGCGGTGAATCTTCAGCATGAGCTGCCATCGACAGGCTGAGCGCGCAGGCCGCGAGCAATATCTGGCGCAAGCGAATTGGCATGATCATGACCTCGTGTCCTGGGGGCGTATCGATGTTGAAGCGTCTCGAATCTGAGCGTACCACTAATATCTTAGCCAAGGGTAACTTGTAGGGTGATTGGAAATTCCTATCGGGGCGCAGTTGCCGCGTCAGGTCCACATTGGCTATATTAGCCCGATGACTGATACCCCACCGGATGCGATGCCAAAGTCCCTGAGCGAAACCGATGCTCTGCCACCGTGCGATGAGCATGCCCAGCAGTATGCTGCTGTGCGCAACGCTCACGAGACCGAACTGCTCGAGGATTACGTTGAGCTCATCGGCGATCTGCTGAGACATCAGGGGGAAGCCCGTGCGACGGATATCGCCGCACGCATGGGCGTCAGTCAGGCCACGGTTTCCAAGATGGTCGCCCGGCTCAAGGTCCATGGGCTGGTATCGAGCAAGCCCTACCGTTCCCTTTTCCTGACCGAAAGCGGTAAGTCGATGGCGGAAATGTCGCGCCGTCGGCATGCCATCCTGCTGCGCTTCCTGCGTGCGCTCGGCGTCAGCGATTCGACGGCGCGTATCGACGCCGAGGGCATGGAACACCATGTCAGCCAGGAAACACTAGACATCATGCAGCGATTCACCGAGGCGCACTTCGATTCCTGACGAGACGTGCGGCCTTACCTGGCTTCCTCACGAGCCAGCTTCGCAGCTGAACTAACTGCTTCGTGCCGATGGCTATCGGCTTTCCCTTATCGCCCGGGCTGCGGCCTCCGGATCGGGGTGGCCACAGATCGCCGAGATCAAGGCGAGGCCCCCGGCACCGGACTGGCGTATGGCGGCGACATGCTCAACCTTGAGCCCGCCGATGGCCACCGCCGGCAGGGGACTGGCCGCCACCAATGCGGCCAGTCCCTCGAAGCCCAGCGGCTCGGCGTGGTCATGCTTGCTGGGCGTGGCGAACACCGGACCCAGCCCCAGATAGTCGAGGCGCTCGATATCCACCCGGGCGAGCTGCGCCGGAGTCTGCACCGACAGGCCGAGCAATGCCCGCTCGCCCAGCGCCATGCGGGCGGCAGCGACCTCGCCGTCGTCCTGGCCGATATGCAGGCCATCGGCACCGCTCTCCACGGCCACCGCCAGGCGGTCGTTGATGATCAACGGCACGCCACTGCCGGCAAGCGCCGCCTTCAGCCGCCGCGCCTGGTCGATCATCTCCCCGTCGGCGGCGTGCTTGTCGCGGAGCTGCACCACCGTCACCCCGCCGCGCACCGCGGCCACCACGGTCTCCACCAGGCCATACCCGGCGCACAGGTCCGGGTCGGTGACGAGATACAGGGAGAGATCAAGTCGCATCGGTTATCTCCAGTTGCAGGCGGCAGTTAAGGGCCTTGTCATCCAGGGCATACAGGGCGTCGAGGAAGGCCACGGCGAAGCTGCCGGGCCCCCGTGCCGTTTCGCCGGCGATCTCGCCGGCCGCGGCATAGCAGGCCAGGGCGGCGACGGTGGCCGCGAAGGGATCATCGGCGCCGACCAGGAAGGCGGCCACCACGCCGGTGAGCGCGCAGCCCAGGGTGGTGACTCTCGGCATCAGTGCATGGCCGCCGTGCACCCGGGCCAGACGGCGGCCGTCGGTGACGAGGTCCACCTCGCCGGTGACGGCCACCACGCAGCCGATTCGGCGGGCCAGACGAATGGCGGCCTGCTCTGCGGCTTCGGCCGGGTCGCTGCTGTCGACGCCGCGCCCGCCGGCGCCGCCGGCCTCCAGGGCAATGATCTCCGAGGCGTTGCCGCGAATCACCGTGGGGAGGCGCTCCAGAAGGCGCGCCCCGGTCTCGCGCCGGTAGGCGGTGGCACCCACCGCTACCGGGTCCAGCACCCAGGGCTTGCCCACCAGGCGGGCCGCCTCGGCGGCCTCTATCATCGCCTCCACCCAGTGGGGCGATAGGGTGCCGATATTGACCGTCAGGGCGTCGGCGATGGCGGTGAACTCGGCGGCCTCCTCGCGGGCATGGACCATGGCGGGTGAGGCACCGATGGCCAACAGCACGTTGGCCATGGTGTTCATGGCCACCAGGTTGGTGATGTTGTGTATCAGCGGGGTGTGCCTTCGCACCCCGGCCAGATGTGCTGCGGGGGTGATCGAGGGAGAAATCGTGTTTGACATTCGGCCTCCCGGGCGCGGGAGGTGCAGGCAGGCTTCAGGGCCGGAGCTGCACGACTTCCTACGCCGGCATTATCCGGGTCAGGTTCCAAGGGTGCCTCTCAGCCGCGGAAGCTCTCTTTCGCGGCGCCCCTGTCGTGGTGTTCGATGGTTTCATGGTCGATGATACGTGGCCTGGATGCCCAGGCAAGAGATATACGGGGAAAGCCAGCTTCCGGATCGGAAAACTCTATCGAAAGGAGATGCGGGTGCCGTTGGCGAGCATCTCGTCCGGCGTCATCGCATGACCCGGCACGCCGATCATCTCGTCACCGCACTGATCCGACCAGGTCAGCACGCCGTGGGTCAGACCGACGCCGCCGAGCTGGTCGCGGATCTCGCCGGTACCGAGGAAGGTCAGGGTGTGGCCCTTATCGTCCGATAGTTCAGAAACGCCGGTTCCATGGTGAAAGCGCACCGTATAGATGCCGTCCATGGACTCCACTTCCACAATCGGCGAAAAACCCTGCGAGATCGCACGGGCGAGTTCCTTGAGCGTGATATGGTCGCTTAACTGGTAGGCATGGGCGGACATGAAAACCTCCGAGTCTCTGTTTGTTGGCTGCATTGTACAGTCAATGTAGAACTATTTGGACGCTTTTGCCGCGATTATTTCGCGATCCACGCCCTTTCTTATATTTTGGGAAGATCTTGTACAACATGTGTCCTGCCCGCACTGGAAATATCCCGCCGCTGTCCCCATGCTCAGAGTATCTTTTCACTGCAGACAGGAGTGGCCCATGAGCTTCAAGGGCGAGCAGCCCCCCGGGGTCCAGACCCCCACCGCCGATTCCGCAGGCTTTCGTTTTAACCACACCATGCTGCGGGTGAAGAACCCGGAGACATCCCTGGCCTTCTACACCCGCGTGTTCGGCATGCGGGTCCTGCGGCGCCTCGATTTCGAGGAGATGCAGTTCTCGCTCTACTTCCTGGCCAGGCTGGAGGAGG
>PWEV01000290.1 GCA_003553625.1 Halomonas sp.
AGGCCGGCGGCGAGCAGGGTGGGGAGGGTCTTGCGCATGGGGCAGCTCCTTGGTTAGGGCTATGGTTAGTTTTTCTATGTGCGACTTTTGCTTTATGACTGACAGATGACACTCTGGAACTTGACGATCAATGATCCCAGTGTAATCAGTCTCCCGCTCCGTATTATTGACTCAAAGCAAGGATCTTGCATCGCAGCACTACCTTGCCGACGGCGTGAATCGCCTTGCCGGCAAATCATGAACCATCAGAAGCGGTAGGTGACGCCTCCACCAACGGTCATGGGATCAACCTTGGCCTCGCCGATCTTGTTACCGCCGAGGCGCACGTCCGCCGATATGTCCGCATAGCTGACGAAGCCGTTCAGCATCAGGCCCTGCATCACGGCCAGGTCGACCCCCACCTGGCTGACTGCGCCGTAGCCGTGGCGCACATCGAGACCTTCGAGCTCCTCGCCAGAGAAATAGGTGTAGTTGAGGCCGGCGCCCAGATAAGGCTGCACGCGGGAGTCCATTCCGCCCATGGGATAGTAGTTGACCATCAGGTTGACCGGCATACGATCTAGGCTGCCGATATCGCCCAGCTTCTCTAGACTGAGATCGTGCTCAACCTTTTCCTGGCCGCTGAGCTCGAGGCCGAGCCTGTCGGTGAGAAGGTATCCCAGGCCATAGTAGAGACCTTGTTCATCGGAGACATCGAGACCCGCCTTGCCGATTCCCGGTACTTCCAGGTTGCCATTGTCGGAATGGACGTCGGTCTGGGCGATGCCGCCACGCACGAAGATATCTCCGGTGCTATAGGCCAGGGCCACTTGGCTCGCGACGACACAGCCTGCGGCGATCACGGTAACGGTCAGGAGGTTGGACATTTTCATCAGGGCTATCCTCTCGTCGATCGTGGCGGCATCGTGGTGCTTGGGCGTTTCATTCTTGTACAACTATCACTATAGAAACGATATTTGCAAAAGTCTTGTAAAGTTTTTCGATGGCGCCCATAGCCCCGCATGCCAGGGTTCACGATCAGGCACAGGGCTTACACCCCACGGAGTGTCGTCGGTTGTCGCGACCGATGTACAACTGTTGACGCAGCGCAGCGTGTGTTGATGGGGCGCAGAGTGAACGGCTCGCGAGATGGCCCGGAATCGTCTTGACTGAGAGGAGCTGACAAGGAGAGCAGAGATGAGACCCGAGATGTCCCTTCGGCACCCGTGGTGGAGCGAGATCGCCCTCTTGCTGGTTGCCGCCGGCCTGGGAATCTGGCTGCTGCTCCAGCCGGGGTTGATTCAGGGGCTGCCGTTCACGCTGCGCTTGCCGGCCGTCCTGCTGGGTATCTGGGCCCTGGGTGCCGCCTTCCTGCGTCCGCTGGCACCGGCCCTTCCTCGCCCCTTGTTGTGCCGTGCTCTGTCGCCGCCCTGGAACCAGCTCTCTCTGGCGCTGTTCACGCTGCTGGTCGTGGTCAGGGCACTGCTTGTCTGAATGCCTGCCTGGCTGTCATCCCGTTATGCAGAAAGCCGGCCGGAGGCGGCTTCACGGCGGCTGACGCTGTCGTCCAGGATGACGCCGAGTCGTTTCAATGCGTCTTATTGCTTGGGATGACCGTGTCTCTACGGACATGAAAAAGGGCTCCCGAAGGAGCCCTTTTCCTGTCTCAATGCATCAACTCGTCTGTTTCTGGCGATCGATATGCTGATACTCACTCGAATCCGCGGTGGCGTTGCTCACCACGACGATGGCCAGCATGGAAGCGATGAAGCCGGGGATGATCTCGTACACACCGGGACCACCCATGAACTCTGCGTTCCAGCCCAGAGCAATCCAGATCATGACGGTGGCAGCACCCACAACCATGCCCGCGATGGCGCCGTTGCCGTTGGTGCGCGGCCACATCAGCGACAGAATAATCAGCGGGCCGAACGCGGCACCGAAGCCGGCCCAGGCGTTACTGACCAGCCCCAGAACCTGGGAGTCCTCATCGGATGCAATGACGATGGCAACCAGACCCACCAGCACGACACAAAGTCGGCCAACAAAGACAGTTTCCTTCTCGCTGGCCTGCTTGCGCAGGAACAGGCGATAGAAGTCCTCGGTCAGCGATGAGGACGACACCAGGAGCTGGCTGGAAATGGTACTCATGATGGCAGCAAGCAGTGCCGCATAGAGGAAACCGGTGATCAGCGGATGGAACAGCAGCTCCGCCAGGATAATGAAGATCGTTTCCGGATCCTGGACATCCATGCCATTGCGTACCGCGAAGGCCCTACCGAATATCCCCAGGGAGATGGCGCCGATCAGGGAGATGAGCATCCAGCTCATGCCGATATTACGGGCAACGGGCACATCCTTGAGAGTGCGGATGGCCATGAAGCGCACGATGATGTGGGGCTGCCCGAAATAGCCCAGCCCCCAAGTCACCGCAGACAGCCATCCGACGAAGGTCAGTCCCGCCGTCCAGGACAGCAGGGTAGGATCGACTTCGTTCAGGGTCTGCGAGGCCTGAGCGAAACCGCCGCCACCCTCGCCAAAGAGAACAACCGCCGGCATGATCACCAGTGCCAGCATCATGATGCAGCCTTGCACGAAGTCCGTCATGCTCACGGCCAGGAAGCCGCCGACAACTGTGTAGATCAGAACCACGCCCAGCGTGATGGCGATGCCCATGGCGTAGTCGCTCAGGCCACCGACGTTGACGATGCCGGAAAACGCACTTTCAAACAGTTTGCCGCCTGCCACCAGGCCTGACGCCGTATAGACGGCGAAGAAGATCACAATGACGATGGCGGATACCGTCCTCAGCGACATCGCACGAGTCGGGAACCGGTTTGCCAGAAACTCTGGAATGGTGATCGCGTTACCGTAGTGAACCGTCTGTTCGCGAAGGCGGGGAGCGACCAGCGTCCAGTTGAAGAACGCACCCACGAGCAGGCCGATGCCGATCCAGGCTGATCCCAGGCCGGAGATGAACATTGCCCCGGGCAAGCCCAGCAGCAACCAGCCGCTCATGTCAGAAGCGCCGGCCGACAGGGCCGCCACTTGTGGGCTGAGGGCTCGGCCACCCAGCATGTAATCTTCTGACGTCGACGTGGATTTGCGCATGGCATAAACGCCGATGGCGATCATGAGCGCAAAGTAACCAAAAAGACTTATCCAAACACCAATAGCCATAAAGCTTCTCCAGTTTCATCAGGGCGGAGCTGGCTCCGACCGGTTGGTGCGCTTACCGTCAAGAACACGGTAGTGGCACTGTTTTATTTTTTTAACTCCGCTTACTGTTCACGAAGCGGAGTCCGGTGACCGATCACCGAGGAGGTGGTCAATGAGGTTGGTGCTTCGTCCGTAGGCGACGGATGCGTTGCGTTTTACCATGAGGGGATTCCTTCAGTTTTATTGTCGTTACTGACGAGTGGTTTTCACTCATCTCCCATCGCGAGCAGTGACGCATTACCGCCCAGCGCGGCGGTATTGACGGACACTGTCTTCTCCGTGGCGAAGCGCAGCAGATAGTGCGGCCCGCCAGCCTTGGGTCCTGTACCGGAGAGGCCCTGGCCACCGAAGGGCTGAACGCCAACTACGGCTCCGATGATATTTCGGTTCACATACACATTGCCAACGCGGACTTTCTTCGCTATTTCCTCGCTGAATGATTCATTGCGGCTATGAACGCCGAAGGTCAGTCCATAGCCTCGTCCGTTGATCGAAGCGAGCACCCGGTCGATCTCCCTGGCCTTGTAGCGCACGATGTGCAGCACCGGGCCAAACTGCTCTTTCTCCAGCGCTTCGATGCCATCGATCTCGAAGGCCACCGGGGCTATGAAGGTGCCGTCGCCGGTGAGCAGCGGGTCGAGGCGGGTCTCGGCGACCAGGCGTCCCT
Organism: Halomonas sp.; assembly: GCA_003553625.1. GTDB lineage: Bacteria > Pseudomonadota > Gammaproteobacteria > Pseudomonadales > Halomonadaceae > Halomonas. Next base: position 3,866 of record PWEV01000290.1, read on the forward strand.
GTGCCTTGAGCTTCTCGATATGGGCCAAGAGCCCGCGGCGGGCGTCCTCGTCGATCACCGGGCCGACGTCGGTTCCCAGGTCGCGGGGGTCGGCCACGCGCAGCTCTTTCATGGCCCCGTCGAGGATCTCGATGACCCGGTCGGCCACGTCCTCCTGCAGGTAGAGCACGCGCAGCGCCGAGCAGCGCTGGCCTGCACTCTGGAAGGCGGACTGGATGACATCGGCCACCACCTGCTCCGGCAGGGCGGTGGAGTCGACGATCATGGCGTTCATGCCGCCGGTCTCGGCGATCAGGGTGGGCAGGGCGGCGCCTTCCCGAGCGGCCAGGGAGCGGTTGATGATCTGCGCCGTATCGGTGCCGCCGGTGAAGACCACGCCGGTAATGCGCGGGTCGCTGGTCAGCACGCTGCCCACGGTGGGGCCGTCGCCGGGCAGCAGCTGGACCACGTCGCGGGGCATGCCGGCTTCTAAGAGCAGCTCGATCACCCGGTGGGCGACGATGGAGGTCTGTTCGGCGGGCTTGGCCAGCACGGTGTTGCCGGCCACCGCGGCGGCGACCACCTGGCCGCAGAAGATCGCCACCGGGAAGTTCCAGGGGCTGATCGCCGCAAACACGCCCTTGCCGGCGAGCATCAGCTCGTTGGATTCGCCGGTGGGGCCGGGCAGGGGCATCGGCTTGCCGAACAGCTCCTCGGCCTTCATGGCGTAGTAGCGGCAGAAGTCCACCGCCTCCTTGATCTCGTCGACGCCATCGGTGAGCAGCTTGCCGCCCTCCCGGGAGCAGAGCGTCATCAGCTCGGCCATGTGGGTTTCCATCAGCTCGCCCAGGCGGCGGATGATGGCGGCGCGCTCGGCCACCGGCGTGGCCTCCCAGCGCGGGAAGGCGGCCCAGGCGGCATCCACGGCCCTGGCGGCCTGCTCGGCGCTGGTCCACTGCACCGTGCCGACGCTCTTGCGGCGATCATAGGGGCTTCTGATCTCGTGCTGACTGGCCGGGTCATCTTCAACCGCGAACGCCAGCAGCGGGCCCACCCGGTGTTCCTTGTCCATGGTGGTGGCCATCTCATCCATCAGCGGCTGATACTGACTGCGCACGTTGAGGTTCACGCCGCGTGAGTTCTGGCGGCCGACGCCGAAGATGTCCCGGGGCAGGGGAATGCGTGGATTGGCCAGGGTCTTGAATTGCTTGAGCGTCTCGATGGGGTGCACGCACAGGGATTCCACCGGCACGTCGGGGTCCACCAGCTGGTGCACGAACGAGGAGTTGGCGCCATTCTCGAGCAGCCTGCGCACCAGATAGGGGAGCAGGTCCTTGTGGGCGCCCACCGGGGCGTAGATGCGGCAGTAGGTGCCCTGGGGGGCACGGGTCAGGGCCGCATCGTAGAGCGCCTCGCCCATGCCGTGCAGGCGCTGGAACTCGAATGGGCGGGAGGCCTCGTTGGCCAACTCCAGGATGTTGCTGATGGTGTGGGCGTTGTGGGTGGCGAACTGCGGGAAGATGCGCCCGCGGGTGGCGTCCGACAGCAGGAAGCGCGCGCACACCAGGTAGGCCACGTCGGTGCTGGCCTTGCGGGTATAGACCGGATAGCCGTCGACGCCGAGCTGCTGGGACTCCTTGATCTCGCTGTCCCAGTAGGCGCCCTTGACCAGGCGCAGGGGAATTTCGTCACCCTGCGATTCGGCCAGTCGGTTGAGATAGTGCAGTACCGGCAGGGCGCGGGTGGAGTAGGCCTGAACGACCAGGCCGAAATGGCCCCATCCCTTGCAGATGTCACTCTCGTAGACGGCGCGGAACACCTCGAGTGAGATCTCCAGACGGTCCACCTCCTCGGCGTCGATGGTCAGCGCCACGCTGTACTCGCGGGCCATGGCCGCAAGTTTCTTGACGCTGTCGACCAGCTCGTGCAGCACCTGCTCGCGACGACCGAACTCGTAGCGTGGGTGCAGGGCGGAGAGCTTGATGGAGACCGAGGGGGCGGGGGTCCTGGTGGACAGGCCCTTGCTGGTCTTGCCCACGCGTTCGATGGCGCGGGCGTAGTCGTCGAAGTACTGGCGGGCATCCTGGCGCGTGCGCGCTGCCTCGCCGAGCATGTCGTAGGAATAGGTGTAGCCCTTGTCGAACAGCGGCCTGGAGCGCTTGAGGGCCTCGTCGATATCGCGCCCCAGCACGAACTGCTTGCCCATCACCTTCATCGCCTCGCGCATGGCGCGGCGGATCACCGGCTCACCCAGACGGTTGACCAGCTTGTTGATGAAGTTGGCCGGACGACCTTCCCTGGGGTGGTCAAGGTTGATCACCCTGCCCGTCATCAGCAGGCCCCAGGTGGAGGCGTTGACGAACCAGGAGTCGCTTTGACCGAGGTGGGACTTCCAGTCGGCGGGGCCTAGCCTGTCCTCGATCAGCGCATCGGCGGTGGCCGTGTCGGGAATGCGCAGCATGGCCTCGGCCAGGCACATCAGCATCAGCCCTTCGTGGGTATCGAGGCTGTACTGCTGCAGCAGCTCGTCGATGGAGTCCACGGCGGTATCCATCTCGCGGACCTCTCGGACCAGCTCGGCGGTCTTGTCGGCGATGCGCTGGAAGTCTCGCGAATCGGCGTTCAGGGCCTTGATAAGCTCGGCGACGAAGGCGTTCTCATCGACCACGTAATGGTCGCTGATACGCGTAAAAAGGGTGTCGAGATCCTGCTGCCAAATTGCGGTATCAAGCATAGTGTTGGAATTGAGCACAAAAGGTCCCCTGGAAATGTCGTCAGGCGTGAAGGAACTGCCCGGTGTGGGGCGTGAACCCTTCGTTAAAACGGCGATGCCACTCACTTTAAGAGTCGCGTCCGGGAGTTGCTTGTGGATTCCGCGGAAGCTGTTGCGGATTCCGCGGTTTCTGCCGTCGGAGTGATGCCAGGGTTAGACTTTCGTCTAGGCATGTGCTCGCATCAACATAACGTTGGTGAATTGACCAGGAGCCTGCCGGTGCGACGTAGTCCACTGGGCGATACGCCGAAGGCTTCCCGGCAGGCATGGGAGAAGGCGCTCTGGCTGGCGAAGCCGGTCCGAGCTGCGACCTCGGAAAGGGGTAGCTCGCTGCCGGTCAGCAGGTGGCGTGCGGCTTCCAGGCGTCGATTGCGAACGTATTGCCAGGGGGAAAGACCAGCCTGCTCTCGAAAACACTGGCGGAAGTGGGCTTCGCTTAGACAGGCCTCACGGGCCAGGTCTGCGACGCTCAGCGGACTGGACAGGTGGCCTGCTATGAAACGGTCGAGGCGAATCAGGTCGAGTCGCCGGCCTCGGACTGGGGTCGGGGCCTCGGTCAGGCGCGCATTCAGGCAGCCGAGCAGGGTGGCAGCGAGACGTTCCTGCTGGGATTCCGAGTCGCCGGCGACGTCGAGTTCGAGCAACAGAAAGTCCAGATAGCGCTGGAGGGGGGCATCAAGGGCAAAGAAACGCGGTGCGTCGAAGAGGCGTGACAGCTCATGGTGAAAGCCGGTGAGACACTGGGCCTCGCTCGGCAGGTCAAGAATCAGTTGGCGGTTCTGGCCGGCACCCGAATAGTAGTGCATGTGGTTGGCAGGAACGATGCAGCCCGACAGCGCCGAAATGCCACCTCCCAATCCCTCGATCTCGAACTCTGCTTGCCCCTCAAGTCCGATCACGATCTGATGGAAGTCGTGGGCATGATGGCGTGTGGCGGTATCGAGAGGAACCTGGCGGATGGCGCTCGACATGTCGGGCCCCGTTAAAGCGAAATGAAATTTTATCCTAGCCCGATTCCAGTATTACGGTCATTTCACGCTGCGTTGACGTTCCTTGATCGCCAGGTGCCGGGCGAGGTGGTCACGCAGGGCCGTGAGTTCCTCCTGGCCGGTGGCGTCGAGCAGCGGCTTGCCACGCGTAACGCGGCCGTGGTTGCCGTGATCGTCCACCAGTCGCTGGGCGCGGCGGCGGATGCCGTCCAGGGTATCGTCGTGGCGGATGGGGTAGCCGATAATGGTGTTCCACTCGGTCTCGCTGACCTGGCTCTGCAGGGCACGATCGATAAGCTCGAGCAGCTGGGTGGGCTCGGTCCGATAGCGCGGTGTGCCGGACAACAGCAGCAAACCTACCATGCCGCCGAATATCAGCAGACAGACAACGAAGACAACCAGGAAGAGAGCCATGGGCGTAACCAGAAGATTGATCCCATGCCAGAACAGGTTCTGGACCCACGTAGAAAATGAGGAGAGGTATTCGGGATACGTGGAGCGGGTGAAGGGAATCGAACCCTCGTCTTAAGCTTGGGAAGCTTCTGCTCTACCATTGAGCTACACCCGCTGGGCTGAATCGATAGTAAAACCAACTGCTTAGCCATGCAAGCGGCG
>PWEV01000324.1 GCA_003553625.1 Halomonas sp.
GGACATATGATGGCGCTGGGCGATTTCACCCAGGCCAGCGACGTGGATATCGAACGCAAGCCCTGAGCCATCGGGCGTTTGAACACGGCGTTCAACTCGCATGTCCAGTGGGGTAGACAATGACAGAGGAACCGCCATGGGGCGCTCACGTTTCACGAGCGGGCGAGGCTTCACACTGCTCGAGGAGCTGCTTCACGGTATCAGCCACGGTGTTGGCGCGGCACTGAGCCTGGCCGGGGCCGTGGTACTGCTGGTGATGGCCAGCCTGACCGCGCAGGTCGACCCATTGAAGCTTGCCAGCCTCGGCCTCTATGGCATCAGCCTGGTTCTGCTCTATAGCGTCTCGACGCTCTATCACAGCGTCCGTCGCCCGCGTCTCAAGCGCTTGTTCCAGCTGCTTGACCACTGCGCCATCTACCTGCTGATCGCCGGCACCTATACGCCCTTCCTGCTGGTCAACCTGCACGGCCCCACTGGCTGGATGCTGTTCGCCGTGGTCTGGACCCTGGCGCTGGGTGGCATCGCCTGCAAGCTGCTGTGGCCCCACCGCTTCGCGGTACTGCGTGTCGGCATCTACCTGCTGATGGGCTGGCTGATACTCTTCGCCGGTGGCGAGTTGGCCGAGAAGCTACCGACAGCCGGCCTCCTGCTGCTGATCGCCGGAGGCCTCTCCTATACTCTGGGGGTGATCTTCTTCGCCATCAGCGCCATTCCCTACAATCATGTCATCTGGCACCTGTTCGTGCTGGGAGGCAGCATCTTCCACTATTTCGCGGTTTATACCTCGGTACTCCCCTTCTCCGCCTGACCATCGTCAGACCTCGCGTGCCTTGCGAATGCGCTCGTAAGCGCTGCCGATCTCGCTGGTGCGCTCCTTGGCGACCTCACGCATGCTGTCGGGCAAGCCCCTGGCGGCCAGCTTGTCGGGGTGATTCTCGCTCATCAAACGGCGATAGGCCTTCTTGATCTCGGCGTCGCCGGCGTCCGACTCCACGCCCAGCACCCGATAGGCATCCTCGAGGGAAGGGCCATGTGCCTCCGTACCGCTGGGCCCGCTGCGCAGCATGGCCTCGATCTGGGCAATCTCGGCGTCCGAACAACCCAGGCCCCGCACCACCCGCATCAGCATCTCGTGCTCGGCGGGATGCAGCCTGCCATCGGCAGCGACCGCGGTCAGCTGCACCTGCAGGAAAACCTGGCGCAGAGCGGGCTGATGTGACGCAATGCGGCGGATCCTGGCCAGCTCGGCGTCCAGGTCGAAGTCGGCGCTCTTGCCGCGGGTGAAGTCGGCACGGGCCTGCGCGCGCTGGGCCTCGTTGAGCCGCAGCCGGTCCCACAGCTGACGGGACGCTTCCAGCTCGTGCTCGGAGACCTGGCCATCCGCCTTGCACAGGCACCCCATGACCGCGAAGGTTGATTCCAGGAACTGCGACTGAACGCCCACCAGCTTCTTCATCAGGCGAATTCGCAGTCGTCTGCCCAGCCAGAAGCCCAGAGCCCCGCCGACCAGCAGGCCGATAGGGCCACCGATGGCCAGCCCCACCAGGGCACCGATCAGTATCAGGAACAGCATCGCAACCTCTTGAAAGAAACGTGACGAATCAGGACAACCGAGCGCGGATCGACGCCTCGATGCCTTCCGCGTCAAGACCGCACTCGGCGATCAGTTCGGCAGGCTTGCCGTGTTCCACGAAGGCGTCCGGGAGGCCCAGGTTGAGTACCGCTACCTGCACACCCTCGGCCAGCAGCAGTTCGTTGACCGCACTGCCCGCCCCGCCGGCCACCACGTTCTCCTCCAGGGTCACCAGCAGGTCATGATCAGCGGCGGCAGCCAGCACCGCCTCGCGGTCCAGCGGCTTGATGCTGCGCATGTTGAAGTGGCTGGCATCCAGCGTTTCGGCCACGTCGGCCGCCGGGGTATTGAGGCTGCCGAAGGCCAGCAGGGCGATTCGCCCCCCGGATTCGGCGCCGCTCTCACGGCGCCTATCGGCCCGGCCAATGGCGAGAGGTTCCAGGTGGGCGGGGATCTCGACGCCAGGGCCGTTGCCGCGCGGATAGCGCACGGCGGCGGGGCCGGGGTAGTGGTAGGCAGCACTCAGCATGGCGCGGCACTCCGCCTCGTCGGCAGGCGCCAGCACCACCATCCCCGGTATGCAGCGCAGGTAGGAGAGGTCCAGGCTGCCGTGGTGGGTGGGGCCGTCCTCGCCCACCAGGCCGGCGCGGTCGATGGCAAAGGTAACGTCCAGCCCCTGCACCGCCACGTCGTGGATCAGCTGATCGTAGCCGCGCTGCAGGAAGGTGGAATAGATCGCCACCACCGGCTTCATGCCCTCACAGGCCATGCCCCCGGCCAGGGTTACCGCGTGCTGCTCGGCAATGGCCACGTCGAAGTAGCGCTCCGGGTACTCTCGCGAGAAGCGCACCAGGTCCGAACCCTCGCGCATGGCCGGGGTGATCCCGATCAGCCGCGCATCGGCGGCGGCCATATCGCACAGCCAGTCGCCAAACACGTTGCAATACTTGCGCGGCTTCGGGCGCGATAACTCGTTGCGCGGCTTCGGGCGCGATAACTCGTCGGGTTTGCTCTTCTTGACCGGTGCGGCCGGATTGAACGGAGGCGGCGCCTCGCCATTCTTCTCCAGTTTGGTGATGGCGTGATAGCCGATGGGGTCCGCCTCGGCGGGCAGGAAGCCGCGCCCCTTGCAGGTGCGCACGTGGAGAAACTGGGGCCCATCGAGATCGCGCATGTTGCGCAGGGTCTGCACCAGCAGCGGCAGATCATGGCCGTCGATGGGACCGATGTAGTTGAATCCCATCTCCTCGAACAGCGTGGCCGGACTGACCATGCCCTTCATGTGCTCCTCGGTGCGCCGCGCCAGCTCCAGCGCCCCGGGGAGATGGGAGAGCACCCTCTTGCCGCCCTCGCGCATGGTGGTGTAGGGCTTGCTGACCAGGATCCGCGCCAGGTAGCTGGCGATGCCGCCAACGTTCTCGGAGATCGACATCTCGTTGTCGTTGAGAACCACCAGCAGGTTGGCATCCACATGGCCGGCATGGGCCAGAGCCTCGAAGGCCATCCCCGCGGTCAGGGCGCCATCGCCGATCACCGCGCAGGTTCGACGTGTTTCCCCCTTGGCACGGGCAGCGAGCGCCATACCCAGCGCCGCCGAGATGGAGGTACTCGAGTGGCCCACGCCGAAGGTGTCGTATTCCGACTCGGCTCGGCGCGGAAAGGCCGCCAGGCCGCCATAGTGGCGGATATTCGGCATCGCCTCGCGGCGGCCGGTGAGAATCTTGTGAGGATAGGCCTGGTGACCCACATCCCAGACCAGCCGGTCGCGGGGGGTCTCCAGCGCCTGGTGCAGAGCTACGGTGAGCTCCACGACACCCAGGCCGGCCCCGAAGTGCCCCCCGGAGACCCCCACGCTGTAGAGCAGATAGGCGCGCAGCTCATCTGCCACCTGCGCAAGCTGCGCGGTAGACATGGCGCGCAATGCGGCCGGGGTGTCCAGGGTGTCGAGCAGCGGCGTGGCCGGACGCTCGGCGGGAATCTCGTCGAACAGCTTCATGGAGTCATCTGTCGTGTCAGTGGTCGCGCTCGATCATGTAGCGAGCCAGGGCCTTGAGGGGAGCGGCGCCGTCACCCAGCGGGGCGAGGGCAGCCGCGGCCTCCTCGACCAACTCGCCGGCACGGACGCGAGCGCCGGCTAGCCCCAGCAGGCTCGGATAAGTGGGCTTGTCGCGAGCGGCATCCGCCCCGGACGCCTTGCCCAGGGTGGTGGTGTCACCGATCACGTCGAGCACATCGTCGTGGATCTGGAAGGCCAGGCCGATGGCCCGGGCGTAGGCGTCCAGGGCGGCCAGGCGCGGGTCATCTTCGGCCACGGCGACGAGTCCGCCCAGGCGGACCGCGGCGCGGATCAGCGCACCCGTCTTGTGGCCGTGCATGGTGGCGAGTGCCGCGACGTCGGGATGACCGCCCACGGCGGCCAGGTCCAGCGCCTGACCGGCCACCATGCCGTCGCGACCCGCAGATTCCGCCAGCGTCAACAGCATGGCCGACAGGCGCGGATAGGGGGCGCGAGCCAAGACCTCGAAGGCCAGCACCTGAAGGGCATCGCCGGCCAGGATTGCGGTGGCCTCGTCGAATGCCCGGTGCACCGTGGGCTGGCCGCGGCGCAGGTCATCGTCGTCCATTGCCGGCAGGTCATCGTGAACCAGCGAGTAGGCGTGCACCAGTTCGATGGCCATGGCCGGCGCGTCCAGGCTGTCGTCGTCGGCGCCCAGGGCGCGGCCGGCAGCGTAGACCAGCACCGGGCGTAGACGCTTGCCGCCTACCAGCACGCCGTGGCGCATGGCGGCATCCAGCCGCGGCACCACGGCGTCTCTCTCGCGGAACAGCGCCTCGAGCCGCTCATCCACCCGGGCGCGATCCGCGGCCAGGCCGGCCACCAGGGTCTCAGCGTTCACTATCATCCTCCATGGGCGCGGCGAAGGGCGCCAGGGCCATGCCACCCTCTTCACCCTCGGTCAGGGTGCGTACCCTGAGCTCGGCCTCGTCGAGGCGGCGCTGGGCATCACGGGTCAGGCGAATGCCCTCCTCGAAGGCGGCCAGGGAGGCCTCCAGCGAGAGCTCGCCGGACTCAAGTCGCTCCACCAGCCGCTCCAGACACTCGAGGGTGGTGGCGAAGTCGACCGCTTCCGTCTCGTCGCTCTGCTGGCCCTTGGGCCGCTGCCTGCGCTCCGCCATCGCCATCCTCGCCCGTCTTCGCCTGATCCGGCATCTCGAAAGACAACAGTATACACACTCCCCCCCGGGGGTCGTCTGCCCCGACGCCGAAGGGCTTGACTTGCGTGGCGTTCATCATGGCGCCGCAGCATTTTCATCCTGGCCCACAGCTGGCATGTGCTAGGATACGGCCTCTTTACCACACCCGACACTGCATGCGGCTCGCGCCGGAAGAGGTTGATTCGACCATGGCCAAGACGTCCCTGGACAAGAGCAAGATCAAGATCCTGCTGCTCGAGGGGGTACACCAGAGCGCGGTGGATAATCTGCGCAACGCCGGTTACTCGAACATCGAACAGCTGCCCACCTCGCTGGACGAGGCGGCGCTGGTCGAGAAGGTCAGCGATGTGCACTTTATCGGCATCCGCTCGCGTACCCAACTCAACGAGCGGGTCTTCGCCGCCGCCGAGAAGCTGGTGGCCGTTGGCTGTTTCTGCATAGGCACCAACCAGGTCGACCTCAACGCAGCGTTGATACGCGGCATCCCGGTGTTCAACGCCCCCTACTCCAACACCCGTTCGGTGGCCGAACTGGTGCTGGCAGAGGCGGTCATGCTGCTTCGCGGTATCCCCGAAAAGAACGCCCTGGCCCACCGCGGCGGCTGGCAGAAGAGCGCCAGGAACTCCCACGAGGCCCGCAGCAAGACCCTGGGCATCGTCGGCTACGGAAGCATAGGCTCGCAGCTATCGGTCCTGGCCGAGTCGCTTGGCTTTGACGTCATCTTCTACGACGTGGTGGCCAAGCTGGGCATGGGCAACGCCCGTCAGGTGGCCAGCCTCGACGAGCTGCTGGGCCGCTCCGACGTGGTGAGCCTGCACGTGCCGGAACTCCCCTCCACGAAGTGGATGATCGGCGCCGAGCAGATCGCCCGCATGAAGCCGGGGGCCATTCTGATCAACGCCTCTCGAGGCACCGTGGTGGTGATCGAGGCCCTGGCCGAGGCGATCCGGGCCGGCAAGCTCAACGGAGCCGCCGTGGACGTCTTCCCGGTGGAACCCAAGGGCAACAGCGAAGAGTTCCAGAGCCCCCTGCGCGGCCTGGACAACGTGATCCTCACGCCGCACATCGGTGGCTCCACCCTCGAGGCCCAGGAGAACATCGGCATTGAGGTCTCCGAGAAGCTGATCACCTACTCCGACAACGGCACCACAGTCACCTCGGTCAACTTCCCCGAGGTCGCCTTGCCGGCCCACCCGGGCAAGCATCGTTTGCTGCACATCCACGACAACGTGCCGGGGGTACTCTTCGAAATCAACCGGGTGCTCTCCGAGAACGGCATCAACATCGCCGGCCAGTACCTCCAGACCAATGAAAAGGTCGGCTATGTGGTGATCGACGTCGACAAGGCCTATGGCCCCCAGGCCCTGGACGCCCTGCGCCAGGTGGAGCACACCCTCAAGGTACGGGTGCTCTACTCCGAGACCGGCCAGGACGCCTGACCCCTCTGGCTCTCGCTTGCCCGGCCAGCCGCCGCGTCGAGACGACGCGGCGGTTTTCGTTGGCAGGCAAGGCCCCCGCTCCGATATCCATGGTCGAAGTGCACGGTTGCTGCCGAGCACGCTAGCCTGGCGGAGAGCCCCACCACATCGACCACCATCGGGAGACCTTGATGAGCGATTCGACACCGCCCCTGCTGCGCCGCGACACCGCCGGCGTGGCCACCCTGACCCTCAACCGTCCGGGAAGCTTCAATGCCCTCTCCGAGGAGATGCTGGTGGCCCTCAAGGGGGAGCTCGGCCGGCTCGCCAATGACGGCGACGTGCGCTGCGTGGTGATCGCCGCCGAGGGACGCGCCTTCTGCGCCGGCCACGACCTCAAGCAGATGCGCGCCCGGCCCGACAAGGCCTACTATCAGGAGCTTTTCACACGCTGCGCCCGGGTGATGCAGGCCGTCGTCGAGCTGCCGGTACCGGTGATCGCCAGGGTACAAGGCATTGCTACCGCCGCCGGTTGCCAGCTGGTGGCCAGCTGCGACCTGGCCGTGGCCGCACGCTCGGCGCGCTTCGCCGTCTCCGGGATCAACGCCGGACTGTTCTGCTCCACCCCGGCGGTGGCGCTGTCGCGCAACGTCGCTCGCAAACGCGCCATGGAGATGCTGCTCACCGGCGAGTTCATCGACGCCGAGACCGCCCGCGACTGGGGGCTGATCAACCGGGTCGCCGATGACGAGACCCTCGACGACGCCGTGGCCGAGCTCACCGCCAGCATCTGCGCCAAGAGCGCGGTGGCGGTGCGCACCGGCAAGGCGATGTTCCAGCGCCAGCTGCAGATGCCCCTGGACGAGGCCTACGCCTTCGCCGGCGAGGTGATGGCCTGCAACATGATGGCCGAGGACGCCGGCGAGGGCATCGACGCCTTCATCGAAAAGCGAACGCCCCACTGGCGTCATCGCTGACCCGCGGCGCCAGCACCGGGGCAGGGGCATCTGCGCGCTGCCCCGGGAGGGAATGGAAGCGATTTCCGCAGGCACGACAGGCCGTGACCGACAGGGTATCCTGTGGCCGACAGCGGGCGGACATTACGAGGAGAGTCGAGGGTGAGCGAAGTCAAGCGCAGGACGGCGGGACGCCCCGCCGGATCAGGGAAGACCACCACCGGCGGCCACAGCCAGTCGCTGGTGCGCGGGCTCAACCTGCTCGAGCGCCTCTCGACAAGTCCCGGAGGTCTGGCACTCTCGGAGCTGGCCGAACAGGCCGACCTCGCCCCCTCCACCACCCACCGCCTGCTTCAGGCTCTGCAGGGTCAGGGCTTCGTCGCCCAGGACAGCGAGCTCGGGGTGTGGAAGATTGACGTCAAGACCTTTCGAATCGGCAACAGCTTCCTTGAAGCGCGAGACTTCGTGGCCACCAGCCGCCCCTTCCTTCGCCGCCTCACCGTCTCGACCGGCGAGACGGCCAACCTGGGCATCCGCGACGGCGGAACCGTGGTCTTCCTGGCCCAGAGCGAGTCATCTCAGATGATGCGCATGATCACCGCATTGGGCTCCCGGGCGCCGCTGCATGCCTCCGGCATCGGCAAGGCGCTGATGGCCTGGCTGCCCGACGACGAGCTCGAACGCATTCTCGACGAACAGGGCCTGAATCGAGTCACCGAGAACACCCTGCACACTCCCGAGGCGCTGCGCGCTGGCCTGGCCGAGATCCGCCGCCAGGGATTCGCCTGCGACCGCGAGGAGCACGCCATCGGCCTGCACTGCGTAGCCGCCTGTCTCCACGACGAACACGGCACCCCCCTCGCCGCGATCTCGGTCTCCGGCCCGGTGGCGCGCATCCCCGAGGCGCGCCTGCTGGAACTGGGCGCGCTGGTGCGCGACACCGCCAGCGAGATCACC
>PWEV01000083.1 GCA_003553625.1 Halomonas sp.
CCCGATCTGGATTCGAACCCCAATGAGCAAAGTCCTGATTATTGGCGCCGGTGGCGTCGGTGGCGTCGTTACCCACAAGTGCGCCCAGCATCCCGAGATCTTCAGCGAGATCCTGCTGGCCAGCCGCAACGAGTCCAAGTGCCAGGCGATCGCCGCCCAACTGGATCGTCCGATCCAGACCGCCCGGGTGGACGCCGACAACGTCGATGAGCTGGTCAAGCTGATCGAGTCGTTCAAGCCCGACGTGCTGATCCACGTGGCCCTGCCCTATCAGGACCTGACCATCATGGAGGCGTGCCTGCGCACCGGTGTGCCCTATCTGGACACCGCCAACTACGAGCATCCTGACGAAGCCAAGTTCGAGTACAAGGAGCAGTGGGCCTTCCAGGAGCGCTTCGCCAAGGCGGGCAACATGGCCACCCTGGGCTGCGGCTTCGATCCCGGCATGACCAACATCTACTGCGCCTATGGCCAGAAGAATCTGTTCGACGAGATCCATCGCATCGACATCCTGGATGCCAATGGCGGCGATCACGGCTACCCCTTCGCCACCAACTTCAACCCGGAGATCAACATTCGCGAGATCACCGCGAACGGTCGCTACTGGGAGAAGGGCGAGTGGAAGGAGACTCCGCCGCTGGCCGAGAAGCGCACGTTCGACTTCGACGGCATCGGCGAGAAGGACCTCTACCTGCTCTATCACGAGGAGCTCGAATCCCTGGTCCAGAACATCAAGGGCCTGGAGCGCATCCGCTTCTGGATGACCTTCTCCGACAAGTACATCACCCACCTGAAGGTGCTGGAGAACGTCGGTATGACCAGCATCGAGCCGATCAAGGTCGACGGCTGCGAGATCTCGCCGCTGCAGTTCCTCAAGGCCGTGCTGCCGGACCCGGCATCGCTCGGCCCGCGCACCAAGGGCAAGACCAACATCGGCGTGATCCTGGACGGCATCAAGGATGGCAAGCGTCGCAAGGTCTACATCTACAACATCTGCGATCACGAGAAGTGCTTTGAAGAGGTCAAGTCCCAGGCCATCTCCTACACCACCGGCGTGCCGGCGGTGACCGGCGCGATGCTGATGCTGGAAGGCATCTGGAAGGGCGAGGGAGTGTTCAACGTCGAGCAGCTCGACCCCAACCCCTTCATGGAACGCATCGGCGAGATGGGCCTGCCCTGGCAGGTGGTCGAACTGGACCCCGACCATGATCCGCTGGCCTGATCGATGACAGACGCACGCGACTCCAATCTGGACGTCGGCCAGAACGTCGGAATAGATTTCGACGTTCTGGCCTGCCCCTCGCCGGCCTATGTGGTGGACGACGCCCTCCTGCGCCGCAATCTGGAACTGCTGGGGCAGGTCCAGTCGCGCAGCGGTGCCAGGATACTGCTGGCCCTCAAGGGCTTCGCCATGTGGGATACCTTCCCAATGGTGCGCCAATACCTGGTAGGCACCACGGCCAGTGGCCAGGATGAGGCACGCCTGGGCGCCGAGACCTTCGGCGGCGAGGTGCACTGCTACTCGCCGGCCTTCACAGAGGAGGAGATGCAGGTGGTGCTGCGCTATGCGGACCACCTCAGCTTCAACTCACCGGGGCAGTGGCGGCATTTCCGCGACACCGTCGCGGCAGCGCCGCGGCGGGTCTCCTGCGGCATGCGGGTCAACCCGGAGCACTCCACCGGGGCGGTGCCGATCTATGATCCCTGCGCACCGGGCTCGCGGCTAGGCGCCCGGGCCGCGGACCTGGCCGCTGCCGACCTGGAAGGCCTGGAGGGGCTGCACTTTCACACCCTGTGCGAGCAGAACAGCGACGCCCTGGAAGATACCCTGGCGGCCTTCGAGGCCAAGTTCGGTCAGCACCTGGGTAGCATGAAGTGGATGAACCTGGGGGGTGGGCACCATATCACCCGCGAGGACTACGACGTGGAGCGACTGGTGCGGGTGATCCGGGACTTCAAGGCTCGCCATCCTCACCTGACGGTCTACCTGGAGCCCGGCGAAGCCATCGCGCTCAACACCGGCTATCTGGTCTGCTCGGTACTGGATATCGTCGAGAACGACGGCCCCATCGCCATTCTCGACACCTCGGCCACGGCGCACATGCCCGATGTGCTGGAGATGCCCTATCGACCGCAGATCATCGGCGCCGGCGAGCCGAGCGAGAAGGCCCATACCTACCGCCTGGGCGGCCTGACCTGCCTGGCCGGCGACGTCATCGGCGACTACTCGTTCGATGCCCCTCTGGCCATCGGTGATCGCCTGGTGTTCACCGACATGGCCCACTACACCATGGTCAAGACCACCACCTTCAACGGCATCCGCCTGCCCTCGATCTGCCGGATCGATGAGACGAGCCGCGCGGTGCGCACGGTAAGGACCTTCGGCTACGTGGACTACATGCAGCGGCTGAGCTGAGCCGACCCGGCCACCGATTACGCGTCGGAACGAAGCACTGCACCAGAATGAAGCCCCTCGAGGGGCTTCATTCATTTCTGGCCCCGAGTGTTAGCCCAAGGCTTCACCGTCGCGCCCCTGGCCTCTATGGTGGAGGAAAGCCATTACCACAGGGAGCATGTAATGCTCAGGGTCTACAAGTTCGGCGGCGCCTCGATCCAGGACGCCAGCGCCATTCGCCATCTGGGCGAGCTGCTGGCCGGGAAGGCGCCGAGGCCAAGGGCCATGGTCGCCTCCGCCATGGGCAAGACCACCAACGCCCTGGAGGCGCTACTGCAGGCGGCCCGCCAGGATGATGAGGCGCTCTACCGCCGGCGGCTGGCGGCGATCCGGGACGACCATCTGGACGTGGCCGAGGCACTGTTCGGCCCGGGGTCCGCCGTGGCCGACGAGCTGGAGCAGCGGCTGGCCGAGCTGGACGCCGCTCACCACTCCCATCGGGACGCGCCATTCCCCTTCCACTATGACCAGACGGTGGGCGTCGGCGAGCTGCTCTCCACCGCCCTGGTGGCCGCCTGGCTGAACGAGATCGGCGTGGCCACCCGCTGGTGCGATGCCCGGGAGTTGATCCTCACCGACGACCGCCATCAGGCGGCCAACGTCGACTGGGCGCCGACCCGGGAGCGTATCGCGTCGCTCGAGCAGGTAGCCGACGAGGTGCTGCTGACCCAGGGCTTCATCGGCGCCACCGCGGACGGTGCCATGACCACCCTGGGCCGAGAGGGCTCCGACTTCAGCGCGGCGATCCTCGCCGAGGCCCTGGATGCCGACGAGCTGACCATCTGGAAGGATGTGCCGGGGGTGTTCAACGCCGACCCGCGGCGCTTCACCAATGCGCGCCAGATTGCCCGGCTCAGCTATTCAGAGGCCCTCGAACAGACCTGGCACGGCGCCAAGGTGATCCACCCCCGCACCCTGGCCCCGCTGCAGCGCCGGGGCATCCCGCTGACGGTGCGCTCCTTCCTGGAGCCCGAGGCGGCCCCCACCGTCATCGGGCCCGAGCCGGGCGAGGGGGACACCCTGCCCGCCTGCATGCTGCGCGACGACCAGCTGCTGCTGGAGGTGAGCCCGAGCGACGGCAGCTTCGTCGATGAGGCGCTGATAGCAACGGTGCTGACGCAGTTCGCCGAGGCCGGCCTGCATGCCAACCTGATCGACGTCGAGCCATTGCGCCTGCGTCTGGTGGTCGACAACCAGCCGGAGAGGCTTGCCCCCGCACTGGAGGCGCTGACAGAGCGCTTCTCGGTGGCCCGCCGGGATGGCCTGGTGCTGCTCACCGTGCGCCATCCCGACGAGGCCCTGCTGGAGGCCCTGGATGGCGGCCGCACCCGGGTGGCAGAGCGACGCAACGCCACCACCGCCCAGCGCCTCTACCGCGCCGCCGAATGCCCCGACAGCTGGCGGCTCCCCGAATGACTCAGGTGGCGGCCAGCCGCCGCCCCACCCCATGGCCATGCCAGGCGGCGGCCAGCCACAGCACGAGGCTGGCCAGGCCATAGCAGAAGGCGGCGAGCGGACGGCTCTGGGCCAGCAGCTGCACGAGCTCCAGGCCGAACAGCGAGAAGGTGGTGAAGCCACCGCAGAAGCCGGCCACCAGGAAGGGCTGCCAGCGCGCCACCCGGCCCTGCAGCCGAGCGGCGGCCAGGGCCGCGAAGAGCGCGATCAGCCAGGAGCCAAGCACATTGACCGCCAGGGTGGCCCAGGGAAACCAGGCCCCCGGCAGGGCCAGCAGCACCAGGCTGAGCTGATAGCGCAGCGAGGTGCCCAGGGCGCTGCCGGCCCCGACCGCGCCATAGGCCCGCCAATCGATCATGCCAGGCCTCCCGCCAGCCAGACGCCGGCAGCCACCGCGCAGAGGCCAGGCACCAGGGTCGCCACCACATTGGCCAGCGCCGCGCGCGGGCGACCCTCCTGCCACAGCATCAGGGTCTGCAGGCTGAAGGACGACACCGTGGTATAACCCCCCAGCAGGCCGATGGCCAGCAGCAACCAGGCGCTGCCCTCCTCGCCGGGCAGGGAGGGGGCCAGAATGCCCGCCAGCAGGCCGATTATCAGGGAGCCGCTGAGGTTGACCGCGAGGGTTCCCCAGGGAAAGGCGGCGCCGAGCCGCCGGCTCACCGCATTGCTCACCGCCAGACGCGCCATGCCCCCCAGGGCCCCTCCGGCCGCCACCAACAGCAGACTGACTGCCATCTCCGCTCTCCCTTATCTTCCGATTGGGCCGCATCGTTACCGGCGGCATCTATGGCTTGCACAGCGTCGCGCCGCCGCGACAGGGCGGGTCGAGGTCCCGCCCCAAAATCCGTATCATGCACCTTCATGCGTCACCCTTGGACCTACCCAACATGACACATCACACGCAAGAGACGGAGGTCACAGCGTGAATCCCATGCGAGCCCTACCCCTGATGCTCGGCTGGCTGCTGGTTGTTCTGCTGGCAATGGCCGGACCGGTTCAGGCCCAGCCGGCCGATACGGACGGCCAGACGGCGAACGCCACCCTGGCCAATCTGCTCGAGAACGAGGAGACCCGCCGGCAGCTGATCGAGCAGCTCCGGGGCATGGCCGAGGCCTCCGCCGGCGAGCCGTCACCGGAGGAGACCCCGGCAGCCTCTCTGCCCCGCCAGCTGGCAGAGATCACCAGCCGGGTGGCCAACGATATCGGCGGCCAGCTCGTCAATGCCCTGGACGTGCTGCGCACCATGGGAAGCGGCGATCTGGACAGCGCCTTTGACATGGAGGCCTTTACCAGCGCCACCATCAACCTGGGCCTGGTCATTCTGGCTACCCTGGTACTGTTCATCGCCTTCCGCCGCACGGCCAAGCCGCTGTTCACCAGCATCAGCCAGTGGTCGCTGAACGGCGCGGGGCTCACGCCGGTGCTGCGACTGATCATCTGCGTGGCCCTGGCGGCGCTCGTGGACGTGCTGATCGTGGCCCTTGCCTACCTGGGCGGCAACCTGCTCGCCACCTTTGCCATCGGCGAGACCGGCGAGCTCTCCACCCGTGCCTCGCTGTTTCTCAATGCCTTCTTGGTGATTGAACTGCTCAAGGCGGGGGTGCGCATGCTGTTTGCCTCTCGCTACGAGGGCCTGCGCCTGCTGCCGATCAGCTCCGACGAGGCCTCCTACTGGAATCGCTGGATCGCCCGGCTGATCGGCCTGATCGGCTACGGCCTGATGGTGGTGGTGCCACTGGTCAATGTCTATGTCTCCCCCGCCCTGGGTCAGAGCCTCGGCACCCTGATCATGTTCGGCGCCTTCATCTATGCTGTGGCGGTGGTCATGAAGAACCGTCTGCGCCTGCGCGACGCCATCGACAGCAAGGCGCATCAGGCCACCATGGCCGCCAGTCGCATCTCGCTGCAGCTGTTCGCCCGCACCTGGCACCTGTTCGCACTGGCCTACTTCGTCATGGTGCTGGTGGTGACCCTGACCCGTCCGGTGGACGCGCTGCCCTTCGTGCTCTTCGCCACCCTCAAGACCATCGCCGCGGTGGTGGTGGGCCTGCTGCTCTCCAGCTTCCTGACCCAGACCATCGGCCGGCGCATCACCCTCTCCGATGACCTGCGCCGCAAGCTGCCGATGCTCGAGGCGCGCCTCAACAGCTATGTGCCCAATGCCCTGCGGGTGATCCGCACCCTCATTTTGGTCGTTGTGACCATGCTGGTGTTCAATGCCTGGGGTGCCTTCAACCTGACGGCCTGGTACGCCTCCGAGGCGGGCAGCACCCTGGTGGGCAAGCTGTTCAGCGTGGCAGTGATCCTGGTGTTCGCCATCGGGGTCTGGCTGGCACTGGCCAGCCTGATCGAGCATAAGCTCAACCCCGAGACCGGTGGCGGAGTGCCATCGGCCCGAGCCATGACCCTGCTCACCCTGTTCCGCAACGCCCTCGCCATCGCCCTGGTGACCATCACCGCGATGATCGTGCTGGCCGAGATCGGCATCAACATCGGCCCGCTGATCGCCGGTGCCGGCGTGCTGGGCCTGGCCATCGGTTTCGGCGCACAGAAGCTGGTCCAGGACATCATCACGGGCGTCTTCATCCAGGTGGAGAACGCCATGAATACCGGCGACGTGGTGACGGTCGGCGGTGTCACGGGGGTTGCCGAGCGCCTGAGTATCCGGTCGGTAGGCATCCGCGACCTCAACGGCACCTACCACATCGTGCCCTTCTCCAGCGTGGATACCGTCTCCAACTACATGCGCGAATTCGGCTACCACGTGGGGGAGTACGGCATCGCCTACCGCGAGAGCATCGACGACGCGATCATCGTGCTGCGCGAGGCCTTCGACGAGTTGGCGGGCGATGATGAGCACAAGATGAATATCCTCGCCCCGCTGGAGGTCTCCGGTGTCACCGCACTGGCCGACAGCTCGGTGAACATCCGCGTCCGCATCAAGACCACGCCGGGCACCCAGTGGTCTACCGGACGCGCCTTCAACCGCCTGGTCAAGCTGCATTTCGACGCCAAGGGCATCGAGATTCCCTTCCCGCACACCACCCTCTACTTCGGTGTCGGCAAGGAGGGCGAGGCCCCCCCCGCCAACCTGCGTGTCATGCAGCAGCCCTTCGATATCAACGGGCGTCCCGGCGGGCAGCCTCGCTCCGGCGAGAGCAGCCGGGCCGGCGAGGAGGACCCCCGCTCGAAGCCCAACCCCGAGTTCAAGGGCGACTTCGACGAGGATTGAACCACCGAATCCTCGTTCTCCATAAGAGGCGGGGCTGCCGGTGGCAGCCCCGCATTGCTTCATGCATCGCTACAGGATCCCGATGGCGAACCCGACAAGTGCCAGGGCGCTGAGCAGGGCGGCGCTACCGTAGGTGGCGATCTTGTTCAGATGTTCCCTGCCCAACTTCAGATCATGCAGACCGTGGCGAATACGATGGGCCGCATGGAACAGCGGCAAGCAGATCACCACACCGATGAAGATCAGCCCGGGCAAGCCGAACACCAGAGATTGGGCACGCTCGAAACTCAGCGCTTCCGGCGACACGATCCCGGCGGGAATGAGCAGGGCGATAAACAGGATCGCCGCCGGCACGAAGACCGCAAAGCAGACACCGCCGGCGCTGAACAGGCCCCACCAGATCGGCTCATCGCTTCTTTTCAAGCTGCCAGATGTGGTCTTGTTCATCACCGTCCCCCCGTGAATATCCAGGCCGCCAGACCCATGACTGCCAGCACGCCAAGCCATTGACCCAGCACCATGAGGTTCGCTGGTAGCAGACGGCCACCTACGCGGAGCGGCATGACGCGCGGGAACAGTTGGAAAAACGTCCAGGCGTGGTACAGGCTGGCGATAAAAGCCAGCGCATTGATCGCGATAACCAGAGGGTTCTGCATGAACTGCAGCCACCCCTGCCAGCTGTCGACCCCCTGCAGCAGGCTGTACAACCCTGCCAGCAGACAGACGAGAAAGAACATCAGCGGCAGTACGGTGGCTTCCCTCGCCATGTACTTCTTGAAGTAGGAGTGCTTCAACCACCAGTTTCGTTTCAGCTCGGGAAAGTAACTCGTTTGCTTTGCCATGACGCCGCCCCCTACCCCTTGAATATGCCGATAAGCATGTCTTTCGCCGACTCGACCTTGCCCTGGTTCACCGCTGCTGCCGGATCAACACGCTTCGG
>PWEV01000142.1 GCA_003553625.1 Halomonas sp.
CGCTTGTAGTGGCGAGCCAACAGCGAGTAGGCCACGGCCTCGTGGAACTCGATGGTCTCTTCCTCGCCCAGCAGCGCCTCGATCAGGTCGTCGCAGCTGCCGCGGATCTCGCGGGTGGCGCTGATCACCCCGTGGGCCTTCTCCTCGTTGGAGTCGCGGGTGGCGGCGATCAGCTCCTTGAACAGGCCGGTCAGGCGATCCGCCATCTCGTCCAGGGGCTGCTGATAGCGCGGCACGTGGAAGCCCTCGCTGTAGAAGGCGCCGACCTCGAAGACGTTCTTGCAGTAGTCGCCGATGCGCTCGGCGTCCTTGGCCACGCTCATCAGCGCCAGGCAGATGGCCACGTCGTGGCCGGGGTTCACGGTCAGGTGGCGCAGCACCTTGCGGCGGATGGAGCGCTCGAGCTCGTTGACGGCGCGATCGCGCTCATAGAGCGGTTCGCGCACCTCCTCCGCGGCCACGGTGCTGTAGAGCACCTCGTTGGCGCGGGAAAACATCCAGGCGCCGTGCTCGAGCATCCGGGTCAGGTCCGCGTAGGCCTGGTCGATGCTGTTCTCCGAGGTGAGCGCGCTATAAAGCTGTCGAAACATGGGTAACCTCCCGGTTGGCCGCGCTCAGCGCAGGCCCATGAACAGTTCGGTGATAGTGATGCCGATCAGCGGGACCACCAGGAATACGCCGATCAGGAACAGGAAGGCGTAGCGGATCTTCCTGCCGGCCAGCCGACCGTACCAGGTGGCGATGCGCAGCGGGATGACCCGCAGCGGCCACCAGATGGCGGTGCCCGTCAGGTTGAAGATGACGTGAAACAGCGCCACCGTCATCGCCGCGGCAATGGGATTCGCGGTGGCGGCCAGCACGCTGGTCACGGTGGTGCCCAGGTTGGCGCCCATCATGAACGGCAGCACCCGGCGCAGGCGTACCACCCCGGCCCCGGCCAGCGGCACCATCAGGCTGCTGGTGATGGAGCTGGACTGTACCAGTATGGTGGAGATGACCCCCACCCCGTAGGCGCGGGCGTCGGTGCGAAAGAAGTAGGTGCGAAACAGGCCGTCCATGTGGCGCAGCAGGGCGCCGCGCAGGTTCTGCACCATGAACACGAGCGCGGCGAACATCAGCAGCAGGCCAATGCCGGCCACCAGTAGCCCGGCGGCGGCGGCGCTGGGCATCAGGGTGGCCCCGAGCCAGTTGGCGACGTCGACGATGGGGGCGGTGATCACCTTGATGGGGCTGCTGGGGCGGGCGACCTCCTCGAGGCCGATCAGGTCGGCCAGCCAGCCGGCCAGCCGGGTGAAGATACCGCGGCCGCCCTCGTGGAACATGCCGGTGAGCCACTCCACGGGGAACACCAGCATCACCGTGAGAATGTTGAAGAGGTCGTGCATCATCGCCGCGGTGAAGGAGCGACGGAAGTTGCGCTTGATACGCACGTTGGCCAGCGCAACGATCACCCCGGTCACCGCGGTGCCGATGTTGGCGCCCATGATGGCGAATACCGCCGTGCCCAGGGTCATCTCGCCGCTGGCCACCAGGGTGACGATCAGCGCCGAGGTGAACGACGAGCTCTGCACGATCATGGTGACCAGCACGCCGGCCATCAGGGCGATGAAGGGGTTCTCGCCGTAGGCGAAGGCGCGGGTCAGCAGATCGCTGTCGCTGCCGAAGGTGCCCAGGCCGGCGCCCAGTACGTTGAGGGCGGCAAGGAAGAGATAGAGGCACAGCCCGGCGTAAATGCCTCGCAGCCAGGCAGGCACCTCGGGGGACTCCTGGCGGGCCAGCGCGGGACGATCTGCTGAAGGTCCTGGGTTCGACATGGGTGGTCTGCCGTGTGAGTGGACGATTTCTTCGTGACGCCTTGATGACAGTTACGTGTCAGTGCGGGCACGCTAACGCGACTATGTGACACTTTGATGACAGCAACATCAAGAGGGATCGGTGCCGGCTCATCCCTCCCGTGGCACTCTAGAGGCAAGAGGCTGTCCAGCAAGTATCATTTCGAGGAGATAAACGGATGGATGACACGCTCGACGCGATCATCGTCGGCGGCGGCATGGTCGGCGCCGCCGTGGCGGCGGCCCTCGGCCAGGCCGGCATGGCAGTGGCGCTGGTGGAGGGCGGCGGGGCCCCCGGGGCGATTGCCGACGATGCCCCCTTTGACCTGCGCATCTCGTCGCTGAACCTGGCCTCGCAGCAGCTGCTGGAGGAGGTGGGCGCCTGGCCCTTCATACCGGAGGCGCGGCGATGCCCGTTTCGGCATATCGAGGCCAGCGACGAGACCGAGCGGCGCCATCTGCACTTCGGCGCCGCCGACCTGGAGCTGCCGGATTTCGGCCACTTCGTCGAGAACCGGGTGATCCGTCGCGCCCTGTGGCAGCGGCTCGCCGAGCTTCCGAATGTGACGACCCACTGCCACGCCGGGCCGGTGGCCTGGCTGCCCGGCAGTCATCGCACGCTGCTGGAGCTGGACACCGGCCAGCTGCTGGCCGCCCGGCTGGTGGTGGGCGCCGACGGCGCCGGCTCGCGAATCCGCGAGCTGGCCGGCATCGACACCCGCGACGAGGACTACGGCCTGCGGGCCCTGATCATCAACGTGCGCACCTGCCTGCCCCAGCAGGATGTCAGCTGGCAGCGTTTCACCCCCGGCGGGCCCCAGGCCATGCTGCCGCTGCCCGGCCACCACGCTTCGCTGGTGTGGTATGGCAGCCCGGAGGACACCGCCGAGCGCGAGGCGCTGGACGACGAGGCGCTGCGCCAGGCCATCGAACAGGCGTTCCCCCAGCGGCTGGGAGGCCTCGAGGCGGTGCTGGGTCGTGCGAGCTTTGCCATCCGAGGGCGCCACGCGGAGCGCTACGTGCGCCCGCGCCTGGCGCTGGTGGGCGATGCCGCCCACGTCATCAATCCGCTGGCCGGCCAGGGCCTGAACCTGGGGCTCCAGGATGCCACGGATCTCACCGAGCGGGTGATCGCGGCCTTCTGGGAGGGGCGGGACCTGGGTGGACGAAGCCTGCTGGCCGGCTATGCCCGCACCCGACGCCCGCAGACGCTGGCGATGATCGCCACCATGTCGACCCTGCACCATGTCTTCACCGGAGCTGAGCCGCTGCGCCAGGCCGGGGCGGCCGGGCTGGCGGTGGCCGATCGCCTGGACGCGGCAAAACGCCAGGTGATGCGCCGCGCACTCGGGATATAGGCCGTCACACCGGCTGCGGCGAGGCCTCTACCAGGGCCTCGTCGAGAAATGCCAGCAGTTCGGGCAGTTCCGCCTCGATATGCCGGCTGAGGTCGTGATCGCCGGGCAGCAGGCGAAGCCTGGCCGGCGTGGCGCCACGGCTGGCATGGAGATGCTCGGCATCGCTCGGCGGAATGACGCGGTCGTCTCGACCGTGGACCAGCAGCACCGGACAGCGCACCCTCGGCAGGGTGTTCACCGGGGCGATGGCGTCGAAGCGGTGGCCGATCACCCACTCCACGTAGCGCAGCACATACCAGCCCAGCGGGAAGAACGGCAGCCTCTTCTCGGCCAGCCAGCGGCGCATCATGCCGTCCGGGTGGGCGAAGGCCGAGAGGCTGACCACGGCGCTGACGTCGTCGCGCCGCGAGGCGGCGAGCAGCACCGCCGCGGCGCCCACCGAGTGGCCCAGCAGCGCCACCGGGGCATCCTCCATGCCGGGGCGGGCACGCAGCCAGTCGAGGGCGGCCTCGGTGTCCTCGGCGAAACGTGGCATGGAGGAGAAGCTATCGGGGTCGCTCTCGCCGTGGTTGCGCGCATCGAACAGCAGCACGTTCCAACCCGCCGCCTGCAGCGGCCGCGCCATCGGCAGCATCAGCTCCCGGTTGGCGCCCCAGCCATGGGTGACCACCACCGTGCCACGGGCCTCGCCGGGCAGCCACCAGCCGACGAGGCGCCGGCCTCGTCGGCTGGCAAAGTCCACCGTTTCGCCCACCGCGCCATGGTCGACAAGCCCAAGCGCCACGGGCACCCGGGGCGCCGCCAGGCTGGCCCTCAACCGCCGATGGAACAGATGCAGCAGCGCCCCTGCAGCCATCACCCCCACCAGTACTAACCACCATCCCGACATCGCCCTGGCTCCCGCCTTGCTCCTTGTCTTGCCATTCTGCGCGGAGCGGGCGACAAGATCAGCCGCCGCGTTGCAGCGCCGGCAGCAAGGGGGCGGGGGTGGCGCTGCGCTACGGAGACTCTCGGTCAGTTCACCACCTTGATGGGGCCGTGATCGTCACAGTGATCCCCATGGGGGTGATGGAGGTGGCCATCCACCAGGTAATCGACGTGATCACCGTGGGGGACCGGCTCATGGCCACACCCGGGGCCGTGGACATGGTCGGGGTCATGGCCCTGACATTGATGCTTCGGGGTGCAGCGGTCCGGATTGGTATCACTGATGCCGACCACGTGTTCGTCGACATGGTCCTGGTGAGGGTGATGAAGATGGCCGTCATGCAGATAGTCGATGTGGCCATCGTGCTCGATGGCGGTGTGACCGCAGCCTGGACCATGTTCGTGATCGTGATGGGGATGAATCTTGCAGGTCATGGAAACCTCCGCTCGGGTCGCAAGGCTCGATGAAATTAGCTTTGGGGTGTCACTGTCCCTAGCCGTACTACCACCATGGGTTCGTGGACCCGACGCGTCAAGGCGAGTAGCGATATCTTGGTCGCGACCATTATTTTATGTTATGTTATAACATAACTCTAACCGGTTCACCGACCATGCTCGACACCCTGTTCTGGTGGCTGTTCTCCCCCTTCGATTACGCCTTCATGCGTCGTGCCCTGGCATCTTGCCTGGTGCTGTCGCTCACCGCGCCGATCATCGGGGTATTGCTCTCGCTGCGCGGGCTCAGCCTGATGAGCGAGGCCCTCTCCCATGCCATGCTGCCGGGCATTGCGGTGGCCTTTACCCTGGTTGGTTTCTCGCTGCCGTTGATGATGCTGGGCGCCCTGATGGCCGGTCTGGTCACGGTGGGGCTGGCCGGCGCCATCTCGCTCTGCAGCGGACTTCGCGAGGATGCCGCCATGGCCAGCCTGTTCCTGCTGGCCATGGCGGCCGGCGTGATGCTGATCTCGCTTTCCGGCTCGGTCCTGGACCTGGGCCACGTGCTGTTCGGATCGGTCCTGGCCGTGGATACCGCCACCCTGCTGCTGGTGGCTGCAAGCTGCAGCCTGGTGCTGGTCGTCCTCTCCGTGGCCTATCGCTCGCTGGTGGTCGAGAGCCTGGACCCGCTCTTTCTGACCCTGCAGGGCCGCCATGCCGGATGGACCAAGGCACTCTTCATGAGCCTGACCGTGGCCACTCTGGTCGTGAGCTTCCAGACGCTCGGCGCCCTGATGGCGGCCGGACTGATGCTGCTACCCGCTACCGCGGCCCGCTACTGGAGCCGACGCCTGGAAACCATGTTGCCGCTGGCCTGCGGCCTGGCGGTGCTGTCCAGCACATTGGGGCTGCTGCTTTCCTATCATCTTGACCTGCCGGCCGGCCCGGCGATCGTGTTGCTCGCCGGAGGCGGCTATCTGATATCTCTGCTGCTGGGGTCCCATGGGGGCATGCTGGCTCGCCGCCTCTCCCGCCCAGTCCCAGATGAAACCGACGGGAACGCTTCACCATCTGAGCCTGTCTTTTTATGCCGCGTTGTGGATACTGGCCCGCGCCGGCGCCTGTTGAAGTGACCATTTTCTGGCGCCACTTGTTATGTTATAACCTTCTACCGTCGTCGCGAGGTACCGTCCCATGGCACACCGGACACACAGGCACCACCATCGCCCCGAGGGGCCCTGCCACTTCTCACTGATGTCGCTGTCGGTTGGCCGGCGATTGACGCTGTTGCTGCTGCCCCTGTCTCTGCTCTGGCTGACGGTCTCCTGGGCCGCGGGATGGTGGGGGTGATGGATGCGAAACCCGCTCGCCTGCGGCTTCATGATCTGCAGCTCGCCCAGGGCAACCGTACGGTGCTCGAGCATATCGACGGGGAATTTCGCGACGGCGCCATCACCGCGCTGATCGGCGCCAACGGGACCGGCAAGAGCACGCTGATTCAGGGCATCATGGGCATGCTAAAGCCCATTGCCGGCCGCGTGGAATGCCGCGTGCCCAGAGAGCGCCGCGCCTGGCTGCCTCAGCAGCTGGCCCTGGATCTCACCTTCCCGATGAGCGTCGAGGAACTGGTGATGACCGGCAGCTGGCCCAGCCATGGCGCCCTCAAGGGCTACTGCGCCGCCCATTACCGCCGTGGCCGCGAGATCATGGCCCGCCTGGGCATCTCGCACCTCGCCCACCGCCCGCTGGGTGAGCTGTCCGGGGGCCAGCGCCAGCGCGCCCTGCTGGGCCGAACCCTGATGCAGGAAGCCAAGCTGCTGCTGCTCGACGAGCCCTTCGCCAACGTCGACGCCGAAACCGTCGAGGTGCTGATGACGGTGCTTCGGGATATGGCCAAGGAGGGCGCCACCATCATCGTGGTGCTCCACGACATGGAACAGCTATCGCGACTGGCCGATGAGGCCGTGGTGCTCACCGGCGGTCATGCCCGCTGGGTCCCGGTGGAGAGCTTCGCGCAGCCCGGCGGCACCCTGCCGGTGCCCTTCCTCTCCCAGGCCATCAGCGGGGTGAGCGCATGCTAGGCGTACTCTTGGCATCGCTGCACGAATGGCTGGTGGCCCCCTTCGACTACGGCTTCATGCGGCGCGCCCTGGTGGCCAGTCTGGCCCTGTCCCTGGCCGCCCCCCCGATGGGCGTGTTTCTGGTGCTGCGCGGCATGAGTCTCATCGGCGACGCCATGGCCCATGCCATCCTCCCCGGCGTGGCGCTGGGCTTCCTGTTCGCCGGCTTTTCGCTGCCGATGATGAGCCTGGGCGGCATCCTCTCGGGGCTGCTGGTGGCGATGCTGGCAGGCAGCGTGTCGCAGATGTCCGGCCAGCGGGAAGACGCCGCCATGGCGAGCTTCTTCCTGATCTCGCTGGCGGCGGGGGTCATGATCATCTCGCTGGGAGGCAGCAGCGTCGATCTGACCCACGTGCTGTTCGGCTCGGTACTGGCGGTCAACACCACCGCCCTGGTGCTGATCGCCAGCATCAGCAGTGTGATCGTGATCATTCTCGCGGTGATCTTCCGGGCCCTGGTGGTGGAGTGCCTCGATCCGCTCTTCCTGCGCGGGCAGGGCGTCCGCGGCAGCCTGGCCCACGGGGCCTTCCTGGGCCTGGTGGTGCTCAACCTTACCGCCGGCTTCCAGACACTGGGCACCCTGATGGCCGTGGGCCTGATGATGCTGCCGGCCACCGCCGCTCGCTTCTGGAGCAAGCGGCTGGAAGGGTTGATCGTCGTGGCCATCGGCATCGCCCTGGTCGCCAGCACCGGAGGGCTGCTGCTCTCATATCACTTCAATATCCCCTCGGGCCCGGCAATCATCCTGCTGGCCGGCCTGGGCTACATCTTTTCCGCACTGTTCGGGAGTCACCACAGCCTGCTGCAGCGCCTGCGACGCCGTGCCGCTCCCCTGGGGGCGGAGACACCCGAACTCCACTGATAGCCACAACTAGGAGAATCATTCCATGCGTTTCCCGAAATCCTCCGCCGCCCTGCTGGGCGTCTCGGCCCTGCTGGCCCTGCCCGCGGCCATCGCCGCCGAGCGCGTTCAGGTAGTCACCAGCTTCAGCATCCTCGCCGACATGGTCGAGAACGTCGGCGGTGAACACGTCGAAGTCACCTCGCTGGTCGGCCCCGACAGCGACGCCCACGTCTACTCGCCCACGCCCCGCGACGCCCGCGCGCTGACCGATGCCGACCTGGTGGTCTTCAACGGCCTGCTCTTCGAGGGCTGGATGGAGCGCCTGATCGACGCGAGCGACTATACTGGGCCGCTGGTCACCGCCACGGATGGCATCGACAGGCTGGAGTATCACGGCCAGGACGATGAGCATGCCCATGGCCACGACGATCACGACGACCACGGCCACGACGACCACGGCCATGACGACCACGGCCATGACGACCACGGCCATGACGACCACGGCCACGACGACCAC
>PWEV01000138.1 GCA_003553625.1 Halomonas sp.
ATAGCGCTGGGCGCGAACCTCGGCATAAAGTGGGTTCAGCCCCTCGGGCATGGGGATCGACACTTCGCCCTCCAGGCTCAGCACGCCGTTGTCCACCTCGATGACCAGTGACTCACGGGTCACGCCGGGCATGTCGGCGACAATATGCACGGCATCGTTCTCCTCGTGGATATCCACCGCCGGCAGCAGCGTCTCCTGTCGGCGTGCCTCCTCGGCGAGCCGGGAGGCATCGGCGTCTCGATGGGTGATCTCGTTCATCTCACTTACCTCCTCCGGTTGGGTGACTCAACGCTCACGAGGAAAGCTTACGCCGCCTGCACGTCGATACGCCGGGGCTTGAGCTCCTCGCGCTTGGGCAGCACGATCTCACATACGCCATCACGGAAGCTCGCCTCGGCGCGATCGATGTCGAGCCCCTCGGGCAGCGCCACCGCTCGCCGGAAGTCACCGTGAAAGCGCTCCTGACGGAAGTGTGTCCGCCCCTCGCTCTCCTGTAATGGCTCGCGACGGCCGGCCACCGTGAGCACGTTATCCTGCAGGCTCACCTCCAGGTCCTCGGCGCCGAGTCCCGGCGCAAAGACGTAGACGCGAACCGCATCGTCGGTACGCCCGACGTTGATCAGCGGGAAGCTGCCGGAAGGCACCGAGCGAATGTCGGCCGCTCCACCACTGGGGAACATCTCGTCGAACAGCTGGTGGATCCAATCCATGCCCTGGCGGCGAGCTGGATCCAAGCCTCTCGGGTCGCTGAACATATCGAGCACCTCCTTCTCTTCCAAGGACAGATGACGACCGGGGCCGGGCAGCACGAGGTCGGCAGGCCCCGGTAATCTGCAAGATAGGAGCGCTTGTTCCGGTTTCAAGGCCTCGGAAACGACGTTATGCGGTTTATTGCACCTGGGCGCGACGCCTACCTCTATGCAGCTCATGGCTCCTGCCCAGCAGTAACGCATCGAAAAAAGGCCCGCGGCGGCACCGGTACTGATAGGCACGTACTGGCCGTGCAGGAAGCTGATCGCGGAGCCTTCATCCAGATCCACTGCCAGCTCGATGCTGTCCTCGCAGAGCGCATCCTCCAGGTACTCGTCACCCATGTCGAACTCGCCCTGCTCGCAGTGGCCCTTGCAGGTGCCGCAGACGCCGTCGGAGCAGTCCATCGGCAAGTTGACCTGCTGGCGGTAGGCGGCATCGAGGACCGTGTCATCTTCCTTGCAGCGAGGGAAGCGGATGACGCCGTCCCCGGAGCTGAGGGCAATGGTAGAGTATTGAGACGATGGAAAAATTCGAGGAGAGGATACCGATGCCACATGACGACAAGGATGACGCACTGGCGCCCGATGACCGCGATTTCGTTACCGCTCTGGCCAGCGGGCTCGAGGTGATCCTGGCCTTCGACGAAGCCCACCCGCGCATGACGCTGAGCGAAGTGGCCGCGCGCACCGGCATGAACCGCGCCCGTGCCCGACGCTTCCTGCTGACCCTCCATGCGCTGGGCTACGTGCGCAAGCAGCAGCGCGTCTTCGAGCTGGCACCTAGGGTGCTGCAACTCGGCTACGCCTTCCTCTCGGCAAACGACTACCGCAGCGTGATCCAGCAGGTACTCGAGGAGATCACCAGCGAATCGGGGGAATCCTCCTCCCTGGGCGTGCTGGACGGCGACGAGGTCACCTATGTGGCGCGCTCCTCCTCACGCCATCGCCTGATGGCCATCACCCTCTCGGTGGGCACACGCCTCCCGGCGGCGCATACCTCGATCGGCCGTGCCCTGCTGGCGCAGCTGCCCGATGACGAGCTCGATGCCTGGCTCCAGCGGGTGGAGCTGAAGCAGCATACCGACAAGACCATCACCGACAGGGCCAAGCTGCGCGAGTGCATCCTCGCGGTACGCCAACAGGGCTACGCCATCGCCGACCAGGAGCTCGACTCCGGCCTGCGCTCCATCGCGGTGCCGGCCTTCGATGCCAACGGCAAGCTGCTCGGCGCCATCAATATCAGCACCAACGCCGCGCGAATCAGCCACGCCACCCTGATGGAGCACTACCTGCCCCTGCTGCAGGAGAAGGCCCGGATGATTCGCACCCACGTCAGTTGACCCCCTCCCCGCTCCAAGGAAGGCAACACCGTGCTGGAGATACTGGCAATTACCCTGCCGATCTTCTTGTTGATCAGCCTGATGGTCTGGCTGCTGACCCACTTCGGTCTGCTGCCGGTATAGCGTCGCACTCGCTTACAGCTTCCCCTGCTCATCCTGAGTTCATATCACAATCTTTGTCACAGGATCATGGACACTCTCAGCGAATACGCGGCGATCTAAGCCTGTGAATTCTCCAGGCATTGGAGAGCGCATCAGCACCCATTACGAGCACGCCGGGTATCGACCCAGCCTGCAGGTTGAAAACGAGCCACAGTAAACTACCCGCCAGCAGGGCGCCGCGCCGAGGCAGACCTTGAAGAAAGAACACGCCAACACTGCCAGCGACCACGGCAATCACCGGCAGGACATCCCAGGCACTCTGCCAGCTCACCCCTCCCGAAATCAGATAAAGCATTATGAACAGGGCAGCCAGGCAGGCACCTCGGTAACGAAGAGCAATTAGGTTACGCACCGCCGTGATGAGATTAAGCAAAGCGGCCGTCGGCTGGGCCAGCATCAGGAAATGCAGGCTCCAGGCCACGCAGGAGCCTGCCAGCAGCAGAAGCATCCTGACGTCTTGACGGCACTGGAACGCCAGCACCCCCAGCAGTGCCGCCACGCCACCGATACCCTGAGCCCATAGCCAGGTCTCGCTCACGCATCATCCAGGCGGGCAGGCAGAGTGCCCGGCGCCAGCGGAAGGGCCTGGCAGCGCGACCAGATACGCTCGTAGGCGGGACGCAGTGTCTCGGTAAGCCGTTCAGCCTCGCCAATGGCAGGCCTCAGCCGCGACATGGCCTGTTCGATACGCCGAGAAATAGCGCGCTGGTCGAGACGAGTCAGTTGGCCATCGGCCACGACGCGCTCGCCCTCGACGAACACCGAGTCGATGCTGCCACCGCTCTCTCCGAACACCAACTGTCGCAGGGGGTTGTTGAGCGGCGTAAAGGCGGGCCCATCGAGTCGGTAAAGCACCAGATCGGCGCGATGGCCGGGAGCAATCCGCCCCAAGCGATCCTCCTGTCCCAGGGCTATGGCACCGCCTCGGGTGGCTGCGTGCAGCGCTTCCTCTGCGCCAATCCAGCGCCGGTAGTCATCGCCGCGCAGCTTATGGATCAGAGCCGTGTTGGCCACCACTCGCAGCATGTCGGTGGACTCCAGGGAACCGCACCCATCGGTACCCAGGCTGACATTGACCCCGGCATCGAGCAGCGCACGCATGGGCATCAGCCCGGATCCCAGTTTCAGGTTGCTGTTGGGATTGTGCTGCACGCTGGCGCCGCTTGCCGCGATACGCTCGATGTCATCAGGGGTCAGCCACACCGCATGGATCAACGAGGTTCCCGGGGCCAGAAAGCCCAGCTCGTCAAGGTGCTGGAAAAGGGTCTTGCCACGTTCGTGCCAGGCGGACGCGGCCTGCAGGCGAGTCTCCTGAACATGGATGATGACCGGCAGACCGGTGGCATCGGCGAGTTCGCGCACCTGGCGCAGGAAGCCATCGCTGCAGCGCTGGGGTGCCGAGGGAGCCAGCAGAACGCCGACCCGGTTTTCCCGTGGGTGGCGGGTAGCTGCCAGCGTTTCGACGAAACGCAGGTACTCGGCCGGTGGCGTGGACTGGGTGGGTGCCAGGCTGGCCAGGGTCTCGGCGCAACACTCTTCCTGGAGGAACGGCACGCTCTCGTGGAAAGGCACGTCGAATAGCGTGGGCCCGAGGAGGGCGCGGATGCCGATATCCTCATAGGCGGCCAGCGCGGCCTCCACATGCTCGGGGTTCAGGACCGGAGAGGCATTGAAGTCATCGACGATGCAGGTGGTACCGGAGAGCAGGGCCTGGCTGGCACCCACGAGGGTGCGCAGATAGATATCATCGGCGGTAAGCGGCAGCGGCTTGGCTGGACGAACGTAGTTCATCCAGAGTTCGAGGGGCAGCCGATCATAGCGCCCCTTGTGGAAGTTCTCGTGGGAGTGGTGATGGCTGTTGATGAACCCCGGCACGGCCAACGTATGCCGGACATCGATTGCCTCGCCCTCGGGTGGGGCACTGCCAGCCGGACGCACGGCAAGAATCTCGCCGTTTTCGATGACAATAT
The DNA here is from genome assembly GCA_003553625.1 of Halomonas sp. Classification (GTDB taxonomy): domain Bacteria; phylum Pseudomonadota; class Gammaproteobacteria; order Pseudomonadales; family Halomonadaceae; genus Halomonas. Next base: position 4,225 of record PWEV01000138.1, read on the forward strand.
CGACGGGCTCGGGCAACACACGAGCCCCATCGTCGGCCAGAGCCCTAGGCCCCAGCAGGGTCAGCTTGGTCATGATAGACACGGCCTACGACCGCGCGAAGGCGGTCGTAGGCACTCTCCTTGCAGTGATGGATCACTCGCCCAGATAGGCCTCACGCAGGGCGGCCTGCTCGGCGGCGAGCGACTCGGCGAACTCTTCGTGACCCTGGAACTGGATGCCGGAGCCGATCTGGCTGATCAGCCGCAGAAAGCCTTCGCTCTGGGTCATGCGCTCGAAACCATCGCTGAGCTCGGCAATCACCTCGTCGGGGGTGCCGGCGGGTGCCATCACGCCACGCCAGAACTGGAAGACTACATCGTAGCCCTCTTCCTGGCAGGTCGGGATCTCCGGATAGGCGTCAGAGCGCTCGATATCTGTCACGCACAGACCCGTCAGAGTGCCTGCCTCCAGATGCTCACCGACCACACTGGCGTCACCGGCATAGGCCATCGTATTGCCACCCAGGAGCTGAGTCACGGCGGGTCCGCCACCCCCGAGCTCCACACCACGCATCTCGACGTCGGCAGTGGACTTGAGCATCTCGAACACGGTGTAGGTCCAACCATTACGATTGTCGGAGCTATAGACCAGATCGTCGGGATTGTCTGCAGCATACTCGACCAGTTCACCTATCGTCTGGAACGGCTGGTCCGGAGTCGTGACAAAGATCGCCGCGCTGTAGTTGATGCGCGCCACCGGCACGAAGTCCTCCATGGCATAGGGCAGATCCTCGACCTGGGGCCGCAGTGAATTGATAGTGGGATCGCCAAACAGCAGCATACTGCCATCAGGGGTGCTGCCGGCGACTTCGGCGGCCGCTACCGCCCCGCCACCGCCGCCGCGAATCACCGAGATCAATGGGCGGCCGAGGAACTCCTCGCCAACGGCGGTAATGATACCCGCATGCAGCGAGTGGGAGCCCCCGGCGGGATAGGGCGTGACGAAGCGGATCGGCTCGTCGGGAAGATGGCTCTCATCGGCCAGCGCGGTAGAGGCAGCGGAGAGGCCGGCAGCCGCCAGCGATGCGGACAGTAGCGTCAGGGAAAGGACTTTGGGGGTCATGAGTCGCCTCCTTGGGCGTTATGGGGCTTATTGCGACGGGACCAGGGGGACCGGGAGGCGGCACCTCTGGGCTTCAGCCCACGCCACGCCAGGAAGGCAATGATCAGGGCCAGAAGACTGAGAAGAACGAGACTGCCCGGGCGCGACCAGAAGATCGCCAGGCTGCCGTTGGAAAACACCAGTGATTGGCGCAGAGCGCTCTCGAACCCGGGCCCCAGCAGCAACCCAATGATCAGAGGTGCGATGGGGAACCCGGTGCGCCGCATCAAGTAGCCCAGACCGCCCCCGAAGGCCAGGATCAGCAGATCGAAGGTGCTCGAATTGACGGCATAGGCGCCGCATAGGCATAGCAGCAGGACACAGGGATAGAGCACAGCCGGCGGGATACGAGTGACCTGCTTGAGCCAGCGAATGGCGAAAAGGCCGAACACCAGCAGCAGCACGTTGGTGGCCAGAAGCACCAGAAAAAGCCCGAACAGAAACCCGGGGTTCTGCTGGATCAGCAGCGGCCCCGGCATCATGCCCTGGGCCATGAGGGCGCCGATGAGCACGGCGGTGATGGTGTCGCCGGGAATCCCGAAAACGGTCATGGGAATCAGCGCCGCAGGCACCACGGCGTTGTTACCGGACTCGGCGGCGGCAAGCCCTTCGAGGGAGCCCTTGCCGAAGCGTTCCGGCTCCCGGGAGCGGCCACGTGCCAGGCCGTAGGCGATCCAGCAGGCAATCTCGGCACCCAGCCCGGGCAACGAGCCCAGAAAGGTACCCAGCGAGGTCGAACGCAGGATTGTTGGCCGCAGCGCCCAGAATTCCGCCCAGCGAAGTCGCTCACCGCCATGCACGATGGCCTCTGCCCCGCCTTGACGTTCCGCCGGATGGGTCAGCTGCATCAGGATCTCACTGAGGGCGAACATGCCGATCAGCAGAGGAATCAGTGACACACCCGCCAGCAGGTCGGTATTGCCGAAGGTGAATCGCTGATAGCCCGACATGGGGTCGAGCCCGATAACGGCCACGAGGAGACCCAGGCCCGCCGCCGCCAAACCCTTGGCCATATTATCGCCGCTGACGGTAGCGATCATGGTCAGGGCAATCAGATAGAGCAGCGCGAACTCCGGCGAACCGAAGCGGATCGCGATCGACGCCAGGGGGATCGCCACCACGATCAGCACCAGCGTGGAGATGAGATCAGCAACCACCGAACTGAAAAGACTCAGCTCCAACGCCTTGCGGGACATCCCCTGCTGGGTCAGGGCATAGCCGTCTCGGGCTGTGGCCGCGGCGGCGGCCGTGCCCGGGGTATTAACCAGGATGGCCGGAATCGACCCGCCGTATATGGCTCCCTTGTAGATGCCCAGCAGGAAGGGAATGCCAATGACGGCCTCCATGAAGAAGGTGAAGGGTGCCAGGACCGCTACCGCCATGGTCGCGGTGAGACCGGGCAGCGCGCCGATCAGAATTCCCCCGGCCAGGCCCGCCGACAGGGCCAGAAAGGTCCAGGGAGAGGCCAGCATGGCGAGCCCCTGCTGGAGAACGGCGAGGTCGATCACAGCAGCACCCCCCGGGGGAAATAGATCCCCATCACCCCTTCGAAGAGGTGGATGACCAGGGTTGGCGGTATGACCGCGAGGGCCAGCAGCACCGGCCAGCGCCGCTCGTCAAACAGCAGGGCCATCAGGGGCACGGCCAGCATGGCCGTAAGCCAGATACCCAGCCACGGAAGCCCCAACGCCACGGCTACCATAAGGGCATAGGCCACCAGCGCGCGGGCCGTGCGTCCCGAGGCCATGGCAGCCGGGGAAGCTGGCCGCCAGGCCATGAGAGTCAGCACCAGGCCGATTGCCGAGACCAGCAGGGCCACCAGGCCGGGAAAGAACGCGGCCGAGCCGATGTCACCCGGGTCTCCGTAGGGTGGTGGCGTGGCATGCACGGTACGCAGGAACACCAGCCCCACCGACAGCGTCCCGAGGCCCATCAGCGTCTCGAAGATCCGGGTGGTACGATGTGAGAGCGTCAAGAAGTTGTCCGTCATCTCATGCCCTCCGCCCCGCCGACGCGCGACAGAGAGACCTCCCCTACCCCCTCGAAGGTTGCCGCTATGTGGCCTCCCGGCGGCACCTCGAGCATGCCGCACCAGCTGCCCGTGGCCACCAGGTCACCGGCCTGCAGGGGCCAGCCACGGCCGGCCGCGTGGTCGGCAAGCCAGGGCAGCAGCGCCAGCGGATCGCCCAGGGGGTGCTGCCAGACCTCGGATCCCGTTGACAGGCCGGTGACCTCCAGGGACAGGTGGGTGTCTCCGGCCCAACCCGACACGCCGCTGCCAATGACCAGGCCAGCGTGCATCTGCAGGTCGGCCAGCAGGAAGGAAGGGGGCAGTTCACGCCAGTGATCTGCCCGGACGTCGAAGCCCTCGATCACGGCCAGGGTCTCCCCCACCGCCGCCTCGGCCTCTTGGCGGCTGGTCCCTGCCGAGAGCGGGCGAGACAGGCGGACCGCCAGCTCCACCTCGATGCCGGCCACGCTCACCCGGTCGTGCATCTGGCCGGGGCTCGGCTGATAGAGGGCATCGGGAATCGGTGCGGCCTTGGGCGGATGGCCCATGGCCAACTTCCAGCCGTGCGGACGTCCCGCGGGCCACCAGCCGAGGCGCTTCCCCAGGGCCGACTGAGTCGCATAGGCGGCATCGG
>PWEV01000200.1 GCA_003553625.1 Halomonas sp.
GGGACGGTGACCTTGAAGGCCTCCCAGATGGTGCCTGAGGGCATCTCGCCGTGGATCTGCTCGTAAAGCTCCGGGGCGGTGATCATGTCGGGTACCGCCGGGTCGCGCACCGGCTCCCAGTTGGCATCGATGAAACCGATGGCGTAGAGCGGCATGACGCGGCCCTCATCCATCAGCGGCTGTGCGCTGTTGAGGTAGGCCGGGGTGGATTGCCTGCATGGCGCCTGAGCGGCCAGCTCACCGGAAAACCACTGCGCCCCGAGCCGGTTTGCCGGATCGACGTGCGCCGGGGTATCTGGGATGATGCAGGCAGTTGACGTTGTCGAGGACCTGATTGCCACGAACATTCTGACTGGAAATTATTTCCGGCTCCCTTCGAGATGGACACCGCTGCCCATGCGGATTCGACACTCTCGCGGTCCGGTATGGTGCTGGATGCGAACGCCACACGTGCCGATGCCGCTCTCCTGTGCCCTTTCGGGTATCGACGGGCTCCCGAATGACGGGATGGCCCGTCGATGAGGCTCGTACGCCTCTCGGTGATCAGCATCGTCGCCTGCCTGATGGGCCTTGTCGCCCTGCTCCTGGTCGGTCTGCACAGCAAGGGCGAGATGCAGGAAAAGCAGGCGGAGATCGAGGCCCTGATGGCGCTCCACCATCGCATCGGGGAGTTCTCGAAGGCTAGTGATGCTCTGCTCGTCAATCGTGCCGCCCCGGCGCTTCGGGAGAGCTATCGTGCCGAGGCGACCTCCCTGAAGCAGACCCTGGCAGCGCTGGCGGAGGACCATCCCGATGCCCGTCGCGCCATCCACTACGTCGATTTCCTGGTCGGCACCCTCTCGGTTGTCTATGCGCAACCCAACGGGCTATCGGAGGAGAGCGAGGCCCGACGTCAGGCGGACAGTCCATTGCGCCTGCCCCTGCGCAGCCAGACCATCATGAATCAGGTGGCCGGCTATGGCACCGAACTGGATGCCGCGCTTCGGGAGGTGGCGAGCCAGCGTCAGGCGCAGATTGCCCGCGATGCCAACTGGATCGCTGCCGGCTTCGCCGGGGCGGCGACCCTCTTCGGCCTGTTCTGCGTCGTCGCCTTCGGGCTGATCTTCAGGCGAATCAATGGCCCCCTTCGCGCTCTTTCCCGGGCCGCCCGGCGGGTGGAAGCCGGGGAGCACGCCGTTCGCGTCCCGATAGCCGGTTCGGACGAGTTCGCCGATCTCTCGCGCACCTTCAACGGGATGCTCGACCAGCAGGACGCCATGGTCGAGACCCTCTCCGACGCCCTGGCCACCCGCCGGGCGCTGATCGATTCGCTTCCCGCCCATATCGCCCTGCTGGATGGCGACGGCAAGATTCTCGACGTCAACGATCAGTGGCGACACTACGGCACCATAAATGGCTACAGGGGCAAAGCCTTGGGCGTCGGTAGCAACTACCTCTCGATCTGTCGTGCCTCCGAAGGCAGCAGCGCCGAGGAAGCCTTCGAAGTGGCAGATGGGCTGCAGGCCGTTCTGCAGGGCGAAAGGGACGCCTTCGCCCTGGAATATCCCTGCCATTCACCGGACCAGCGCCGCTGGTTTCGCCTGATGGCCAGCCGGCTGGCCCCCGACCTCGAAACCGAAGGCATGCTGGGCGCCGTGGTGATGCACGTGGATATCACGGAGCGCAAGCTGGCAGAAAAAGAGCTGAAGCGACAGGCCTACAGGGATCCGCTGACCGGACTGGCCAACCGTCTGGGTTTCACCGACGCCTTTTCGAAGCACATTGCCCGGCAAGGTTGGAACCCGCATGACATCCTCGCCCTGCTGGATATCAGGGAGATGCGCAACGTCAACGATGCTCATGGCTACGACGTCGGCGACCAACTGCTCATCGAGATGGCGCGTCGCCTTGAACACCACTTCTCGGATGACACCCTGGTCGGCCGTATCACCGGTGACCAGTTCATCCTCCTGCTGCCCGGTGAAGACTTCGCCAGCCCCCGTGAGTGTCTCGATCAACTGGCTGATATGTTTCATCGGCCGATACGACTCTCGGAACTGGTCATCGAGTTGGCGGCGCGAGGCGGCTATACCCTCCTGGGTGAGGAGGAGCGCAGCCCCGAAACCCTGCTACACGAGGTGGAGATCGCCCTGCACGAGACCCGCCAGCATGAGAACAGCGAGTTCAGTCGCTACGACCGGGAGATGGATCGGCTCGCCCAGCAGCGCATCGATCTGACACGCGACCTTCGCCGGGCCCTGGAGGATGACCAGTTCGAGCTTCACTATCAGCCCAAGGTGGACCTGACGACCGGCGACGTGATCGGCTGTGAGGCGCTGATCCGCTGGATGCACCCGGAGCGCGGCATGCAGATGCCCGGCCAGTTCATCCCCGTCGCCGAACAGAGCCAACTGATCGGCCCGATCGGCGACTGGGTGCTCTTCCAGGCCTGCCGACATCTGCGCGAGTGGCAGGAAGCGGGTCTCGATCTGATCCGGGTCTCGGTGAACGTTTCCGTGGATCAGTTCCGCTCGGGGGACTTCACCCGCAAGGTGCGGGAGGCTCTCGAGGTGCATGCCATCGATCCGGCATCGCTGACACTCGAGATTACCGAGAGCGTATTCAGCGAAGAATCCGAGACGCTGCGTCAGCAGCTCGATGATCTGCATGCGCTGGGGGTGCGGCTCTCCCTGGACGACTTCGGCACCGGATACTCGTCGCTGCTCTACCTGCAGCAATACCCCTTCGACGAGATCAAGATCGACATGGGGTTCGTCCGCGGCATCCTCGACGAGCCGCTGAACCGCAATATCGTCTCCATGATTCTGGGCATCAGCCATGTGCTGGGGGCCGACACCGTGGCGGAAGGGGTGGAGACCACCGCCGTGCGCGATGTCCTGCTCGAACTGGGCTGCCGAATAGGCCAGGGGTACTATTACAGCATGCCGCTGGAGGTGGAGGACTTTCGCTGGCTGCTGGAGAAGAAATCCCGCCTGCCCCTGACGCTCCCCTCGCCGGGGACGTCATGACGCGACTCACGATAACCAGGCACCTTTTTCCGCCAGGAGATTTGATGAAAGACACCGGCACGATAGCGGAGCACGGGCTCGTCAAGCGTGCCACCGGCATTCACGACCTGGATACGGTCACCCATGGCGGGCTGCCGTCAGGGGGCGCGACCCTGGTGATCGGCGAGCCGGGGTGCGGCAAGACCATCATCGGTCTCCAGATCCTTGCCAGCGCCCTGGCGCGGGGGGAGGGTGGCGTCTTCATGAGCTTCGAGGAGTCCCGCGACCAGATCCTGCGCAATGCCGACGCCTTCCGCTGGGGACCGCGGCTGCGGGAGTCCTCGCGCTGCGAGATCATCGACGGCCAGTCGATGAGACGTGCCGAATTCTCCGGTGCCTTCGACATCGATGGGCTACTCGCGGTGCTCGATCTTTGCGCCAGACGGGTGGAGGGTACCTGGATCGTCCTCGACGGGATCGACCAGCTGCTGCGTCGCCAACTGGACAGTCAGACGGCCATCGACCAGATCGCCCAGCTCAACGACTGGTGCATCGAGCACGAGTATTCGCTGCTGCTGACTGGCAAGCACATAAGCAGCGACCGCACCCAGCCGGATTATCTCAACGGCATCGAGTTCATGCTGTCCACCATTCTGGTGCTCTCGAGTACCCTGGTGGACAAGCGCCTCAACCGACGCTTTCGCATTGCCAAGTACCGGGGCACTCGCCACAACCCCGACGAGCTTGCCATGCTGATCGACGATGGCGGCATTCATCTCCCCTATGCCGATCCCTTTATCCCCGAGACGATACCGGCTGCCGGTGAGCGCCTCGGTACCGGCATCGAGCGCCTCGACAAGATTCTCGACGGCGGCGTCTATCGCGGCTCGATCACACTGATTTCCGGCCAGCCCGGCACCTCCAAGACCACCCTGGGCGCGGCCTTCGTCGCTGCCGCCGCTGGGCGGGGCGAGCGCGCGCTACTGATCAGCTTCGATGAGTTCGCCCGCCAGATCGTGCGCAATGTGGCGACCCTGGGCATCGACCTGCAGACGCCCATCGACAGCGGCCACCTGAGAGTCGTCGCTCGGGCCAGCTGGGATGCCCTGGTGGAAGAGCACTACATGGCCCTGCTGGCCCTGATCGATGAGTTCCAGCCGGATTGCCTGGTCATCGACCCGGCCTCGGCTCTGCTCAAGTCGTCCGGTGCCGACAGCGCCTTCCTCGCCCTCGAGCGCCTGCTGGCCGTCACCCGTACCCGGGGCATCACCACCCTGCTCACCTCGCTGTCCGAGGCCGACGACCCCTTCGGCGAATCCACCTTGAGCCATGCCTCGACCCTCGCGGATACCTGGATCGTGCTCCGCTACCAGGTCAAGGGCGGCGAGCGTAACCGCTCGCTTTCGGTGGTCAAGTCTCGGGGAACGGCCCACTCCAACCAGGTCCGGGAGATGACGCTCTCTCCCCAGGGTATCGAACTCGCCGACGTCTACCCCTACGGCAGCGAGGTATTGATGGGCACCGCGCGCATCCAGAAGGAGAGCGAGGAATTCGCCCTGCGCCAGCGCCAGCTCAAGGAACGCCTTCGCCAGCAACAACGCCTGGAGCGAGAGATCGACAAGACCCGCGCCCTCGTCCAGCAGGGACAGGAAGAACTTGAACGCCTGCAGGAGGAATTGATCGCCGAGAGTCACGATCAGAAGGAAGTCGATCGAGGGGTGGACCAGCATCAGGACAGCGTCATACAGCGACGCAATCCCGGCCAGGGAGGGCTCGCCCAGTGAACCTCACGCCAGCCGATGATGCCCACCCGAAGCGTACCTCTCTTATCCTGTTCGTTACCGGTGAGGCACCTCGTTCCCGGCGGGCCCACCACAGCCTGAGCGCCGCCCTTGACGACAGCAGCCTCGATATCGCTCCGGCCCGCGAGATCGATTTGCTGCGTGAACCACAACAGGCGATTCGCTTCGGCATCTTCGCCACGCCAGCCCTGATGCGCATCGATGCATCGGGCAACCGCAGAGTGCTCTACGGAGACCTCTCCGATGAACGCCGCCTGAAAGACTTTCTCGCGGCACTCTGATACCCATGGCAGCGATAGCGATGAACGTCTCACCGGAATGCCTTCCCGCCCATGACGTATAACACCGATCCCGACGCAGCCGAGTACGAAGCGCGGCGCCTGCAGGCACTTGCCGACTATCAGATCCTCGACACCCCGGAGGCGTCGGCATTCGATGATCTCGTCGAGGTGCTCTCGCTCATCTGCGAGGCGCCCATTGCCATTGTCAATTTCATTGACCGCGATCGCCAGTGGTTCAAGTCGGTAAAGGGGCTGGCAGTGCGTGAGACACCGCGGGATATCTCGATCTGCGCCCATGCCATCCTGCAGCGGGGACTGTTCATCGTACCCGATACGACCCTGGACCCGCGTTTTGCCAGCAACCCCCTGGTGACCGGTGACCCCCACCTGCGATTCTACGCCGGGGCGCTGCTGGAAAGTCGGGATGGCTATCCGCTGGGGACGCTGTGCGTGCTCGACTATCGGCCCCGCGAGCTGAGCGAACGCCAACGCTTCGCGCTCCAGGCCCTCGCCAACCAGGTGATGGCGCATATGGAACTGATGTACGCACACCGCGAGCAGGTTGAGCTGATAAGCGAGCTGGAGGCAACGCGGAACGAGCTGGCCAAACTGGCCACCACCGACCCGCTCACCGGTCTTCTCAACCGTCGGGCCTTCGAGCAGCGCCTCGACCAGGAAGTCTCGCTGATCAAGCGCGGGGCTCCTCCCGCCGCCCTGATGCTGATCGACCTGGACCACTTCAAGACGGTCAACGACACCCTGGGCCACAAGGCGGGCGACGAGGTCATCGTGCGTTTCACCGAGCTGTGCCGAGAGGCTTTTCGACAGGCCGATGTGATCGGCCGCTGGGGCGGGGATGAGTTCATGGTCATGCTGCCCAGGTCCAGCGTGGTGGAAGCGTGGCATGCCGCCGAGCGGCTCCACCAGCTCCTGGCCATCACGCCAATGCGAGACAACGACACCCCTGCGTGCTTCAGCACTGCCAGCATCGGGGTCTGTTCCCTGAACGGTTCGGGCAACATGGAAGAGTGCCTGCACAGAACCGACGAGCTACTCTATCGGGCCAAGGAGCTGGGCCGTAACCGCACGGTCTGTGAATCGGAAGGAACACCCTCGCCACCCTAGCCCGGGATGAGCGCCGCATACGCTTTGTCGCTGCCGTTGTCCGGGACATCGACTCTCTGTCTGTTCTGTTCTGTTCTGTTCTGTTCTGTTCTGTTTTGGCAGTGCTGGTTGGGAGAGGTGTCATGACGGAAACAATCCGGTTACGGCCAGCCGAAACGACTGTTGGCCACCCCGGAATTCAGTGTGGCGCTCTTTTCCTTTCTGCTGAACTTCCCCTGGGAGTTCCTACAGGTTCCCTTCTTCGCCGAGATGCCGACCATGGCGCACTGGGACGCCGTGCTCTTCTGCGCACGGGCGACCCTGGGCGACGTGCCGCCCCAGGTGCCGACCAAGGATCTATTTTGCCGCCTACGCCTTCCTCGGGGGTCAAGGTCTATCGTTACGAGGAGGTCGAGTCGATGTTCGAGGCGGATTTCGCGCGGTCCCGGCAGATGCAGCTAGATCGGTGGTCAGCCGCTCTGGCACCGGGTGGCGGCTCGGGCGGCCTATCTGTTCGCGCCTGTCTTGTGAGTGTGCCTGACCACTTGGCGGGGGGCCCGGTTACCACCACTCTGCGCCAGTGGGTGGAACGCCTGGTCACGCTGCTGCCGATCATGACGCCATGCTCGACCCGATGCTCTAGAAAATCCCCTCGCCAGGGGCTGGGATCCTCCCTCCCTGGTCCTCAATTCATTAACACCACAAGGAAAACGCATGGCAAAGCAAAAGTGGTATGTCGTCTGGCAGGGCCACGAGCCCGGCATCTACACGACTTGGGCCGAGTGCCAGCGCCAAACCAAGGGCGTCTCTGGCGCCAGGTTCAAGTCGTTTACCACTCAGGCGGAAGCGGCCGCCGCGTATTCTAGTGGCGTACGTTCCTCAAGCCCGGGGAAGCCCACGGCGCCAGCCGGGGCCAAGCGCGCACGCTCGGAATCAGCCCCGAAGGGTGGGGGGCTTCCCCCGGTCACGCTGGAGGTCTACTGCGATGGAGCATGCGAGCCGAACCCGGGTCCTGCGGGGTCAGGCCTGGCCGTCTACCGGCACGGCAAGCTGGATTCGCTCTACTACGGGCTCTTCACGCCCAGGGGGACGAACAATACCGCCGAGCTTCACGCCCTGCATCGAGCCCTCATGCTGGCGCAGACGGCCATCGAGGCCGGGGAGAGCGTGCGAATACATGCTGACTCAAAGTATGCCCTTCAGTGCGTGTCTGAATGGGCTTCAGGGTGGAAGAAGCGCGGTTGGAAGCGCCCGAACGGCGATCCCGTGAAGAACCCCGATATCATCGCGCCAGCCCACGAGCTGTACCGGCAGATCGCAGACAAGGTCGAGCTGGCGCATGTGAAGGCTCACGCAGGCGTGGAGGGCAACGAACTTGCCGACCGCATGGCGATGATGGCGGCGCTCACTCAAGAGGAGGCATTCACGGTATACCCGGGAGCCCTCGACGTGGCCGAGATATTGGCGTTCAAGCGCGGGTGATGATGACCTGGCATCCAGCAGCGGCGATCTCGACGCTGGCGCAGGGAGTGGTGCCATTCTCTTGTCCCGGCTTTGAGCGGCATTACTACAACGCGACAGATCAACTGCGACATAGCTTGCAGCTTGCAGGGTGTGGGGGCGTACGTGGGGGCGAAAGCGGTTTTTAGCTGGGCAAGAACTTGATGGTTCAATGTAACATGTTGAAAAATATGGCGCCCCCACCAGGATTCGAACCTGGGGCCTTCCCCTTAGGAGGGGGACGCTCTATCCAGCTGAGCTATGGGGGCCAAGCGCTGCGCATTATAGGGAAACTCGCCCCCGAGTGAAA
>PWEV01000240.1 GCA_003553625.1 Halomonas sp.
CGCTACAATGGCCCCGCCTACGCCAGAAACCGCTACGACGAGAAGATGGCCCGGGCCTTCGACAACCACGCCATGGGATTGAGAGAGTCAGGCCTGATGGCCTGATCTCACCGATTGGTTGGTTAAGGCAGATTCCTCCATCATCATTCAGGCCAGCTGTCGCGCCACGATAAAGCGCGAAAGGGCCTCCAGCGGCATCGGCCGAGCCAGCAGAAAACCCTGGAAGATATCGCATCCCCAGGCTTCCAGCTGACGACGCTGCTCTTCTGTCTCGACACCCTCGGCCACTACCTTGAGCCCCAGGTGGCCGGCCATCGAGATCATACCCTGCACGATGGCGGCATCGTGGGGGTTGGTGGTGACCTCGTTGATGAAACTGCGATCGATCTTCACCTTGTTGATGGGCAGGTGCCGCAGATAGCTGAGGCTGGAGTAGCCGGTGCCGAAGTCGTCGATGGAGACGCCGATGTGCATGCCACGCAGCGCATGCAGGATATCGATGGCCGATTCGGTGTTGTCCATGAGGATGCCCTCGGTCAGCTCCAGTTCGAGCTGCTCGGCCGGCAGCCCCGACTGCTGCAGCACCTGACGCAGGGTGGCCAGGAAGCTCGGTCGATGAAACTGCAGTGGCGACAGATTGACGGCCACCTTGACGCTGCCGACACCCTGTTGACCCAGTGCGACCATGTCTTCGCAGGCGCGATCCAACACCCAGCGGCTGAGCGAGATGATCTGCCCGGTGGATTCCGCCAGGGGAATGAACACCTCCGGAGAGACATAGCCTCGCACTGGATGATTCCAGCGCAGCAGCGCCTCGACGCCGGCCAGGGTGCCATCACGGGCTATCAGGGGCTGGTAGTGCAGCTCCATCCTGCCGGAAGCGATGGCCTCCTGCAGATCATTACGCAGCGTGACCCGCTCGCCGAGCTGCTCGTTGATCGCCTGGGTGTACCAGTGATAGGCGTTGCGTCCCTGCTGCTTGGCCTTGTTCATGGCCATATCGGCCTGCTGGATCAGTTCACGCGGCTCCGCCATGGTCGGATCGCTCAGCGCGATGCCCACGCTGCAGGTCAGGTAAAGCTCATGGCCTTCGATCAGGTAAGGCCGCGAGACCTCCACCATCAGACGCTCCACCAGGGCCAGCACCTGCTCCTCCCGGGTGACGTCGGTCATCAGCAGCACGAACTCGTCACCGCCCATGCGCGCGAGGGTATCCCCGGGCCGAACCGAAGCCTCCAGCCGCCTAGCCACCTCGCACAGCACAGCGTCACCCACCGCATGGCCCAGGGTGTCGTTGATCGGCTTGAAGTCGTCGAGGTCGACAAACAGCACAGCCAGCCGCTCAGGACGACGAACAGTGAGCGCCGCATCGTGCTCGAGACGGTCCTCGAAGAGGCTGCGATTCGCCAGCCCCGTCAGGGCGTCATGGCTGGCGTGGTGGGCCAGCTGAGACTCATAGGTCTTCTGCTCGGAGACATCGTTCTGCATCCCCACGTAATGGGTGATCCTCTCCTGGGCATCACGCACCGGGGCGATGTATAGATCGTTCCAGAACGGCGTGCCGTCCTTGCGATAGTTGAGCAGGGTGACGTGTACATCTTCACCCCGCGACAGCTGCTGACGAATACGTTCCACAGCAGCGGGATCGGTTTCCGACCCCTGCAGGAAGCGACAGTTCCGCCCCAGCACCTCTTCCTCGCTGTAACCGCTCATCCGCCGAAAGGCAGGGTTCACATAGACGATGGGAGCATCAGGCCGATTGGCGTCAGCGATCGCCACCCCATTGATGCTCCCTTCCACACTGCGCTCGAGCAGACGAAGGTTGCGGCGACTGTGATGGCGCTCCACCGCCAGGGCCGCCAGGTCGGCCGCCTTGCCGAGGAGCCGTCGGGATGCGACATCGGGAGACCTCGGTACCGCCAGATAGGTGCCGAAGGTGCCTAGCACCTCTCCATCGCTGTCCAGGATCGGCACCGACCAGCAGGCGCGCAGCCCCTGAGCCAGCGCCAACTCGCGGTAGCTGCTCCAGCGAGCGTCCTCGGCGAGGTCTTCACAGATCACCGCTTCACCGAGATAAGCGGCGCTGCCGCAGGAGCCGATACCCCGGCCGATCTCGAGCGTCGTCACCGCCTCCCGATAGGCCTGAGGCAGACAGGCACCGGCCATCAGATCCAGGGAAGTCCCCTCCTCGTTGACCAGCATGATCGAGCAGAGCGAACCCGGCACTTGCTGCTCCAGCATGCGACAGATGGCCTCCAGGATATCCTCCAGCGGCTCCTCGCGAACGATGCGAGTCTGCACGGCCTGCTGTGCTTCTAGCTGCTGGCTGACATCACTCAACGCCCGAGTACGGCCCAGCAGTTGGCCGGCCAGCGCCAGGCTGAACACCAGCATGCCACTGAGAACCAGCCCGCCACTGGCAACACCGACCGGCATCAGGCCGGCCAGCAGCCAATTGTTCTGGACACCGGGATAGACCTCCAGGGTCAGCATGGGGCCGCCTGGCAGACCGATGTGTCGCCGATGCAGCAGGTGGTTGACGAAGACGCCTCTGGGCGCCTCCTGGCCGATTCCGGGCTGCCTGAGCTCCAGCATCGGTTCCCCCTGGTGAAGGATCACGACGCGGTAGAGTCCGAGCTGCAGGCGCAGCTCTCCGGCAAGCAGGCCAGAGAGGTCGAACAAGCTAAGCAACAATTGACCGCTGGCGGGAACATCGATGGCCATCAGGGCCAGGCCGGGGATCTCCGGTTCGGGAAGGGTCAGTCGCGGTTGGCCAGGGTCGAGACCCAGCCAATCGTCCATCCGGGGAAGGTGCACCTGCGCAGCCAGAAATGCCTCGCTGGTCCGATCGACCCCGTCCAGCCAGGCCCACCCGATACCGGGACGATAGAGCCCAACCGCCTTCAGGCTCGCGGCGTCCCGAAGGTAGCTCGCCAGGTCACGCTCGAGCACCGTCAGGTCGATGTCGCCACCACCCGCGTCGAGCCGATCGGCCATGCGCCGCATCAGGCTCAATCTCGAGACCATGACCTGCTCGGCGTTGAGCTGAATGTTATCCAGCAGATAGTCTGCCTGACGGTCAAGGGACTCTTCCTGCTGCCAGCTCAGCAGAAACCAGGCCAGGCTGCTGACCAGGACCCCGGCAATACCGGCCGACACCGCCAGGCGACCCAGACGCAGTGGCCGATCGCCGCGCAGTTCGGCTACAACCACCCCCAGACCCAGCATACCCGTCATCACCAGCGCCGACAGCTGAGGAGTGTCGAAGCGAGCCAGGAGCCAGGGGCGAAGCTCCGGAATGACGACCAGCATGGCGGCCAGTCCGGCCGCGACCAGCAGCATGCCCCAAGACACCCACAGCCAGCGACAGCGCCCGCCAGGCCTTCCCAGCAGCAGGCACAGCGCTATCGGCAGCAGCAGCAAGGTTGGCAGGACATCCAGCCGCGGTTCAACGCCGGGCGCCATGAATCCCCCCGGGGCAAGCAGCGCTTGGGCCAGGGTATGCAGCAACAGGACGGTCAGCAGCCCGCCGGCGAGCAGGCGAGCGCCTGTCCAGCCGGCCAGAAGGGCCAGCAGACCCACCCCACCCAGCATCAGCGCCATGAAACCGTCGGCGACCAGCAGCATATGAAGTGGGGAATAGACCAGTTTCAACCAGCCCAGTACCAGCCCGTTGATACCCACGATGATAAAGGAGGTCGCGAGCAGCAGTAGCAGGCTGTCCATCATCAGGTGACGGGTGGTCGTTGGCATTAACCCTCCTTGGATTCGCTCGCCACACGCAGGCAGGTCCATTGCGCGAAATACCCCGGGAATCAGGTTGCCTCTCTGACGAGAAACGGGACCACAGAGTAGCCCAGATCGTGTCCAGAGTGGCATCACGCATGATGCGCGCTGGAGATCTGTCCAGGAAAGGGAGGAGGGGCTGGGCGTGATGGAGTTGCCGGACACATATCCCGACGCCAAATCACGATTTCAGACATGAAAAAAGCCGCTGAAATCAGCGGCTTTTTAAATTCGTGGCGGAGGGGGAGGGATTCGAACCCTCGAAGCCTTTCGACTTACACACTTTCCAGGCGTGCTCCTTCGACCACTCGGACACCCCTCCGCATTGTTGACCCGTCGAGAAGGTCGCTGCCTTTCCCTCGAGGACGGCGCGTATGCTATCGCCTCAAGTGCGCGATTGCAAGCCGATTCCCGCTCAACTGCCGCCAAGCGCGGCGTAATCGCCACGCGCTTCGAGGCAGAGTTTCTCGCCACACCACAGCCGCTGTACCAGGGAGATACGCCCGCGGCCCTTCTGGGCGAGCTGCTCGGCGAGCCGCTCCGGACCGTTTTCCACCTCCGGTTCGCACTCGAGGCGGTAGTGGCCGGTGACCGGCGCCAGGAAACGTTGACTGGCCTCGGCGACCACGACATCCCGCGCCAGGCTATGACGGCGCAGCCAGAGGGTCGTCCAGCACCAGCCCAACAGGGTGGTCTGGGCGGTGAGCGCTCCGCCGAAGCCGGTGCCCTTGTCATTGAGGTTGGGGGTCAGGTCCAGCGTCCAGATGAGGCGCTCGCCGTCGCGGGCCATCTCGCGGATTCCCAGATGCTCGACCATGGGGATCGCCTCACCGAGCCAGGCCAGGAAGCGTGCCGGATCATCTTCCTGGCCCGGGGCATTGAGCGGGGGCCGCGGGTGGGGCTTGCCGATCTCGCGCATGTTCATCTCCCACTCAGCGCCAATGTTCGACGAAGGCGTCGATGTCGTGCTCGGCAATGCGCTTGTGACGTCCGCCCAGCTGGCCCAGGTAGATGAAGGCGACCACCTCGTCGTCCTCCTCCAGGCCCAGGCCCTTGCGGACGGTGGGATCAAAGGCGTACTTGCCGCTGCGCCACATGGCACCGAGTCCCAGCGCGTGCGCCGCCAGCAGAATGCCGTGAGCGGAGCAGCCGGCGGAGATCACCTGCTCGATCCTGGGCACCTTGGGGACATCCGGGGTGACTCTGGCGATCACCGCGATAACCATGGGCGCGCGGAGTGGTTTCTTGCGCGCCGAGTCGAGGGCCGCGTCGCCCGAGTGGGGATCCTCGCGATACTCCGCCTCGGCGAACAGCTCGCCCAGGCGCGCTAGGCCGTCACCGGAAAACTCGATGAAGCGCCAGGGGCGCAGCTCCTTGTGATCCGGGGCCCGCAGGGCCGCTCGATAGATGGCCTCGAGCTGTTCGGGGCTAGGCGGTGGTCCCATCAGCTTGCCCATGGAGCTGCGTTCATGCAGTAGCGTCAGCGCATCCATTGAGTGCCTCCCTTCCGGCTTTCAAACGAGAAATCTTCTCGGTACTTTACCAGCCGGCCGCGCTGCTGTCGTGCCGGCCGCTACTGCCTTGACAAGCGAAGGGGCCGGGGTGGCTGCTCGCCGGGGGTGCCGCGCCAGGGGCTGATATCCAGTCCACCGCGGCGCACGTAGCGCGCCAGGACCAGCAGACGCTCCGGCCGGCAATGCCTCATCAGGTCGACGAAGATATGCTCCACGCAGTGCTCGTGAAAGTCCTGATGCTGGCGGTAGCCGATGAGGTAGCGAAGGAGCCCCTCGCGGTCGATCCGCGGTCCCCGGTAGCGGATCAACACGCTGCCCCAGTCGGGCTGGCCGGTGACCGGACAGTTGGACTTGAGCAGGTGGGAATACAATGTCTCCTCGACGATCTCTTCCCCCACCGCCAGATGCTCGGCGCTGGGGGTATAGTCGGTGACCGCGATGTCCAGGCCGTCGAGGCACTCGCCGGGCAGGCGGCGAGGCATCAACGCCTCGTCGTCCACGTCGAACAGTTCGACCGACACCGCGGCATCGGCAGCCCGGGACAGGTCGGTCATCAGAGACTCAATGACCGCCTCGCGGCTCTCGAAGCGAGTCTGGTTGAAGCCGTTGAGGTAGAGCTTCCAGGATTTGGACTCGATCAGGCTCGGCGAGTCTGCCGGCAGGCGAAAGCGCGCGACGGCTACCACCGGCTTGCCGCGGGCGTTGAGCCAGCTGACCTCGAACGCATGCCACTCATCCTCGCCAACGAAGGGCAAGGCGCCCTCCTCGATGCCCAGCGGCGCGCGGTTGGCGGCTCGAGGAATGGAGTAGAGCAGCGAGGCGTCGTAGCGCTCCGGATAGGCGGACTCGCGCCCCAGGGGGGCATCTACCAGGGTGTCGGGACGGTGATGGCTCATGAACGGATCCCCTTGCCGTGTTCGAGCATCCACAGGGCAACGCTGAACAGTACGGCGATGAAGGTGACGATGGCGGCCAGGGCCCAGCCCACCGGAATATCGGAGACGCCCAGGAAGCCATAGCGGAAGACGTTGACCATATAGAGGATGGGGTTGAGCATCGATACCCCCTGCCAGAAGGGGGGCAGCAGCGATATCGAATAGAAGACCCCTCCCAGGTAGGTCAGCGGCGTGAGGATGAAGGTCGGCACGATGGAGATATCGTCGAACTTCTTGCCCAGCAGGGCATTGATGAAGCCACCGATGGAGAACAGCGCGGAGGTGAGCACCACCACGCCAATGGTCAGCAGCGGATGCGCCACGCTGACGCGGGTGAAGAACAGCGATACGACGGTGACGATCAGGCCGACCCCCAGACCGCGAGCCATACCGCCCAGGACGAAGCCGAGCAGAATCACCCAGTTGGGCATGGGTGAGACCATCATCTCCTCGATGGAGCGCTGGAACTTGTTGGAGAAGAAACTCGAGGCAACGTTGGAATAGCTGTTGGTGATCACCGCCATCATGATCAGCCCGGGGACGATGAAATCCATGTAGCTGAAGCCGTCCATCTCGCCGATACGCGAACCGATCAGATTGCCGAAGATGATGAAGTACATGGTCATGGTGATGGAGGGCGGCAACAGGGTCTGCGGCCAGATGCGCGTGAAACGCTTGATCTCCTTGAGCACCAGTGTCCAGAGGGCGATAGCCGTCTGCATCGGGTTCATGTGCGGGCCTCCGCATCTGCGGCGGCCTTGTCCAGGGCATCGTTACCCTGCTCCACCATGGTCACGAACATCTCCTCGAGACGGTTGGCGCGGTTGCGCATGGAGACGACCTGGATGCCCTGCTCGTCCAGCGCGGTGAAGACGTCATTGAGCCGCTGGCCGCGATGCACCACCACCGCCAGCTGGGCGGCATCGACCAGTCTCGCCTCGAAGCCCTGGATCTCGGGGACTGACTCCACCGCATGAGCCAGGTCGAACAGGAAGGTCTCGGTGTTCAGCTCGGCGAGCAGCTCGCGCACGCCCGTGTTTCGGATGATCTCGCCGTGGTTGATGATCGCTACATTGCGACAGAGGCTCTCGGCCTCCTCGAGGTAGTGGGTGGTGAGGATGATGGTGGTGCCTTCCTCGCGGTTGATGCGGCGCATGTACTCCCACATGCTGCGGCGCAGTTCGATGTCCACCCCGGCGGTGGGCTCGTCGAGGATCAGCAGCCTGGGCCGATGCATCAGCGCCCGGGCGATCATCAGCCGGCGCTTCATGCCCCCGGAGAGCATGCGCGCGCTGCCGTTACGCTTGTCCCACAGGCCGAGGTCGCGCAGAAGCTCCTCTGCGCGGGGTATCGCCTCCCGGCGCGCCATGCCGTAGTAGCCGGCCTGGGCCAGCACGATATCGATGACCTTTTCGAACTGGTTGAAGTTGAACTCCTGGGGCACCACGCCCAGGTGATACTTGGCGCGGGCGAAGTCGCGGTCGATATCGATACCGAAGATCGAGACCTTGCCGGCACTCTTCTGTACCAGCGAACAGACCACCCCCAGGGTGGTAGATTTGCCGGCGCCATTGGGGCCCAGCAGGGCGAAGAAGTCGCCCTCGGCGACGTCGAGGTCAATGCCCTTCAGGGCCTGGAAGCCATTGCCGTAGACCTTGGTGAGGCCGCGGATGGACAGAGCCGGTTCGGCCATTGGCAATCCTTGATCGGTTCGAGGTTCGATGGCGGCAATGCCGCAAGGGCATGA
>PWEV01000209.1 GCA_003553625.1 Halomonas sp.
CTGCATCGCCTCCTCGTCGAGCAGCACCTGGATCTCGCGTTCGCGGTTGCCGGATAGCTCCACCCGGGAGATGCCCGAGGCGGCCTGGAGCCCGGCGCGCATCTCTTCGGCCAGGTCGTGGAGCAACTGGTCATCGACCCAACCGTGAAGCTGCAGGCTCATCACGCTGCGCGAGCGCCCTGCCAGGCCGAAGCGGGGCGGGTCGGCGGCGGCTGGCAGGCTGGTGATGGCGCCCACCGCCTGCTGGATCTCCTGATAGACCCGCATCACTTCCACGCCCTCCACCAGGCTGGCGGAGACACGCCCGGCACCCTCGTTGGCGGTGGCGGTCAGCTCGTCGATGCCGTCGACGCCAGCCAGCGCAGCCTCCAGGGGCAGCAGCAGGCTGCGCTCCACCTCCTCGGGGGTGGCGCCGGGATAGCCGATGGCGACGGTGATGATCTCCAGCTCGAAGTCGGGGAAGACCTCCTTCTTGATGGTGGTGGAGGCCATCAGCCCGCCGATGATAAGCAGCAGCATCAGCAGGTTGGGGGCCACCCCGTGGTGGACCATCCAGGCGATGGGGCCGCGGCGCGTCATGGGCGGGGCTCCGCCGGCGCGGCGCCGGCCGGGCGCTCGGCGCTGATGGAGGCGGTACGCAGCGCCATGCCTTCCCGCGGCTGGCCCAGCGGCGAGAGGATCACCCGCTCGCCCGCCTCGAGGCCTTCGGCCACCAGCACCTGGTGGTCATCGCGATGCAGCACGCTCACCGGGCGGCGGCGCAGGCGCTCCTCCTCGTCCAGCACCCACACCTCGTCGCCGGGGCGCAGGGCCGCGGCCGGCAGGGCGATCAGGTCGTCGCGCTCGCGTGCCCGAAAGTCCAGGCGAACCACGTCGCCCAGGCGCAGGGTCGGGGCGCCTCGGTTCGCTTCGGTCAGCGCCAGGGGGTCCTCTACCGCCACCAGCAGCTGGGCCTGCAGGCCGTTCTCCTCCAGTGCCGGCAGCACCGAAAGCAGCTCGCCTGCTCGCTCGGCGCCGGCGGGCCAGCCGCGGCTGGACAGCATCACGACGCTGCCTGGGGTGTCGTCCGTGGCGGGCTCGAGCCAGGCCAGCGCCTCTCCCGGCAGTGCGGCCTGCACCCAGAAGCGCGAGACATCCACCAGGTGGAGCAGCTCGGTGCCGCTGCCCACCTCGCTGCCCTCTCCCACCAGGCGCGCCTGGACCATGCCGGCCCAGGGAGCGACGAGGGTGGCGCGCTCCAGGTCGAGTCGGGCTCGGTCCCGGGCGGCCCGGGCCCGCTCGACCTCGGCCCGGGCACTGCGCAGCTGGGGTTCGCGCAGCACCAGGGCGCGTCGCTCGGCAGGCAGATCGCGGCCGAAGCTCTGGTACTCGGACTGGGCGCGCTGCTGTTCGCCGCGCTCCATGGCCAGGGCCGCCTCGGCCTGGGCCAGGGTGGCCTCGGCCTCGCGCAGGGCGAGTGCTAGATCAGTGTCGTCCAGCCGAGCGAGGGGGCCCCCCTCCTCCACCATGCGGCCGGGAAGTACCCCGGATGCGAAGGCCTCCAGGCGTCCGGCGACTCGGCTGGACAGTCGTGCCTCGCGCTCGGCCACCGCGCGGCCGAAGCCGTGCAGCGAGGGAGCGACGGCCTCTCGGGTTACGGTAACGGTGTCGACCAGCGGTGGCGCGGATGCAGGCGCTGGACGGCGCTCGACTCGCGGCGGCTGGCTGAGCAGCCACCAGGCCAGGACCATTGCCCCGGCCAGAACCAGCAGGGCAAGCAGGGCACCGAGGCCGAGTCGTCCTCGCTGACGATGCAGGCGAGCCACGGATGAGGAGATCGAGCGGTTCATGAGCGACTCGGGCAGGGTTGTCAATCCGGCAGTATCGCTCGGGGCGATGCAGCCAATGGTCACGAAATGTGCAAGCGCCATGCAAGCCCCGGGCTAAAGCGTCGGGTCAAAGCGACAGGAAGAACAGGATCAGCGGCGGCGAGAGCAGCGACAGGATGAATCCCGAGACCACCGCCACCGGCACGCAGGTGACCCCGCCGTGCTGCTGGATCACCGGCAGGGTGAAGTCCATGGAGGTGGCGCCACCGTAGCCGATGGCCAGGGCCGCATGGCGGCGGATCAGCAGGGGAATCAACACGAAGGCCAGCAGTTCTCGAGCGAGATCATTGAAGAAGGCGACGCCGCCCATCGCCGGCCCCAGCTGGTCGCCCACCAGGATGGCGGAGAGCGAGTACCAGCCGAAGCCGGCGGCCAGGGCCAGCCCTTCGCTGATGCGCAGGTCGAGCAGCGGAGCGGCGATCAGCCCGCCCAGCAGCGAGGTGGCGGCCAGCATCAGGGCAATGGCCAGGCCGTGGCGGTTGAGCAGAATCTGGCGCAGCGGCATGCCGGAGTTGCGCAGCTGACAGCCGATCAGCGCCAGCAGCACATAGAGCACCCACTCGGCCAGGGTCTCGGCGCCATCGTGGAGCCATGGCAGGTCTCTGCCGGCCAGTCCCAGGGCCACGCCGACGACTACCACGCCCACCAGTGCCAGGGAACCTGCCACGGCGGCGAGCTTGCTGACCGGAGCGCCAGGCACCACCCGCGTGGGGTCGGCACGCAGGCCCAGGCGGTTCGACAGCCACCAAAGTCCCGCCAGGTTGCAGGTACTGATCACCGTGAACAGGGCGAGCGCCTGGCCGCCCATCCGGGACAGCTGGTCCGCCAGGTCATCGAGCCCTGCCAGGCTTACGCCCATCAGCAGAAGAATCACGTAGACCGAGGCGTTCACCCCTCGGTTGATCAGCGCCAGAAGGCCGGCGTGATGGATCGTTACCAGGTAACCCGCTACCAGCGGCAGCAGTACGATGACGAGTCCGCTCAGCATCGAGAATTCCTTTCCCGGTCACGGGGTGACAGCCCCGGGCGCTGCTTACTCCAGCAGCGAGAGCTTGGTGAGGGAGAGACGGCTCCTGCGCTCGCCGTCACGGTGATAGTCCACGACGAGCATCAGGCCGGGCACCTCGCGGTGGAAGCGGAATACCATACGACGCTCGGGCTTGCCGGGTTCGGTGACTTCCACCACCATCGCCTCGAACTCTCCGGCGGGCAGACTCAGACTCTCGAGTCCCAGGACACGGTACTCCATGTGCTCTTCGCGGCCGCGGTGGTTCTGGTAGCGAATCGCACATGCCTCCTGGCAGTCATCATCCAGTGCCCGGCGCGAGAGATCGAAGAGGGCCGCCTGACGGTCAGGCAGAATAGCGAGATCGTCAGGGGTGAGACGGTAGTCGCCGCCCAGTCCCAGCAGGGAGTAGCCGCTGAGGTACTGCAGAGAGCGTACCCCATGTTCCTTGATCAGGAAGCGACTGCTCTCTTCTCCTCGCGCCATGGCGATGGCGGCGCTCATTTCGCTGTACCAGGAACCGCCGTCCCGAGAGAGCCGATGCTCAACGTTGGTGCTCGGCCAGCCGCTCACTTCCAGACGGTAGCGGGCGGTGAAGGGAAGGGGGGCTACCGTGCCCCCGCCCTCGGCCACCGGCTCCGCCTTGCGGTACTCGGGCGCCGGGGCAGCCGGCGCCTCAGCGGCCGCGGCGGCAAGCGGCAGGCATAACAGCAGGGAAATCAGCAGGCGTCTGAAGGGCATGTGGTTCTCGATGGGCGAAGGCAGTGCTGTGGACCCGCGCGCCGGGCATGGGTTCCAGCGTGCCGGGTTCTTGCACAGTCTACTCCCTCACAGCCGGCGGCTCAGCGCCTCGAGCCCGGGGCTCAGGCTGACCGGGTAGTCCGCCTCGCCCGGAGCCAGCTCCCTCAGGGCGCCCGGAAGGCGGTCCAGCGACGCCTTCGTCCGTTCACGGGCGCCGTCGGCGAGCCTCATCTCCTCCACAGACAGGTCACCGCTGCGCACCAGGGGACGTAACAGCGGTTCACCCGCGATGTCCGGTTCGTCACGCAGGGCGATAATATCGCCGGCGTAACGGCCCTGAGCGTCAAGCTGGCGATAGACCTGCTTGCGGCAGGGGAGGTTGATCTTGCCGGGGGAGTGCTTGATCCGCGGGGTGCCGGCATACTCCACCAGCTTGTACGAAAGATCGATCACCGGGGCATCCGCCGACACGCCCATCTGGGTACCGACGCCGAAGGCGTCGATGGGAGCGCCATCCTCGAGCAGCGTCTGGATCTTGTGCTCGTCGAGGCCGCTGCTGGCGACGATGGTAATGTCATCATGGCCTGCTTCGTCGAGCAGGGCCCGCGCCCCCTTGGCCAGTTCGCCCAGGTTGCCGGAGTCGAGCCGGATGGCCTTCACGCCGACTTCGGGCTCCTCATGCATGATCTCGATCACCTTGCGAACCCCTTCCAGGGTGTCGTGGGTATCGACCAGCAGCGTGGTGCCGGGGTAGTGACGGGCGAAGACGCGGAAGGCCTCCCGCTCGTCGTCGTGGGCCAGGATATAGCTGTGTGCCATGGTGCCGTTGATCGCCAGGTCGTGTCGAAGGCCCCCGAGGACGTTGCTGGTGCCAGCCAGCCCCGCAGTGCGGTAGGCCCTCACGCCGCGAACCGCGGCGTCCACGCCGTGCATGCGGCGCATGCCGAAATCCACTACCGGGCGCCCTTGGGCGGCTATTACCAGGCGGACCGCCTTGGAGGCGAGGACTGTTTCCAGCTGCACCAGGTTCATCACCAGGCTTTCGAGCAGCTGGGCCTGGGCGATGGGCGCATCCACTTCAAGCAGCGGCTCGTTGGCAAACACCGGAGTGCCTTCGGGGAGGGTCCAGATGTCGCCCTCGAAGCGCCAATCGCTCAGCCAGTCGAGAAAGCCGGGGTCGAACAGGCCAGTGCCGGAGAGGCCCGCGAGGACCGTGTCGCCGAAGCGCAACCGACTGAGCAGTGCCGCGGCGTGCTGCTGACCGCAGGCCAGCATGAAGCGGCGGGTCGGCGGCATCTTGCGAAAAAAGAGGCTGAATGTGGCCCGTTCATGCATCGCCTCCTTCCAGTATGCCTGGGTCATGGTCAACTGGTAGAGGTCGGTGAGCAGGGCCAGCTCGTCATCGTCCACCCGTGGGGAGTTCGCCCTGTTCATGTGCGTACCTCGGCACCGACATCGGTGAATTCGTGTCGGCACCGGGTCACGGCATCGGGATCTACCGCCGCGGAGAGTCGCTCCAGCAACAGGGTATCGAATCCCTCGCGACGGGCTTCGAGGACCGTGGCCCTGACGCAGACATCCAGGGCCAGGCCACAGATGATGACCCGCGTGATGCCCTTCTCCTTCAGATAGCCGCCGAGACCCGTGCCATCGAAGGCCGAGTAGGCGTCGGCATCGAAGGCCGTGGCCTTGCTGACGCGGATGGCGTCATCGGGAAGGGTCAGGTGGGGATGGAAGGCCGAGCCTTCGGTGTCCTGTACGCAATGCACCGGCCAGGGGCCACCTCGATGCGTGAAACTCACGTGGTCGACGGGGTGCCAGTCCCGTGAAGCCACTATCAGGGCATCGGCTGCCTGAGCCGCCTCGATTTCGGCATTGATGCCCGATACCAGGGCGCTGCCTCCCTCTACTGCCAGGGCACCGCCCTCGCAGAAGTCATTCTGCATGTCCACGACCAGCAGGGCATCGCGGGAACCATAGTCCACTTGCATTGCCATCACATGCCTCCTTGGAGGTCGACGGGTGTCACCTCTCAGCGTAATGCCTGTGCCGGGCTTCTTGTAGGGGCGTGCCGTTGATCGGCTCAATAGCCGGCGACGGGGTCCACGGTCTCGATGGGCTCGCCCGCCTCGAAGGCCTGCAGGGCTTCGGCCACCTGGTCCATGGCTTCGCCAAGCGGGGTGGGACCGGCCATATGCGGGGTGATCCACACCCTCGGATGGCGCCATAGCGGGCTCGCCTCGGGCAGCGGTTCTTCGGGGAAGGCGTCAAGAATGGCACCCCGCAGACGCCCCACGCGTCCGACGTCGTCGCCGGGTCCCAGGGCGGCGAGCAGGGCGGCCTCGTCGATCAGGGTGCCGCGGCCAGGATTGATCAGGCTGGCGCCCTCGGGCAGCCTGGCCAGTGCCCGGGTGTCGATGAGGCGTCGAGTAGCGGGGGTGTCCGGCAGCAGCAGCACCAGGGTGCGTGCCCGGGCCAGCAGCGCCTCGAGACCTTCGTCGCCGTGGTGGCAGATGATGCCATCCAGCGACTTTTCCGAGCGGCTCCAGCCGTGAACCGGGAAGCCATCGGCGGCGATCATGGCGGCGACCCTGGCGCCGATGGCGCCCAGCCCCAGCACGCCCACCGGCCAGTCGGCCTTGTCGACTACCGCGTGTTCGCGCCACTGGCAGGCGTGCTGCTGGCGGCGATAGCGGTCGAAGTCGCGCTGGAAGTGAAGGATGCCGTAGCGCACATAGTCGCCGATCAGTTCCCCCATACCGGCGTCTCGCAGCTTCACGATGGGAACCCCCTCGGGAAGCCCGGGGTTGTTCAACAGGGCGTCCACTCCCGCGCCCAGGTTAACGATGCCCTTGAGCGCCGTTGGCTCCCGCAGCAGCGCCTCGGATGGCTTCCAGACCGCCAGATAATCGGCTTCACGACGCTGCTCGAGGGGCGCCGAACTCGTGATGATCTCCGCCTTGGGCAGACGTTCGGCCAAGGCATCTCGCCACTGCTCGGCATCATCGATATGCACCAGTACCTTCATGGTTCCTCCTGACTCATGGCGGATGTCCATCATGGAAGCCACGGGCGCGACGAACAAGGATTGTCGCGCCTTCATTAGACGGCGCAGTAAATGCTTGACCGCCTACCGTGGGTTGGCAGTAACCTCCACCCATAGGCGGGTTCTCCCGACTGCTTGTGTGGCTAACCGGACTGCGGCCCATCGAGGCACAAGTTCGTGACATTGACCCTGGCCGGCCTTCTCCTCGACGAGAGGGCCGATTTTCTTGATGTTGCTTTGGCGAGTGGCCTAATGACCCAGGTAAACCTGCCCTTTACCCGAGACGAGTACGCCAGCCGGCTATGGAAGGTGCGTGCCGAGATGGCCAGCCGCGGCATCGACGTGCTGATCATCAGCGATCCCTCCAACATGGCCTGGTTGACCGGCTACGACGGCTGGTCGTTCTATGTGCACCAGTGCGTGCTGCTCGGCCTCGAGGGCGAGCCGGTCTGGTACGGTCGGCGCATGGACGCCAACGGGGCGCTGCGTACCTGCTGGATCAACCCGGACAACATCACCTACTACCCGGATTACTACGTCCAGAACCCTGACATGCACCCCATGGACTATCTGGCCCAGTCGATCATGCCCGATCGTGGCTGGCACCTGGGGGTGATCGGCATGGAGATGGACAACTATTACTTTTCCGCCAAGGCCTACCAGAGCCTGCTGCGTGAGCTTCCCCATGCTCGCTTCATGGATGCCAACGCCCTGGTCAACTGGTGCCGTGCCATCAAATCGCCCCAAGAGGTCGAGTACATGCGCGTCGCGGCGAAGATCGTCGAAGGCATGCACTCGCGGATTCTCGAGGTGATCGAACCCGGCCTGCCCAAGAGCAAGCTGGTCTCGGAAATCTACCGGGTGGGCATCGAAGGCTGGCGAGACGAGAACGGTCGTGTGTTCGGCGGCGACTATCCGGCCATCGTGCCCATGCTGCCTACCGGCAAGGACGCCGCGGCTCCCCATCTGACCTGGGACGACACGCCGTTCCGGAAAGGGGAAGGCACCTTCTTCGAGATCGCCGGGGTCTACAAGCGCTACCATGCGCCCATGTCCCGCACCGTCTTTCTGGGCAGGCCCCCGGCGGAATTCATTCGCGCCGAATCGGCGTTGCTCGAGGGCATCGAGAACGGTCTTGCGGTGGCCAAGCCCGGTAACCGCACCGCCGATATCGCCATGGCGTTGGGTGCGGCCATGGACAAGTATGGCTTCGACCGCGGCGGCGCCCGCTGCGGCTACCCCATCGGCATCAGCTACCCACCGGACTGGGGCGAGCGCACTATGAGCCTGCGTCCCTCCGACGAGACCATCCTGAAGCCGGGCATGACCTTCCACTTCATGCCGGGCCTGTGGGAAGACGAGTGGGGCCTGGAGATCACCGAGAGCATCCTGATCACCGAGACCGGCTGCGAAACCCTGGCCGACTTTCCGCGCCAGCTCTTCGTACGATGAACCTCCGCAGTTTTAGAACAAGGAGCCCAAGACAATGACCAAGCGTCCCAGCCCTATCTCCGCCACCGTGGATTTCGATGCCGATGGCGTCCAGCACGGTTTTCTCAAGCTACCGATCTCCGTGGATGATTCCGCCTGGGGCGCGGTGATGATTCCCGTCACCGTGGTCAAGAACGGCGAGGGGCCCACGGCACTGCTCACCGGTGGCAATCACGGCGACGAGTACGAGGGCATCACCTCGCTGCTCAAGCTCTCGAGCGCGCTGAAGGCAGAGGAGGTCAAGGGCCGGGTGATCATCGTGCCCTGCATGAACACTCCCGCAGTGACGGCCGGCAAGCGAACCTCGGGGCTCGACGGCGGCAACCTCAACCGCAGCTTTCCCGGTGACCCCGACGGTACGGTGACCGAAAAGATCGCCGACTACTTCACCCGAGTGATGGTGCCCATGTGTGACGTGGTGCTCGACCTACACTCCGGCGGACGTACCCTGGACATCATCCCCTTCGGTGCCTCCCATGTTCTGGAGGACGCCGAGCAGCAGCGCCAGGCCCTGGCGGGCGCCAAGGCCTTCGGCGCGCCTTACGCCATGATGATGTTCGAACTCGATGCCGCGGCCCTGTTCGATACCGCGGTGGAGAGCCAGGGCAAGATCTTCGTGGCCACGGAGCTGGGCGGTGGCGGCACCTCCACACCGGACAGCATGGCGATCACCGAGCGCGGCGTGCGCAACTTCCTGATCCACTATGGCCTGATGGCCGGCGAGGTGGAGATGCCCGATGCCCCCCAGGTCTACCTCGACATGCCCGATGCCAGTTGCTATGTGCAGAGCCAGCATTCCGGCGTGCTGGAACTGGCGGTCGCGCTGGGTGAGCGGGTGGAAAAGGGGGAGGTGGTGGCTCGAGTCTATGACATGGCGCGCAGTGGCACCCCTCCGGTGGCGTATCATGCCGCCCGTAGCGGGATTCTGGCCGCCCGTCGCCATCCGGCCCTGGTCAACATGGGCGATACCATCGCGGTGATCGCCGACGTGGTGGATTCGCTGGGCTGACCCCTTCACTAGAGAAATCCATGAAGCTCGATCGTTATGACCTGAAGATTCTCGAGATCCTCTCCCGGGACGGGCGCATCACCAAGTCGAAGCTGGCCGAGGCGATCAATCTCTCGGTCAGTCCCTGCTGGGAACGGGTGCGACGCCTCGAGAAGGCCGGCATCATCGAGGGCTACAGCGCCCGCATCAACTCGTCGTCGCTGGTCAAGCGGACGCCGGTATGGGTGCAGGTCGAGCTCAAGGCCCACAATGCCGAGAGCTTTTCTCGCTTCGAGGCCCTGGTCCACGCCACCCCCGAAGTCACCGAATGCGTGGCCGTGGGTGGCGGCGTCGACTACCTGATCAAGGTCGAGGCAGACTCCATTGATGCCTACCAGCGGCTGATCGATACCTGGTTGACCGGTGAGGCCGGCATCGAGCGCTACTTCACCTATATCGTCACCAAGACGGTCAAGAGTCCGGAATCAGGGTTTTCGGGCAGCGACCTCGCTACATGAGTCTCGCCTTCATCTCTCCCGATGACTGTGCTGCGCGAGCACAGCGTTGATTGTCTCCGAGGCTGTGTGGCATAACCTACTGGCAAGGGTGAGCATGAGCTCACCATGCCGGGCGATCTTTCCGGCATGCTGTAGACGGTGCCGGTCATGTTCGACAGATAATTGACAGCGCCCTCGAGGTTTCGAGATCGCCTGACGCAGAGAGATACAGATGTCTTATTTCACTATTGCCGGTGTGCAGATGCATGCCCTTCATCACGGTGACAATACCGAAGCCATGCGCCATCGGATCGACGTGCTGATGAGTCGCTTCCCTCAGGTACAGATGGTCCTGTTCAGTGAGCTGATGCCAATGGGCGCCTCGCCGCACCATGCTCAGGCCATGCCCAGCCACGCCGAACAGCTGTTCTGTCAGATCGCCGAGCAGCATCGCATCTGGCTGATTCCCGGCTCCATGTTCGAACAGACCGACGAGGGCGTCTTCAACACCCTTTCGGTGATAAACCCCCACGGCCAGGTAGTCGTTCGTTACCGCAAGATGTTTCCCTTCCTTCCCTATGAGGCGGGGGTGGAAAGCGGCAGCGAGTTTGTGGTTTTCGATGTTCCTAACGTGGCGCGCTTCGGCGTGTCGATCTGCTACGACATGTGGTTCCCCGAAACCACTCGCACCTTGGCTGCCATGGGCGCCGAGGTGATCCTGCATCCGACCATGACCGACACCATCGACCGTGACATCGAACTCTCCATCGCTCGGACCAATGCCGCGGTAAACCAGTGTTATTTCTTTGACATCAACGGTGCCGGGGCCATCGGTAACGGTCGTTCCATCGTGGTCGGCCCCTCCGGAGATGTCATCCACCAGGCTGGCACCGGTGAGGAAGTCATGCCCATCGAGGTGGACCTCAACCGAGTGCGCCGCGAGCGCGAGACCGGCCTGCGGGGCCTGGGCCAGCCCCTCAAGAGCTTTCGTGACCGGCGTGCGGACTTTTCGATCTATCGCAGCGAGAACAAGTCCTCCCCCTTCCTCGACACTCTCGGGCCGCTGATGAAGCCGCTGCGCGCCGACGTCGAAGAGTATTGATCCGCTTTCCCCTGTCCCGGTAAGGAGACCATGATGCTGGAGTCCCTCAAACGTGCCCTGTGCCGGTTCTTCGGCCGTCGGGACTCCGCCTTGACCACTGAGATCCGGCCCGCCGAGAGAGCTGCCACCTCCTCACCCTCTGCCATCGTTGGAGCGACAACAATGAACAAGATCACCAGCATCGCCGATGTCCGCCGCCACTTTCGCAATAACAAGGAGCCGATCTACTTCATCTCGGCGACCAACTTCAACCTGCTCGGTATAGGTGACTGGGTGGGCAACTTTCGCCATATCAACTACATCGACTGCTTCGACGGCCAGCAGCGCAATGTGTTTGTGCCAAAGGAGAAGTTTCCCCGGGACTTCGAGAGCATCGAGGACATCAATAACTACCTTCTGGAGCACAAGGAGGTCATCGATTTCATCCAGTCCCGGGCAGACGGTGAAAATGCGGGGACCGCCGCCTTCCTGATGTTCGACGAGCATACCGAAGAGGTGTGCGAGCAGTTGGGGCTCAAGGTGGCCTTTCCGCCGGCGACACTGCGTCAGCGGATGGACAACAAGATCGAGACGGTACGCATCGGTAACAAGGCCGGGGTGCCCAGCGTGCCCAACGTGCTGGCCAGGGTGGGCAGCTATCAGGAGCTCTGCGAGGTAAGTCGGGAGCTCGGCAATGATCTGGTGGTGCAGACAGCCTTCGGCGATTCCGGCCACACCACCTTCTTCATCGCCAGCGAGGACGACTACTACAAGCACGCCGAGGAGATCGAGGCCGAGGCCGAGGTCAAGATCATGAAGCGCATCAACTGCCGCGGCTCGGCAATCGAGGCCTGTGCCACCCGCTGTGGCACCGTGGTCGGCCCGCTGATGACCGAGCTGGTGGGCTTCAAGACGCTGACGCCCTACAAGGGCGGCTGGTGCGGCAACGAGATGTTTGCCGGCGCCTTCACCCAGGAGATCCGCGACAAGGCCCGGGAATATACCTTCCTGTTCGGCGAGGCACTCCGTGAGGAGGGCTATCGCGGCTACTTCGAGCTCGACTTCCTGATCGACATGGACAATGGCGAGGTCTACCTGGGCGAACTCAATCCGCGGGTCACCGGTGCCAGCTCGCTGACCAATGTGGCGGCCTTCGCCCACTCCGACATCCCGCTCTTTCTCTTCCACCTGCTGGAGTTTTCCGACGTCGACTTTGACCTCGACATCAACGAGATCAACGAGCGCTGGGCCCACCCCGAAAGCGTCGACAGCTGGAGCCAGCTGGTGATCAAGCACACCGATGAGAGCGTCGACCTGTTGACCGGCGCCCCGCACACCGGGGTGTGGAAGATGAGCGGCGACGGCAGCATTGCCTACGACCACTACAGCTATCACCCCCATGCCGCCGAGAACGATCAGGAGGGCTTCTTCCTGCGCATCAGCGGCGCCGGTGACTTCCGCTACGAGGGGGCCGATCTGGGGATTCTGATCACGCGCGGGAGGCTGATGGACGACGACTTCCAGCTCAATGAGCGCGCCCGTGCCTGGATCGACGGCATTCGCGGCCAGTATACCGGTCAGTCGCTGCAGGATCCTGTGGTGGAAAAGGTCGCCGTCAGCCATGCCGTTGGCGGCGGCAACTTCAAGATCCTGTGAAGGGGGAGGGTGCCGTTTCCCTGGGGGCGGCACCTACGGAAATGGATGACAAGACGCTGGTCTTTCGCACCCTGCATGAGGCGACGCCGGGGCCCAAGTGGCGCTCGCTGTTCGATGCACACTGGTCCGCCTACGAGTCGTGGTACCTGGCCGAGGGGGAGCGCGAGCGTCCAGGGTATCTGGCCTGCCTCAACGCCCTGAGACGGCACATGCCGGAGCTGCTGCCGACGTACCGTGCGCTGTGCGATCTGGCCGGCGGCGGCGACCTGGCGTCTCGTTTCCTGAGTCTCTATCAGCCGCCTCCCTATATCACGGGCTGCTCTCAAGCCGTGCTTGCCCGGCCGGGTAGTACCCTGCTGGCGCGCAACTACGACTATCCGCCGGAGCTGTGCGAAGGATCCATTCTCTACACCCGCTGGAATGATCGTGGCGTGATCGCCATGTCCGACTGCCTTTGGGGCGTGCTCGACGGCATGAACGACCGCGGCCTCGCCGTGTCGCTGGCTTTCGGTGGGCGCAAGGCCGTGGGTGATGGCTTCGGCGCGCCGGTGATCCTGCGCTATCTGCTGGAGTTCTGTGACAGCGTGCCCGAGGCTGCCGATGTGCTGGCACGCGTTCCTACCCACATGGCCTACAACATCACGGTGGCCGATGCCGCCGGACGCTATGTGACGGCGATGATCGGGCCGGATCGCCGCGCCAGCATCCGCCGGGTGCCGGTCGCCACCAACCATCAGAAGAAGATCGAGTGGTATGCCCATGCGCTGGCCTCGGAGACGCTGATCCGCGAACGCCAACTCTCCATTCTGGTGGACGACGAAGCCACCAGCGAGGCGCGCCTGGAGGCTGCCTTCTCGGCGCCGCCACTGTTCCGCCACGACTATCGCCGCGGCCTGGGCACCATCTATTCGGCTTTCTATCGCCCCGGGGAGGGTCGCGTTCGCTACCACTGGCCCGGCCTTGATCTGGATCTGAGCTTCGACCACTTTCCAGAGGAGTTGGTCACCGTGCGCTACGGCGTGCAGGAGAGGTTCGGCAGCTGATCGATATCGATTACGACATTCATCATGGAAGGGTATCGCCATGCAAGAGACCAGCCAGACCGAAACGCCCTACACCGCGTTGGGCTTTTATCACAAGATCTCCCAGTTGCGCGCCGATACCTGGAACGCTCTCAAGCGTGACCTGGGCCAGCTGATACGCCTCACCGATGAGAGCCGAGCCAAGAATCTGGTGAAGGCGATCGACGTCAAGCTGACGCGGCTCGAGATCATCGAGGACTACCACGCTTTCCCCTCCAAGGAGGACTTCCGCCACCTCTGGGCGCTGTTCAACCGCCAGGAGTACCTGCTGCTCGAGAAAGTGGTCAAGCGTCTGGTGCGAGCGCTGATCAGCGAGTCCTACCGGCGCCGCCAAGTCGATCTCAGCGAGACCGACGCCGATGCCGAGGACATGGAGACCCTGGATGCCCTGGCGCAGCTGCGGCGTGGCCACCCGACCTCCAACAGTTCTGCTCAGCCCTACTTCGAGCTGCTGATCGTCGACAATCTGTCGGCCCCGGAGGAGGAAGTCGTCCGCGAGGCCTTCCACAACATGCGGCGCCCGGAGGACCGGTTTGTCTACGATGTGGTCACGGTGCGCAGCTTCGAGGATGCGCTGATCGCGGTGCTGGTCAATCCCAACATCCAGGCCTGCCTGATCCGCTACGAGTTCCCCTACAAGTCGAAGTACAACCTCAGCGCCCTGCGCAACTACCTCGAGGGGATCTCTGAGCAGTCCCTTGAGCATCAGTCCGAGGCCGAGCGCAGTATCCTGCTCAGCAGCATGATCCACGAGCTGCGCCCCGAGATCGACCAGTTCCTGGTCACCAGCGGCGACGTGGAGGCCACGGCGAGTCGTGATATCCGTCACTTCAATCGTATCTTCTATCGCGAGACGGATTATATCGAGCAGCACCACACCATCCTTCGCGCCATCGACAATCGCTACCGCACGCCCTTCTTCGATGCGCTGCGGGAGTACAGCAGGAAGCCCACCGGGGTGTTCCACGCGATGCCCATCTCCCGTGGCAAGTCGATCACCCGTTCCCACTGGGCCGGGCAGATGATCGACTTCTACGGCATCAACATCTTCCTCGCCGAGACCTCGGCCACCTCCGGCGGGCTCGATTCGCTGCTGCAGCCCTACGGGCCGATCAAGAAGGCCCAGGAGTATGCCGCACGGGCCTTCGGCGCGCGCCAGAGCTTCTTCGTCACCAACGGCACCTCCACCGCCAACAAGATCGTGGTGCAGGCGCTGATCAAGCCGCGCGATATCGTGCTGATCGACCGCGACTGCCACAAGTCGCATCACTACGGGATGGTGTTGGCCGGCGCCCACGTCAGCTATCTGGACTCCTACCCGCTCCACGATTACTCCATGTATGGCGCGGTGCCGCTCAAGGAGATCAAGAAGACGCTGCTGGGATACAAGCGCTCTGGCCAGCTGCACAAGGTCAAGATGCTGCTGCTGACCAACTGCACCTTCGACGGCGTGGTCTACAATGTGCGACGGGTGATGGAGGAGTGCCTGGCGATCAAGCCCGACCTGGTGTTCCTCTGGGACGAGGCGTGGTTCGCCTTCGCCGGCTTCAACCCCACCTACCGGCCGCGCACCGCCATGCATGCCGCTCGTACCTTGCGCGACCGCTATCGCAGCGCGTCCTACCACGAGGAATACGCTGCCTGGAAGGCGGAGTTCGACGCCCTCGATCCCGACGATGATGCGACCTGGCTCGACCGCCCCCTGATGCCGGATCCCGATCAGGTCCGCATTCGTGCCTACGCCACCCACTCCACTCACAAGACCCTGACCTCCCTGCGCCAGGGCTCGATGATCCACGTCTGGGATCAGGACTATCGCCAGAAGGTCGAGGCGCCGTTCCACGAAGCCTACATGACCCACACCTCGACCTCGCCCAACTACCAGATCATCGCGTCGCTGGACGTGGGCCGCATGCAGGCCGAGATGGAGGGCTTCGAGCTGGTGCACGCCCAGGTGGAGGCGGCGCTGTCGCTGCGCGAGCAGCTCTATACCCACCCGCTGCTGCAGAAGTACTTCCGCGTGCTGATCAACAAGGATCTTGTGCCGCTGGAGTACCGTCAGTCCGGGGTCGATACCTTCTATGACCCGGTCACCGGCTGGAACAAGATGGAGGAGGCCTGGGCCAACGATGAGTTCGTCGTCGACCCGAGCCGTATCACCATCGCCATCGGCGCCACGGGCATCGACGGGGATACCTTCAAGAACGAATACCTGATGAACAAGTACGGTATTCAGATCAACAAGACCTCGCGCAACACCGTACTGTTCATGACCAACATCGGTACCACCCGGGGCTC
Organism: Halomonas sp.; assembly: GCA_003553625.1. GTDB lineage: Bacteria > Pseudomonadota > Gammaproteobacteria > Pseudomonadales > Halomonadaceae > Halomonas. Next base: position 15,755 of record PWEV01000209.1, read on the forward strand.
CATCGCCTATCTGCTCGACGTGTTGATCAAGCTGGCCAAGGAGTTCGAGTATCGCTGGGAGGAGAGCAGCCGTCCGGAGCGCAAGATCATCGAGAATCGTGTTCACTCGCTGACCAAGGAACTGCCGCCGCTTCCGGATTTCAGTCGCTTCCACTCGGCCTTCCGCCCGAATCCCGACGGCATTACCCCGGAGGGGGATATCCGATGTGCCTACTTCCTCAGCTACGATGAGGAGAACACCGAGTATCTGCGCTTCGACAACGGCGAGCTGCAGGCCGAGATGCGTGCCGGTCGCGACGTCGTCTCCGCGAGCTTCGTGATCCCCTATCCGCCCGGCTTTCCGGTGCTGGTGCCTGGTCAGGTGGTCAGCGAGGAGATTCTCTACTTCCTGCAGGCCCTGGATGTCACCGAAATCCATGGCTACCGGCCGGAGCTTGGCCTGCTGGTGTTCACCGAAGCCGCCTTGGCCAATCCCGAGGCGGGCTGAACGGCCGCACAGAAAATCTTCCTGTCAGACGGCGGCGGACAAAAAAAAGCGTATCCGCTGAGGCGGCTAACGAAAAGTAACCGCCATCCATCTCCCTTAAGATGATCCCATCGAGCCGCACTGGAGGAGTTCCTCCAGGCGGCTTGAACGTTTCATCGACGCCGGCCTTCAATGCCAACTCGGCCGGCTCGTCAGGGAGATACCGCATGAACCTATCCAGCAAGCTCAGCGATCCGCGCCTGTTCCGCCAGCACGCCTATGTAGACGGCAAATGGACCCACGGAGAGGGGGGGCGCGAAGAGGCCGTGTTCGATCCGGCGACCGGAGATGCCCTCGGGTACATCCCCTGGCTCGAGCCGCACCAGATCCGTGCCGCCGTGGACGCCGCGGAGGCCGCCTTCGTACACTGGCGCGCGCTGCGTGCCGATGAGCGCTGCGAGCGCCTGCTGGCCTGGTACGATCTGCTTCAGGCCAACCGCGAGGACCTGGCCATCCTCATGACCCTGGAGCAGGGCAAGCCGCTGCCGGACGCACGCGGTGAGGTGGAGTACGGTGCCAGTTTCGTGCGCTGGTTCGCCGAGGAGGGCAAGCGTACCTTCGGTGAGACCATTCCCAGTCATATTCCCAACGCCGCCCTGGGCACCCTCAAGGAGCCGGTGGGGATCGCTGCGCTGATCACGCCCTGGAACTTCCCGCTGGCGATGATCACCCGCAAGGCCGCCGCCGCCATGGCTGCCGGCTGTCCGGTGATCGTCAAGCCGGCCGGCGAGACGCCGTTCTCGGCGCTGGCCCTGGCCGAGCTGGCCGAGCGTGCCGGCATTCCGCCGGGGGTGTTCAACGTGGTGTTGGGCGAGCCCGCCGAAGTCTCGCAGCTGCTGTGTGCCGAGCCGCGCGTCAAGGCGCTCTCCTTCACCGGCTCCACCCGCGTCGGTCGCCTGCTGCTGGAGCAGTGCGCCAACACCGTCAAGCGGGTGTCGCTGGAACTGGGTGGCGACGCGCCCTTTATCGTCGGTCCCGACATGGACCCCAGGGAGGCGGCCTTCGCCGCAGTGTCGGCCAAGTTCCAGACCTCCGGACAGGACTGCCTGGCTGCGGACCGTATCCTGGTCCACGAGTCGATCCATGACGAGTTCGTCGAGCACTTCGCCGAGCGCATGTCGGCTCTCACCGTGGGCAACGGCATGGAGAGCGAGGTCGACATGGGGCCGCTGATCCACGCCCAGGCGGTGGGTAAGGCCGCCGGAATCGTCGACGACGCCATCTCCAAGGGTGCGACCCTGGTGGCCGGCGACCAGAGCCAGGCGCCTGGCGAGAACTTCTTCATGCCGGTGCTGTTGACCGGGCTGACCCGCGACATGCGGCTGTGGCAGGAGGAGAGCTTCGCCCCCATCGCCGGTGTCATGGCCTATGCCGATGACGACGAGGCAATTGCCCTGGCCAACGACACCGAGTACGGCCTCGCCGCCTACGTCTATACCCACGATATCCGGCGCATCTGGAAGCTGTTGCGGGCCCTGGAGTTCGGCATGGTGTCGGTCAACTCGGTGAAGATGACCGGCCCGCCGGTGCCCTTCGGCGGCGTCAAGCAGTCCGGCCTGGGCCGCGAGGGCGGCATCACCGGCATCGATGAGTTCCTCGAGACCAAGTACTACTGCCTCGGCGCCCTGGGTTCCGTGTCGGGGAGTTGAGCAACAACCATCACCAATCATCCAACCGATGGCCCCTCCCTGGCAGGACGCCGGGGAGCCCCTCAAGAAGAGAAAACACGATGAGCCAGCAGCACCAGGACCTGATCGACCGCGACCGCAAGGTGACCTTTCACGCCTCCAGCCATCTGCGTGACTTCGCCCATGGCGATGCGCCGGGTCGCGTGATCACCGGTGGCAAGGGCATTCATATCCGCGACAAGGATGGCCGCGAGTTCATCGACGCCTTCGCCGGTCTCTACTGCGTCAACATCGGCTATGGTCGCACCGAGGTGGCCGAGGCCATCTACCAGCAGGCCCTGGAGCTCTCCTACTATCACACCTACGTAGGCCACTCCAACGAGCCGCAGATTGCGCTCTCCGAGAAGATCATCGAGCTCGCCGGTCCCGGTATGTCCAAGGTCTATTACGGCATGTCGGGGTCCGACGCGAACGAGACTCAGCTCAAGATCGTGCGCTACTACAACAACGTGCTGGGACGCCCCCTGAAGAAGAAGGTGATCTCCCGCCAGCGCGGTTACCACGGCTCGGGCCTGGCCACCGGCTCCTTGACCGGCCTCAAGGCGTTCCACGACCAGTTCGACCTGCCCATGGCCGGCATCCTGCATACCGAGGCGCCCTATTACTACCACCGCGCCGCCGAGCAGGAGGGCATGACCGAACGGGAGTTCTCCGCCCACTGCGCCCGCAAGCTCGAGGAGATGATCCTGGTCGAGGGGCCGGAGACAGTGGCCGCCTTCATCGGTGAGCCGGTGTTGGGTACCGGCGGTATCGTGCCGCCGCCCGAGGGCTACTGGGAGGCGATCCAGTCGGTGCTGGCAAGGTATGATGTGCTGTTGATCGCCGACGAGGTCGTCTGCGGTTTCGGGCGCATCGGCGCCGACTTCGGTAGCCATTTCTACGGCATCAAGCCCGATCTGATCACCGTGGCCAAGGGCCTGACCAGTGCCTATCTGCCGCTCTCCGGCGTCATCGTTGGCGACCGCGTCTGGGCGGTGCTGGAAGCCGGCACCGGCCAGTACGGCCCCATCGGCCACGGCTGGACCTACTCTGGCCACGCCCTGGGCTGCGCCGCGGCGCTGGCCAACCTGGCGATCATCGAGCGCGAGGGCCTCACCGCCAACGCCGCCGAGACCGGCGGCTACCTGCAGCAGGCCATGGCCACTGCCTTCGGCGATCATCCCATCGTCGGCAACGTGCGCGGCGTGGGCATGCTGGCAGCCCTCGAGTTCTCCGTGAACCCCGAGCAGCGAGAGCACTTCGACCCGGCCCTCAAGGTGGGCCCGCGCATCGCCGCCGCGGCCCTGGACGAGAACCTGATCGCCCGCGCCATGCCCCAGGGCGATATCCTCGGCTTCGCGCCGCCGCTGATCGCTACCCGCGACGAGATCGACGAGATCGTCGTCCGCACCCGCCGCGCGGTGGACAGGGTCACCGACGAGCTGGTGCGCGAGGGCGCGGTCCAGGCCGTACGCGCCTGATAGCGAAGGGCGGCGTCTTGCCGTCTGGCCTAGGGCTATCGCAGTTACCAGTGCCGCGTCAGTGAAAGGCGCCGGGGACAGGTCGGAAAGGGGGTCCGTGGACCAGGGAGGGGCCAGGTAGCCCCCAGGGAGGGGTTCATGGCGCCCCCTTGCAGGCCTGTCGCCGGAACAGTCTTGAGCGATGCTTCCATCTGCGATAGCCCTGCCGTCTGGCCTTGAGCCGGGGCCGCACGGGCCCCATGCTGAGACACTTACCACCACCCACCACTCACCACTCACCACTCACCACTCACCACTCACCACTCACCACCCGAGGAGCAGCGCAGATGGCAACGGTACTGGCCTTCGATGTCTACGGCACCCTGATCGATACCCATGGCGTGGCCACCGAGCTGGAGAACCGGCTCGGTGCCACCGGCAAGGGGGAGCTGGCCGCCGAGTTCTCGCGGCGCTGGCGCGACAAGCAGCTGGAGTACAGCTTTCGACGCGGCCTGATGGGTGCCTACGTGCCCTTCGGCCAGTGTACCCGTGAGGCGCTGGAGTTCACCGACCGCGCCCTGCAGACACGCCTGGCCGACGTCGACAAGGAGCACCTGATGGCGGTCTATGCTCGATTGCCGGCCTTTGCCGAGACGGCCACCGCCCTCGAGCGTCTGACCCGGGCCGGTGTGCGCTGCGTGGCCTTCTCCAACGGCACTCGGGAGGCGGTCGAGGGACTGCTCGAGCAGGCCGGCATTCGGGGGCACTTCGACGAGGTGGTCAGCGTCGACGAGATCAAGCGCTTCAAGCCCGACCCGGCGGTCTATGCGCACCTGCGCAATCGTCTCGAGGTGGCGCCGGGTGATACCTGGCTGATCTCCAGCAATCCGTTCGACGTGATCGGAGCGCGCCACGCCGGCCTGCACGCCGCCTGGGTGCGTCGCAGCCTGGATGCGCCCTTCGACCCCTGGGGCGTCGAGCCGGACATGACCGTCGCCGATCTCGACGCCCTGGCCGAGCGGTTGGGATAGCGACTGGGGTCCGTTACCGCAGGTCTGCTCCCTCGAACGCCAGCGCCCCGCGGCTATCATGCCGCGGGGCGCTGGCGTTCGAGGGAGCGGGTGGCGTCAGTCGACCAGATCACCCACGCTGACGACATCTCGGTTGGCCAGCTGCATGGGCCTCGCGTCGTCCTGCGTCCACTCGGCCATGGAGCCATCGTACATGGTGGTGTTCTCCAGGCCGCCGAGCTCGCTGAGCTGGAACCAGCCGCTGGCGGCCCAGTGGCCGGTATTGCAGAAGGCCACGGTGGATGCCAGGCGATCCAGCCCCAGGGCATCGATATTGGCGTTCAAGCGCTCGGGCTCCAGGTAGAAGGCGCCATTGCGCTCGACCAGGGCGCCATCATGGGGCAGGTTCAGCGAGTCCGGAATGGTGCCGGGCGCCCGGGTCGCGGGCGATTGGGTCTCCCCGGTGAAGAAGCCCGGCGGACGGGCATCGACCAGCTGCTGTTCGGCCTGGCGGGCCGCTTCCACCTCTTCGGTGGTCGCCAGCAGGTGCTCCTGCAGCGTCGCCGAGAAGTCGGTCGCCTCGGCGGCACTCGCCGCGCCGTTGGCGACCTCGAAGCCCTGCTGCTCCCAGCCGGCGAAGCCGCCGTTGAGGATCGTCACCTCGTCGTGCCCCAGCACCTTGAAGGTCCAGTAGATTCGCGCGGCGCTGCCGAAATCGGTAGGGCCCGTGCCACCGGAAACCACCACGACGGTGTCGTCGTTGCCGATACCCAGATCGCCGATCAGCGTCTCCAGGTCGGCGACGTCCGGCAGCAGGCCGGCCACGTCGCCCCGTGTTTCGCGCCAGCCGGCATCGGTGTAGCTGCTGTAGCGGCTGCCGGGAATGCGGGCGGCCTCGAAGGCGGCTTGATCGCCGCCGTCATCGATGGCGGAGCGTACGTCGAGAATTACCATGCCGTCACTGCCCAGCTGGTCGTTCAACCACTCGGCATCGACCAGGGGGGAGGGGTGCAGGGCGTGGACAGGGCCGGCGATGGCCAGGGCGCCGGCAGCCAGAATCAGGCGGGATCGCATGTGGAGTCTTCCTCTTTCGGAAATGAACATGACCGTCATCCTGCAACGGGATGGCGTTCCCTCGCCAAGAATGCTTCCTGACACATCTAGTGCGGCTGGTTATATAAAGCCTTTATTTTATCTCTCGAATGGCTGATAGCCGGCATCTTCAGCCCTTCCAGGCGTGTCCGGCGAAGGCGTCGTCGAGCTCCGGCTGGTTGACGTGGTTGGCATAGTTGGAGAGTGTCTTCACGGCCAGTGCCAGCACGATCTGCAGCACCTGCTGCTCCTCGAAGCCGGCGCTCAGGAACGCCTTGACGTCTTCTTGAGTCGGCATGCCTCGGGTCTCGAACATCACCCGTGTGAATTCGGCCAGGGCCGCGAGTCGCTCGTCCGGGATGGGCTGCCCGTTGCGGATCGCCTCCAGCACATCGGCGGGGACCTGGGACATCTTGTCGGCCAGCATGCTGTGGGCAGACATGCAGTAGCCGCAGCCGTTGAGCCGGCTGATGGTCAGGAAGACCACCTCCTGCTCGGGCGGAGCGAAACCGGAGTCGCCGCGGAACAGCTCATAGCCGTGCAGATAGGTATCCAGCACGCCCGGGGCCTTGGCCATGCCCTCGTACATGTGGGGCACGAAGCCCAGTTTGGCGTTGGCCTGCTCGAGCAGCGGTTTCGCCTTGGCGTCTGCCGTGTCGAGGGTCTGGGGAGGCAGTTGCATCTTGTAGTCGGCTGTCATGGGGATGCTCCTTCTTTCATTAGCGAGTGATCGTGGGTGCTGAGGAAGCAGAATATATGGAACGATCGGTCCACATATGGCAAAAAAACTGTCATCTGCGCAGGGTATCGAGCAGCAGGCCGACGGCCCCTCGGGCCTGATCGATGTCCGCGCCACTCTTCAACAGGGTCCTGAGTCCTGCCATGCCCATCGTCAGATAGGTGGCCAGCGCCTGGGCATCCCGCTGCGGTGCGATGTCGCCCTCCGCCTGGGCCTGCCTCACCGCCTGCTGGAAGCAATGATTGATGGCAGCCAGGCTCTGACGGGCGTGATCCGATGGCGTATCGTCGCGCTGGCCAAGCTCGCAGGCAGAGTTGAAAATCAGACAGCCCAGGGCGGCGCGCTCGCTGCCGGCTTCCCCGGCCGTCTCGCCGAACAGGTCGTTCAGGAAGGCCATGGCCGAAGGCGCGACCTCGAGCCGGCGGCCGAGCCGGTCGATCAGCGCCTCTCGGTAGCGACGCAGGGCCTCCAGGAACAGCTGTTCCTTGTTGCCGAAGGTCTGGTAGAGGCTGCTGCGCGAGATATGCATGGCCTCGAGAAGGTCACGGGTCGAGGCGGCGTCGTACCCTCGAGCCCAGAAGACCTGCATGGCAGCGCTGGTAGCCTCGTCCGGGCTGAATGCGATGGGGCGTCCTCGTGTCATGAGAGTGAATTTAGTACTGACCAGTCCATAAATCAAGTCCGCGACAGATCACGCTCGAGTTGCTATCGATGTAAGGAGCTCGTCCCTATGACGACACAATCACGAGGGCACACCCCACGACGTGTGCCTCGCCGGAGAGGAGATTTCCCGCATGACCGAGCAGCATTCGCCGACAAGGCGCTTCTGGCTGGGTGGCCGAAGGGCCGCGGAGCAGGACCGGTTCTTCCGCGAGGCGCTCGAGCCCCTGGGCTGGGAAGTCGGGGACGAGCATGACTGGGACGCCGGATGGATCACCGGCATGCCGGCGTCCGCCCAGTTCCGTCGGGTATCGCCGGGGCGTCGGCTCAACCACTTCCCCGGCAACGCGGCACTGACCGTCAAGAGCCGGCTCCACGAGAGTCTCTCCACGCTTCGCGAACGCATGGTGGAGAGCCACGGTGCTGCCAGCGAGCCGGCGTCGCGGCTGGCATTCTTTCCACGCTCCTGGGTGATGCCCGACGACTATCACGCCCTTCAGGACACCGCCCTGGCCAATCCCGACCAGCGCTGGATTCTCAAGCCCACCAATGCCTCCAAGGGCAAGGGCGTGCGAGTGCTGCGCGATGCCGGCGACGCGCCGCTGGCGGCAGACTGGATGGTGCAGGAGTACCTGGCGAATCCCCACACCATCCGCGGGCACAAGTATGTATTGCGTCTCTACGTGCTGATCAGCTCGCTGGAACCGCTGCGCGTCTATCTCTACCGGCAGGGCTTCGCCAAGCTGGCATCGGAGCCCTGGGATCCCGAGGATGCCGACAACCCCTTCAGTCAGCTGACCAACCCCGACATCAACGCCCTCAACGACCGCGCCGACGTCCCGGTGGAATTCATCGATCTCGACCGCTATCGAGCCTGGCTGCGCGACCAGGGGCATGATGACGATCGCCTTTTCGCCCGCATCCACGACCTGGTGGCCCTGACGGCCATCTCGGCGGTGGATGCCATGCGGGGCCGCACCGCCGAGGTGGGGGCAGACCCGCGAGGCTGCTATGAGCTGCTGGGGCTGGACTGTCTGGTGGACGATACCCTCAAGCCCTGGATCCTGGAGTGCAATCTCAGCCCCTCGCTGGGTATCTGCGCCGCCCCGGAGAACGGTGGGCGGGTCGAGGAGGCGGTCAAGGGTGGCCTGGTGCGGGACATGGTCGCGCTCCTGGATATCCCCGGCACCGTCGCAACCGAGGGCGAAGAAGAGGTGACCGCTGCACGCCTGGTCGCCGAGGCCGAGGCGGAGCAGGCCCGAGCCGGCGACTTCCTGCGTCTACTGCCGGCCGAGGAGCCGGCCCGCTACCTGCCGTTCTTCACGCTGCCGACCCTGGCCGACCTGCAGCTGGCCGAGGGCCTGTCGGGCCGGCCCATGACGCGGCCCTTGCTGCGCCGCCGTCAGGTGGCGGAACTGCTGGAGGATGACCAGCTGGCGCTCTATGACACCCGCAGCGGACGTTACTTCCGTCCCAACGACACGGCGGCGATGATCTGGCTGCTGGCCACGGAGGGGCTGGACCCCGACGCCATCGCCGAAGAGCTGGCCCAGGCCGCCGCCCAGGCGGGAACGTCGCCGGACGTGGCGGCCTTGAGGCGAGATGTCTGGGCTACCCTGGGGGAGTGGTGCCGCGAAGGGCTGCTTTGCCAGCGTGGGGAGTCGCCGGTAGCGCGGCCGGTCGAGGCGGCCATGCCTGAGACGGAGCCGGCGGCGGAGCCTGCCGAACGTTCGCGCCTGCAGTTGAGTCACGACGGCCGGAACTGGGCGCTGGAGGTAGGCAGCTCCGCCGCCCTGGCCAGGCTGTCGATGCTGTTGGGTGAGCGACTCGCGCCGCTGGATAATGCGGCAGAAAGTGAGCCGCTACGCCTGGCCGTGCTGGTCGAGCCGGCCGGCTATGCCCTGGTGGCAGGCAGTGAGGTAGTGAGGTCACGACTGACACTGACCCAGCTCGTTCCGGCCCTGCTGGCCTACCTCGTCGGCCAGGCAGCTCGGCCGGGTCAACCGGTTGTCGATGCTCACCTGCTGGTCACCCGGGAAGGAAGCGGCGTGCTCTGCCTGCTGTCCGACGAGTCAGGGTGTCGTGACCGGCTGCAGCGATTGACAGCCCTGGGCGCGACGCTGACCCGCGGCGTGCGGCTGAACCTTGCTGACCTCGATGCGGCCGAGCCGCTGGGACTGCCGTTGACGATTCCCGCCGGTGAGGCCCGGCAGGCGCCGCCTTCCGGTGTGTCAATCCGTGCGGTGCTGGTGTCCACCGATACAGAGGATCTCCTGGCCACCGCCGGTGTGCTGGATGTTCTCGGCGCTATGCTGCCTTGCTGTATCTCGGCACCGGGGGAGTCCCTGACGCCTGATCAGGTGGTCGCCCTTGGCGAATGGGTGGCCCGGCTGGAGTGCCTTGGCGTGGGGGATGCCGATCACTTGCCCGTTACCGACCCGCTGGCCGACTGGCTGGTCGGCCGAGTCGCATCCGACGCAGTGGCCGAGGACCCCGCCATGGCGAAGGGGTGACGGGCAATGCGACGCCAGTTACCTGTCGGTTATCGAGTACCGAGCAGAGGGCGATGCCCGTTCGAGGGGCATCGCCGAGGGGAAGCCAGCCCCGCCACGGAGACTGGCTTCACTGCACGACGGCATGCGTTGGCATGTCGCCTACTGCATCGCGAGATGCACCATCGAGGAGGTCATGACCATGACTCTGCAAGACGAGAAACGCCTTAGCCTGCTGGGGCGGCTTGGCCGCCGGCTGGGCTACACGACCCCGGCGCTGCTGCTGGTCGCCAGCGGCGCCGCCTTCCAGGCGGTAGCCAGCGAAACGGCCACCGAGCCCGCTTATACCAGCGGAGTGGAAGCCCCCCTGATGCTGGCGGAGGCCCACCACGCAGAGCCGGCAGCCGAAGGTGAAGCAGCAGGAGAGGCCGAAGCCGAAGGTGAGGCAGAAGGTGAAGCAGAAGGAGAGGCAGAAGGTGAAGCAGAAGGTGAAGCAGAAGGAGAGGCGGAAGGAGAAGCCGAGGGCGAAGCCGGGAACTGACGCGCCACAGGCGACAGGCTGAAGGCCGGGCCGCGCGCCATGGGCGCCGGTCCGGACTTCCCCGATGCCTTCCCACTCAGGAACCTGGAGAACACCGCCATGACAAGGTCTGTGCCCGGATGTCCCCCCTCCCTGGAGGGGCTTATCGAAGAGAATCGCCTGACGCTTGCCCAGCTGAGAGGCCTGCTGGATGAGCTGACGCCCACCGTCTATCGGCAGCCTTTCGGTACGGCGGGCCGTCATACCCTGGGCAAGCACGTTCGCCACATCATCGATCACTATACGGTCCTGTTCGGAGGCCTGGAGGGCGGCGAGGAGAGCCTCGACTACGAGCATCGCCGCCGTGACGAGACCCTTGAGGAGTTGCCGCGCCGGGCCGCGGAGCGGCTGGTCTCCATCGAGGCATCGCTGCTGGCGCTGGCCGACCGGCAGCTGCCGCCTCGATTGACCCTGGAATACCCCCTCGATGACGAGCGCCTGACACTCGGTTCCAGTATCGAGCGTGAGCTGGCCTTCCTGACCAGCCACACCATCCACCATATGGCGATCCTTGGGCTGCTGGCCGAGCAGGTCGGTGTTTCACTTCCCGAGTCGTTTGGCGTTCACCCCTCGACCCTGCGTCACTGGCGGCGGGAAGCCATGCCGGCCCCCGTCACGGCGGAGGACGCGTGATGGTCAGGATGGGGCTGGTGTCATGGTTGCTGGAGGCTCTGCGTTAGGCGGTCGAGGCCGAGGGCATGTTCATCGTGACCGAGGCCGGTCCCACCGAGGCGGCTGCCAATCGTGGTGTCGTGATTCCCGGCAATCGCGTGATCGGGGTGTTTCGCAATGACTACGCGGTAGAGATTATACGTCTCAGCGTTCCGGCCATGGTCGAGGCGCCCATCCGTTTCTATGTCACCGAAAACGAGGATGGCAGCGCCACCCTCTCCTGGAAGACCCCGAGCCATGTGCTGGCGCCTTACCTCGAGGAGGGCGGTGATGCCTTGGCGGAAATCGGGCATGAGCTCGATGCCGTCTTCGACGCCATTGCGCACCGTGCGGTGGAACGAATCGATTGATTCAGTGCCATTGTCGAGCGCGGTATCAGTGCCCATCTCGAGAAGGTCGAGAGCTCGCTGAGACGTCCGCTGATCTACCTCCAGCCTCGAGCCGACGCGCGTCTCAGGGGCAGTCTGGGGGCTCGGCGCTGGCCGAGAAGCCGAGATTCGAGAACCAGGCGGTGGCATCGACGTCGGCATTGTCACCATCGCTCATCAGCGCCACACCGTCGATATGGTCGGCTCGGTCACCGAAGAGCGATGCGAAGTCCTCCCCCACGTTACGGACTTCCGCTACCCACTCACCGACGCGTGATTCGCCGCTCTGCAGCGCCAGCAGATGGGCGCGCGACGTGAAGGCATTGGGCCAGTCCGCCCCCTTCGGCTGGCTCGAGGCCCAGACATAGTTCACCGACTGGACCTGCCAGGGGAGGATGCCTGTCTTGCGTGCCACATAGACCCGGGCCGGATAATCGTCTCCGCCCCGGGTCGTTTCATCCAGCCCATGGTGAACGCCCGAGACCTGCCAGCACCAGTGGAGGTAGGGCGTCCGGTCAAGGTTCACCTTCATTTCCAGGTACTTTGCCGAGGCCTTCCCTCTCGATCTGGCCTGCAGCACCCGGGTGTCATCTCTATCGACGAGTCGGTATTCCGTTTCCCCCTCGAAGGAGCGCGTTGGCCAGGCCATCATCGATTCCGGGGAAAAGCCGAGGTCTGCTGCCGCCAGGGGCAGGCAGCTTGCCAGCAGGAGCAACCCGGCCGGCACGTGGAAGTTGATCATTGCATATTCCCTGTCGTGGCAGCTCGGGAGGGTCAACGCCCTCGATTGGTCGGAGGAGTCCTGAGTTGCAGGATGCCTCTGGATTGACGACGCTTAAGGTTCATTTCGAGGGAGACAAACCCATGTTCAGGATGTCCGTTATGTTGGTCGCGCTGATGCTCTCCTGGAGCGGAACGGCTAAGGCCGGCGGTGTCGGCATTGAGCATATTGTCAGCGACGACGGTATTGAAGCCGTGGACCAGCGGCTGCGCAACGCGTTAGAGGAGCGCGGCATGCGGCTGGTGACGGTGGTGGATCATGCTGCCAATGCCGAAAGCGTCGAGCTGTCGCTTTCCCCGACCCGAACCTTCATCTTTGGCAACCCCGAAATCGGCACCCCCATGATGCAGTGCCAGGGTAGCCTGGCGCTCGATCTGCCGCAGAAGATGGTGATTCGCGTCGAGGGCGAGCAGATACTGGTCGAGTGGAACGATCCGCACTATCTGGCCGAGCGCCATGGGCTGGGTAACTGCGAGCTGCCGTTGGACAAGGTAGCCGAAGCCCTGCAGGGAATTGCCGCCGAAGCGGCGGGTGAGTGAGGTGTCAGGGCTTAGTCCCGACGCTCCGCCCCGGGGTCTGCGGCGTCCCGGTGGTCGTCAACGGCGCCCTCATCGGGGCCGGCCTCGAAGCGCTCTCCTGACCGATGCAGCAGAGAGAACTGACGGTCGCATTGTCGGCAGGCGCCGCACATCGAGAGGTGGAAGCGCAGCGAAAGTCTCTCCTGGAACGTCAGCCGGCGATCCTGCTTGAGTGACATCAGGCGGGTCGCCTCCTTGCACATCATCATGCCGTTTCCTCCTTCAGCCAGCCCTGCTGCAGGCAGGCCCGCAGTCTCAGCCGGGCGCGATGCAGAATGACCCAGCAGTTGTTTTCCTTGATATC
>PWEV01000087.1 GCA_003553625.1 Halomonas sp.
CTTACTGCTCGCGCAGGATCTTGAGCATGCGCTTGAGCGGCTCCGCGGCACCCCACAGTAGCTGGTCACCGACGCTGAAGGCGGAGAGATATTCGCCGCCCATGGCCAGCTTGCGCAGGCGACCCACCGGAACGGTGAGGGTACCGGTCGCGGCGGCCGGGGTCAGGTCGCGGATGGTGGCCTCCTTGTCGTTGGGCACCACCTTGACCCAGTCGTTGTGCTTCGCCAGGCGATCCTCGATCTCGTCGAGGGGCACATCCTTCTTCAACTTGATGGTGAAGGCCTGACTATGGGAGCGCATGGCGCCAATGCGCACGCAGAGGCCATCGATGGGAATCGGGTTGTCCTGCAGGCCGAGGATCTTGTTGGTCTCCACGGTGCCCTTCCACTCCTCCTTGCTCTGACCGTTGTCGCGCTTGACATCGATCCATGGCAGAAGGCTTCCAGCCAGCGGGGCTCCAAAATTCTCGGTGGGGAACTCGCCAGACCGCATGGCCGCGGTGACCTGGCGGTCGATGTCCAGGATGGCACTGGCAGGGTCGGCTAGCTCATCGGCCACGCTGTCACGCAGGGTGCCCATCTGGTTGAGCAGCTCGCGCATGTGCTTGGCACCGGAGCCCGAGGCGGCCTGGTAGGTCATCGAGGTCATCCACTCGATCATGTCCGCCTCGAACAGGCCACCCAGCCCCATCAGCATCAGGCTGACGGTGCAGTTGCCGCCGACGAAGGTCTTGGCGCCATTCGCCAGCTGGGCATCGATAACGTGACGGTTGACCGGGTCGAGAACGATGGTGGCCTCGTCTTTCATGCGCAGCGTGCTGGCGGCGTCGATCCAGTAGCCCTTCCAGCCGCCGCTGCGCAGGTCACCGTAGACCTTCTCGGTGTAGTCGCCGCCCTGGCAGGTGACGATGACGTCGAGCCCCTTGAGGGCGTCGAGGTCGAAGGCGTCCTTGAGAGCAGGCACATCCACGCCGACGTCGGGACCGGCCTGGCCGGCCTGGGAGGTGGTAAAGAAGATCGGCTCGATGCCGTTGAAGTCCCCGTCCTCTACCATGCGCTGGACCAGCACCGAACCGACCATGCCGCGCCAACCGACGAAACCGACTTTCAACATGTGAAGTCCTCCAGAAAGAAAATGTGGAAGACATTATACACGAGCCTCCTCGCTCAGGCAGCCGGACGCCTGACCACCGAGCCCCCACTCAAGGGTTGACAGTTTTCATGCTTTGCATATCGAGCCCACCGTTTACAGTGTACTTACACAAAGGCGGCGATGAGGTGCAGAACAACCATGCCAGGCATCAAGACTCTCCCAGCGCAAGACCTCGCGCCAGCGCCATCCTTTTCAGACAGGCGCAGAGTCCCCCCTGTTGACACTTCCTACCATTACTACACCACCTATGGACTGACGATCGGTTCACAGCTTGAGCTTCCCGAACTCGAATCACTGCCACCGGAAACGAGTCCCGACATTCGGATTCAGGCCGGCGAACTGGCAGACCACCTTGAAATAGCCGAGGTCAGCACGCCATGGCTCCAGTGCAGCAGCAACCGCTGCCAGTTTCTCCTCGATGGCATCGGTCGCTATCGCGTCGAGCAGGGCAGGCGCATCCGGGTCGATCGTCGACTGAATCTCGCCCGCGGCTCGACGGCTAACGAGAGTGATGTGCGTGTCTACCTGCTGGGAAGCGCCATGGGGGCACTGCTCCACCAGCGACACTGGCTACCTCTTCACATCAGCGCGGTACAGACCCCTGCCGGTGTCTGGGGCTTTACGGGAGACTCCGGGGCAGGCAAGTCAACGCTGGCCGCCTGGCTGCATTATCGCTACGGCTGGAAGATGGTCAGCGACGATGTCGGAGTGATCAAGCCTGAGGAGACGCTCCCCACCCTCTATCCGGGGCCACCACGCCTCAAGCTATGGAAGGACGCCCTTGAGCGTCTGGGCATTGATCGCCAGGGTCTGGTCAGAGACCTGACCCGCACAGAAAAATTTCACCTGAACCGGCATCAGGGCTTCTCGCATGAGATCGAGCCACTGAGAGCGCTCGTGATGCTCGAGAGGGCGGCCGACGGTGAGGCGCCCTCCCTGGAGGCCGTTTCCGGAATCGACGCATTCAAGGTGGTGATGTCGGCCATCTATCTACCGGAGTGGGGGGAGCACTTCAGCGGGCCTGCACGTCTGATGCAGTGCGGCTCTGATCTCGCCCAGCGGATCCGGGTCTATCGCTACCGCCGCCCCTGGTCGCTGGAAAATGTCGAAGCGAGCCTGACTCCCCTGATCCAGCACATCCATCATGGAGCGGATCATGTCAGCTGAGCTCAACCCACCTGACGCCACTCATCGATTGCTGATATTACTCGCCAGGCTGAAGCTGACCGAGGCTCAGCGACAAGATGCCCTGACCCTTTGTAATGCCATCCATGATTGGCATGAAGTGGCAGGCCGTGCAGAACGCCATTTGATGCTGCCCTTGGTGCACCGCCACCTGCATGAACTGGCGCCTCCGACGCTTTCTCCGGCCGATGCATCGCACATGCGTCAACGAGCCCTGATGCTTGTTCAGCGCAACCTGTTCGTCGCCGGTGAACAACAGCGCCTGGTGGCCGACATACTCGATCCACTGGATATACCCTACCTTTTCTTCAAGGGGCCGGCTCTGGCGGCGCGCTACTATGATGAACCGGCCATGCGATCTTGCCGCGATATTGACCTGCTGGTGCCGCGTCACCGTTGTGCCGAGCTGCTCGAATCAGCCCTGCAGCAGGGCTATCGACCGCTCGATTCGGAGACATTGGCATCCGACAGGCAGAGTCTCGCGTTTTTCGTCGCGGCTAAATCCGTGGTGACCCTTGCCTCTCCCGCCGGGGTGAGCATCGAGGTCCATCACGAGATGGACCGAGGGGCTGGCATCTATCAGACAGACGCACTACTCGACAGCAGGGAACTCTTCCTGGCCGGGGGCACGCGGCTCTATTCGATGCCAACCAGTGAGCTGTTCGTCTACATCTGCCTGCACAACACGCGCCATTACTGGTCACACCTTCACTGGCTAGTCGATCTGGATGCCATCCAGCGCCACCCCGACTTCGATCTGGCATCTGCCTACGCCTGCGCAGAACGCCGAGGACTGGTGACCACGCTCGACGCCTGCATGGAATTCTACCGGGCACTCGCCGCCCCCGAGCCCGAACATTCTTCACATCTCAGCCAGAGGAGCCGCGAGATACTCGAGGTCTTCTTCATGACATTGCAGGGCGGGCTCGAAGCCGAACTGGCCCTGCGCCGCAAGCGCCCAACCCGGCAGTTCGGCTTCCCCTGGCAGACGACCCCGAGCTATCGATGGGCGAGCCGGATCAGAAAGTGGCTCAAACCACTCAAGCCAACGTATAACGATTACCACCACCTTCCCTTGCCTCCTCAGTGGCAATGGCTCTATTACGCCATTCGACCCTACCGTGCCCTGATCAAACGCACACGATTCAGATGGCCCTCACGATGATTCCCTCTCCGCGAGCCGTCCTGGACCCCCTCGGCACCCTTCGCCGGGTACTCCCACTGCTATGGACCAGCAGCCGCAAGTGGGCTTTGGTCACCTCAATCCTCATGGTGCTGGAAGTCGGCTTCGGCCTGGCGGCGCTCTATCTGCTCAAGCAGCTGGTTGATTTGGTCACTACCCTGCTGGGGGATCAGGCCACCGCGGCCCAGGGCATGGCACAGGTCCTTCACTACGTT
Source organism: Halomonas sp. (assembly GCA_003553625.1). Classification (GTDB taxonomy): domain Bacteria; phylum Pseudomonadota; class Gammaproteobacteria; order Pseudomonadales; family Halomonadaceae; genus Halomonas. Next base: position 3,737 of record PWEV01000087.1, read on the forward strand.
GCCCTCACGGGTGGGGCTACCCTTGCGTTCATGGTGACCCGCGCCCTGTCGAACCTGGCCAAGGAAGCGCAAGCCTTGCTGGTAGCTGACTATATCGACGGCAAGGTACATGAGCGGGCCGTCAGTGCCGACCTGGCCTTCTACGAGAGCCCACGCTATTTCGACACCCTGGAGAGGGCCCGGGAGTCAGGCAACCAGCGTCCCGCTCAGGTCATTGGCAACCTGATGATGCTGTCGAGAAACAGCCTCATGCTGGCAGCCGTCGTCGTCCTGCTGGCCTCGATCGACTGGCTGCTGCTACCCGTCCTGATGGTGGCCATCCTGCCGGGACTCCTGGTGCGCCTGCACTTCACGCGACATCTCTATGACTGGCAACGCCGCCGGACGCAGATGGAGCGCAGGGCTGGCTACCTCGATTGGTTGATGACCTCCAACCTGCACGCCAAGGAGCTGCGCATCTATCAGCTGGGCGACCACCTGCAAGCTCAGTATGCCAAGCTGCGGGAACAAATCCGCAATGAGCGCCTGCAGATCACACAGCGGCGCACCCGCCTCGAAGTGATTGTTGGCAGTGCCGCGGCTATCGCCTTTTTCGCCAGCCTGGCCTATCTGGCCTGGCAGACCGCGGAAGGACGAAGCAGTGTCGGTGACCTGGTGCTCTTCATGCTGATTTTCCAGCGTGCCCAGACCATGGGACAGGAACTGGTCCAACAGCTTTCCAAGCTTTACGAGGACCACCTCTATATGGGGCTGCTGTTCGAGTTCCTCGATATCCGCCCCGAAATCAGTGAGCCGAGCCACCCCGAGACCATACCGAAACCCCTTCAGGAAGGCATCCGCTTCGAAAAGGTCGGATTTCAATACCCCGGATCCCATGAACCGACCCTGAGTGACATCGACCTGAGCATAAGCCCCGGCCAGGTCGTCGCGCTTGTGGGCGTCAACGGATCGGGGAAGACCACGCTGATCAAGCTGCTATGTCGACTCTACGACCCCGCCCAGGGCCGCATCACCCTGGATGGCGTTGATATCAGGCAATTCAGCACGGAACAGTACCGCAAGCTGTTCAGCGTCATCTTCCAGGACTACTCCCAGTATGCTGCCAGCGTGAAGGAGAATATTCACTTCGGTGACATCCAGTCACCCGGTGAGCAACCATCGATCATGACGGCGGCTATCAACGCCGGCGCTGATGATTTTATCAGCAGGCTATGGCGGGGCTACGACACCCCCCTTACCCGAATGTTTGACGAAGGGCAGGAGATCAGCATCGGGCAGTGGCAGAAGATCGCGCTGGCACGCGCATTCCTCAGAAAATCTGCTTTCATCATACTCGACGAGCCAACTAGTTCGCTGGATCCCGAGGCAGAGTTCGAGATGTTCGAGAACTTTCGCGAAAGAATCAATCATCGCGGCGCACTGATGATAAGCCACCGTCTATCTACAGTCAGATTGGCCGACCATATCTATGTGATGGATCAGGGAAGGATATGTGAAAGTGGAACGCACGACGAGCTGATCCGCAAGAGAGGCATATATTTCAGGTTATTCAACAAGCAGGCATTTCATTATAGAGATGCCGAAACATAACCGGAGGCTCCATGCAGGGAAAAGACACAGGCCCATTAACAAAAAAACAGCTAAGAGCCGAGCTTAACGCCCGGCTCCTGCCTCCAAATAGATGGCTGAATTCCAGGAAATCTAAAGCCTCATTACCAGCTCTTCGGCTTCCAGTTGGCCGATAAAATTGAGAACCTCCTTTTCGCAAGTATCACGATCCACTGAAAACTCCTGAACCAGCTGATCGCAGATCGCGCAGATCGTAATCTGGTTTTCCATCAGGTCCCAGATTCGTCTTCCGACGACAGGCACCCCGTAGTACATTCCCCTGTTGACACTGAAGAGGACAAGATCATCCCCCACCCGAGAGGAAAGGGGCGACTGGGAGCGCTTCACACGGCTTTTGATATCCAAGTGGGACTGCATATCACGGCACCTGATCATGGACTCATGCATCGCGGCATGGATGACATCCCTGTCAATGGATTGTAACTGAGATTCAGGAACCACCACCGCCAGGAACATGAGACTGCCCCGACATCATCTCTGCCGGTATATTCCGTCCCCCGGAGAGGGTCTGCTCGACGCTCATGCGCGATAGCTCGGGTGTCGTCCACTCTTGCTTTACAGCGGTTTCTTGAGTCAATTTCGAAGATTTCTTCATATATGTCCACTCCATCGTTGCCACCAGGCTAAATCGCCTGACCATTCAGCTCGCCAGGCAGGCCACTGCAAGAGCCGAACGTAGTATTTCCGAATAATGCGCAGGGCTTTGTAAACTATCGTGACTTCACGGCAGCCGGTCAACGCCTTTCACCTAGCGCTTAGGTCATAGTAAGAAAGCATGCGAAATCTAGTCATCGAGCCGATGGCATGTATCGCTGCCACAGGTGCCAGACCTGAACCGCCGAACATAGTGAAATGAAGTCGGTGAGTTCCATGTCGCTCATGCCCCCATCGGGCACCTGAGCCAGACGCTTCTGAAACGCTGCCATGTCCAGCCACTCGCAGGGCATCCTGAACGCCTGCCGCTCGGCCGCGGATGCCAGGAGCCTCCAGCACTCCTCTCGAATCGCCATCCGTTTCCGCTCGTTGGCGCTATCGTTCTTGCCCAGGCCCGGCGGCAGGCGCTGGCCGATGGCATCGCGATAAAGCCGCCGAGGCTGCCCCCGCTCCCACAGAAGGTCTGGAGGCAGCCCCAGGGTGAAGTCCAGCAGACGACGGTCGGTGAGGGGGTAGCGATAGATCAGGCCATGCTCAGCCGACCAGTGCGCCCATGTCGACATGCGGCTACCCAGGTGACCATGGCGCAGCAGCAGGCACTGCATGCGCCTGGGGTCGGGATAGAGGCGCCAGGCCGGCCCTCGCCTGTCGAGGGTTTCCGGAAAGCGCTCCATCAATGTCTGGCGATAGAGCGGCGACGGCCCTCCAGGATCGTCGTAGGGTGAATAGCGGGCGAAGAGCCTGTCGGGCAGGCAGGGCACGACGCCCTGGTGCCAGAGGAAACGCGCCATCTTTCGCGGACGCTTGATGCCGCCCGCCGCCTCCCGGGTGAGCCTCAGCAATTTCCACCAGCGTCCACGCGTCAGCAGGTAGCCTGGATAGCCACGAATGCCAAACGTGGCCGACTCATCCCCCCCCCACCCCGACAGCATCACCCGGACGCCGCGCTCCTCAGCCACGCGCATCACGCCAAGCTCCTCGAAGACATCGACGGTGCCATCCACCGCCATATCTCGCTCCAGATACGCCAGGAAGTCAGCCCCGGTGGTATTGCCGTAGTGGCATTCCAGCGCCTCCTGCCGACAGATGCGCTCGATGACCTCGCGCTCGTCGCGCCGCCCGGCACCCGGCAAGGGGTAACGGGAAGAAACGGGCGGGGACCAGGCGTAACAGCTGTCGAGGCGTCGGCCCTGTGCCTGGAGCAGTTGGCTCGCCAGTACCGTCACGCCGCTCGAGTCGAGACCACCGCTGAGATGAGTCGCTACCCTGGTTGTCACCTCGAGCCGGTCGCCCACCGCGCGCATCAGCAGCTCACGAAAATGCTCGGCATAGTCTTCGCGCCGCGCGTAGCGCACCGGAGCGGCCTCCTCGGGAGACCAGTGGGTGTCCATGGTGAGTCCTTGCCGATCAACACGCAGTACACCTCCGGGGACCAGCGGAAAGGCGTCACTAAAGAAACTTAGGTCATGGCAATCTCCCGGAGCGATCAGGAAAGCGGCCACGCTTGACTCATCGATCGCCAGTGAGAGGCCAGGCCAGGCCTTGAAGGCACGTTGATCGGAGGCGAAGTAGAAGCGCTCGCCCTGCCTGATACAGTAGAGCGGCCGTGCGCCGACATGGTCCCGAGCGCAGAACAGCGAACCGTCGCGGACATCCCACAGCGCAAAGGCGAAATCACCGAGCATCCGCCGGACACAGCCCCCTCCCCAGCGGCGATAGGCCAGCAGGATCAGCCGGCTGTCGGGAAGCGTGCCGCGAAAGCGACGCTCGATCCCCAACTGGTCACACAGCTCTTCGCGGTTGTCGAGGATCGCATCGGC
>PWEV01000088.1 GCA_003553625.1 Halomonas sp.
CCGGCTCCCGCCAGGGCAGCCCCAGGCCGAAGGTGGCAAAGGAGACCAGCATCGCCCGCATGCGGAAGTTGAGCCAACCCGTCTCGCGCAGGGCGGCCATGCCGGCATCCACCAGGGGCACACCGGTGCGGCCCTCGCACCAGGCGGCCAACCTCTCCGGATGCGGGTCCTCCCTGAGGCCCTGCAGGGCGGGATGCAGCGTCCGATGTTCCAGGTCCGGCTGGCTCTCCAGCTTCTGGATGAAGTGGCAGTGCCAGTGCAGCCGCGACTCCAGGGCCGCGAGCGCCCTGCCCCACTCGTCCTGGCCTCGACGCTCGGAACGCGCCTGGCGAAGGTCCTGCACCACCTCGCGCAGCGACAGGGTTCCCCAGGCCAGGTGGGGGGAAAGCCGGGAGCCGGCGTTGCGAGCGCGCTCGGGGCTGCCGATATCACGATGGAAGCGCTCACCGCGGCCGGCCAGGAAGGAGCGCCAGGTGGCCAGGCCGGCTCTCCGGCCGCCGGGCTGACGACCGGGACAGGACTCACGCCCCACTCCCAGGGTGCGCTGCCTCCAGCGCGCAGGCGGTAGAGAGGGCAGGTCTTTCCAGCCGTCGGGAGGCGATGCTGGCGATGGCGATGCAAGTGGCGCCTCGACCAGAGCCTCCCACTGGGCCACCCAGCCGCGGCGTTGGTCGAGACCGCGGACCACGCCCTGCTGGCGAGCCTGATGCCAGGCCACCCGATGTTCGCGACACCAGTCCGCCACGCGGCGATCCCGAGCGAAGGTCCAGGCGTTGCCGGTCTCCTGGTGGGAGTGCAGCTCGATCGGACCCACCGTTGTTGCCACATGTGCGAGCACCTCGGTCACCTCCCCCTCCACCACGCAGAGCGGGAGACCCAGCCCTGCCAGATCATCGCACAGATCACCCAGGCTCTCGGCGATGAAGTCCCAGTGGCGCTGGGCGCTGTCGGGCTCCCCCCACAGCCCCGGCTCGATCACGTAGAGGGGCAGCACCGCGCCCGCCGCACAGGCCTTCGCCAGCGGAGAGTGGTCATGGGTGCGCAGGTCGCGCTTGAACCAGACCACCTGGACCGGCGTGTTAGCCACCCGGGGCCCCCGGCGGAACCAGGGTGGACTGACCGGTCTCCGGGACAACCTGTGGCACGGCCAGGGGCGGAGAGAAGTGTTCGGGGGCCACCGACCAGGGCCGGTGGCGAGCACTCCCCGCGGGCAGCTTGGCGATGTCAGGCAGCCAGTGAGCCACGTAGGCCCCATCGGGGTCATAGCGATCGGCCTGCCAGAGGACATCGAAGCGATGCCCTCGCGGGTCACGACCGACGCCGGCCACGTAGCGCCAATTGCCCCAGTTACTGGCCACATCGTAATCGAGCAGCGAATACTCGAACCAGGCTGCCCCCATGCGCCAGTCGCCCCCCAGTTCATGCACCAGATAGCTCGCCACGTTCTGGCGTGCCCGGTTGGAGAGCCAGCCGGTAACGGCAAGCTCCCCCATGGCCGCGTCGATGAAGGGCAATCCGGTGCGGCCCTCGCACCAGGCCCGGAAGGGTTCATCGGCCTGTGGAAGCCGTCGCGAGCCGAACAGCGACACCCCCTCCTGACGGGCCGACCAGTGAAAATAATCCCGCCACAGCAGCTCGAAGACCACCCAATAGCTCGACTCGTTGGCGCCATGCTGCGCTTCCCAGGCGCGTACCGCGTCATGCACCTGGCGTGCCGACAGGCAGCCGTGGGCCAGCCAGGGAGAGAATCGCGTGGAGAAATCGGCACCGAGCAGACCGTTGCGCGTCTGCTTGTAGCGGGAAACGGCGCCGCTCTGCCAGAGGTAGTGCTCGAGGCGTGCAAGACCCTCGGCCTCGCCGCCGGCAAAGCGTAAACCGGCGCGACCATCGCACGTCCAGGCAGCCGCCCTGCTGCACACCTTGACCAGCGCCGGAAAGCCTCGAGGCGCCGCATCGGGCCAGGGGGGCAGGGTCACCGGTGCCGGGATGGCACCGGGAACGGTCCCGACGCGCTCCACCTTTCGTCGAAAGGCAGAGAAGCTGCTCGGCAGGGCATCCACCGGCATCGGCAGACAGGCCTCATCAAACAGCAACCCACCGTCGGACTGCCATAGCGCGACGCTTTCTCCCAGCCGTTCTTCCAACCCCGCCGTGGCCTGGGTCTCGTCCCAGCCCGCCTCGCGACGCACCCTCACCTGGCGGGCCCCATGGTGGACGGCCAGCTCGGCCACTTCGGCCTCCGGGTCACCAACGCGAACCAGCAGGTCACTGCCGCGTTTGAGAAGTTCGCCGCGCAGGGCAATCAGGCTCTCCCACAGAAAGCGCAGCCTGGCAGGACCGATGCGCGGGACATCGAGCCCGGGCAGCGGCGTCAGCCAGGATCGATCGAGCACATAGACGCACATCAGCTGCTCGGGCGGCGTCTCGAACTGAAAAAGCGGGTTGTCTGCCAGGCGTAGATCGTGGCGAAGCCAGATGAGTGTCAGGCTCATGGAGTCACTCCGGGGCGACGCGCCTCGCGCCGGCAGCGCTCACTGCAATAGCGAACCTCTTCCCAGGCGCGCGCCCACTTGCGGCGCCAGGCAAAGGGTCGATGGCAGTGGCCGCAGGGCTTGCTGGGCAGGTGTGGTTTGCGATGCACGGTTGCACCCCGTAATCATGGACAGGTCATCATTATCGTACAATAAGTGTATAACTTAAAGCCCTGGTCCTTTTCCGAGCCCATAACGGCAGAAGGCCGCCCCTGGGGCGGCCTTCGACGACGGGGGATGAGATGCTTCAGGAGGGGTCGCTCTCCTTCGGTTCGCGTCGGGCGTTGGCCTCGGTCTCGTGACCGCTCTTCAATTTATGGGTCAGCGGATCATAGTTGGGTCGAAGCTCATCCTTGACCGTGCCGCTCCATAGCTTGGAACCCACGAAGTAGCCGGCTCGGCCGATCACATGGGCCGCCACCGGCGCAGTCATCAGGATGAACACGATGATGGCGAAGGCGCGCGCCGCGACTCCCACCTCGGCGAAGTGCATCGCCACCGCCAGCATGATCAGGATCACCCCCAGGGCTGCGGCCTTGGTGGTGGCGTGCATGCGGGTCAGCAGATCGGGCAGGCGAAGGATCCCCAGCGACGCCAGCAGCATCAGCAGGGCGCCGCCGATGATGAAGGTACCCTTGATGAACTCAATCATCGCGCGGCCCTCCCCGCTCCAGAAAGCGGGCGAAGCCGATGGCGGCCAGGAACCCCATCAGGGCGATGACGATGGCGGCATCGATAAAGCTCGAGACGTCGGACTGGATGGCGTAGACACCCACCAGGCCCACGATGATGCTGGCGAACAGCTCCAGGGCCACCACACGGTCGGGCAGGCTCGGGCCGCGTACCACGCGCACGAAGCACAGGATCAGCGCCAGGCTCATGAGAACCTGGCTGATCAGGATCACGGTCTCCATGTCGGCACCTCGCGGTCAGGCTCAGCGAAACAGTTCCAGGGCACGGTGTTCCATTTCCTTGAGGTTGCGGCGCAGCTCCTCCTCATCGTCGAGGAACATGGCGTGGATGTAGAGCACCTTGCGGTCGTCGGAAACGTCCAGACTCAGGGTGCCGGGGGTGAGGGAGATAAGGTTGGCCACCATGGTGATCTCCAGTTCGGTACGCGCCTCCAGTGGCATGGCGATCACCCCGGGCTTCATGTGCCAGGGCGGCGTCAGGATATCGAAACCCACCTTGAGGTTTGCCAGCAGCAACTCCTTGATGAAGAAGCCGAGGAACCCCAGGATTCTCGGAATACGCGCCGGATAACCCTTGAGGGACTCCACCTGAGGCTCGATCAGCAGCAGGGCGACATAGCCGAATACCAGCCCCACCACCAGGTTGAGTCCGGTGAAGTCACCGCTCAGCACGACCCAGGCCAGCGCCAGCAGCAGGTTCCAGATGGCTCCGGTCATGGGCTCACCTCCTCGGATGCCGGCGTCTCGATGAGGGCCTCGATGACATCCACGTTATCGCCGAGCACGGCTTCGATGTAGCCCTGCGGGTTCAACAGCTGTTCGCCGATGGTATTCATCAGGCCCATCAGCGGTTCGGCGAAGACCCCGATCAGCAGCGACATCGCGGCCAGCACCCCCACCGGCAGGGTCATCAGCCACAGGTTGGGCTTGACCATGCGGCCGTCATCGCCCACCACGGTCTCACGCTCGGGCACCAGGTTATCCTCGGGCAGCGACTTCCAGAACACCTCGTTCCAGATCTTGACCATGGAGTAGAGGGTCATGAAGCCAACCGCCAGGGCGATGCCGGTAACCACATAGGCCTCGGCCTCGATGCCGGCGCGCACGATCACGAATTTGGCGAAGAAGCCGGACAGCGGCGGGATCCCGGCAAGGGAGAAGGCGGAGAGGAAGAAGGCCACGGCCAGCCACGGACGCTCCTTGTAGAGGCCGCCCATCTTCTTGAGCTGATAGGTGCCCTGCAGACGCCGGGGGATGCCGCTGATCAGGAACAGGTTGGTCTTGACCACGATGTTGTGCATGATCGCGAAGACGCCGCCAGCGATCGCCAGCGGCGTATAGAGCGCCAGCCCGAGGATCATGTAGCCGATCTGGCTGACGATATGGAACGACAGGATGCGGCGGAACTCGTACTGGGCCGCTGCGCCCAGCACCCCGGTCACCATGGTCAGGGTGGCCCCCCAGATCAACAGGTCCTGAGTGTAGTCCATGGTATCGTCGAACATCAGGGTGAAGACCCGGAACAGCGAATAGACCCCCACCTTGGTGAGCAGGCCGGCGAACAGCGCCGACACCGCCACCGGCGGCGTGTGATAGGAGGCCGGCAGCCAGAAGAACAGCGGAAAGGCCGCCGCTTTGATGCCGAAGGCCACCATGAACATCACCGCCAGCACCTCCACCATGCCCTGATGCTCCGCCTCGTGGAGGCGCAGGGCGATGTCGGCCATGTTGAGGGTCCCCACCATGCCGTAGAGCAGGCCGATAGCGGTCAGGAAGATCACCGAGGCGAGCAGGTTGAGGGTCACGTACTTGATGGCCCCCTCCATCTGCGCCTTCTCGCCACCGAGGATCAGCAGCGCAAAGGAAGCCACCAGCATCACCTCGAACCACACATAGAGGTTGAAGATGTCGCCGGTGAGGAAGGCCCCGGACACCCCCGCCAGCAGCAGGTGCATCAGCGGATAGTAGCCGAACTTCTCGTGGTCCGGCCCGGTGGAGGCCAGCGAGTAGACGGCAATCACCAGACCGATCAGAGCGGTGAGCACGATCATCACCGCGCTGAGCATGTCGGCTACCAGGGTGATCCCGTAGGGGGCCTCCCAGCCGCCCATCTGAATGGTGACATAGCCTTCCTGATACACCGAGGTAAACAGCCACAGCGACACCACCATCAGCGCCAGGTTGCCGGCCACGGCGGTGAAGCGCTGCATGGGTCGCGAACGCCAGAACAGCAGCGAGATCGCTCCCGACAGCAGCGGCAGGAGGACGGGGAGTGCGACTTCTGGCCTCACGTATCGGTATCCTTCATCTTGTCCAGATCATCGGCCTTGACGATCTCGTAGGCCCGGCGGATGAGCACCACGGCGAAGGCCAGCACGCCGAAGGCGATCACGATGGCGGTCAGCACCACCGCCTGGGGCAAGGGGTCGGCCACCACACCCTCCGGCGCCAGCATGCCCTCGGGAATGAGTGGCGGCGCGCCGCGGGTCATCCCCGCCGAGGTAAAGATCAGCAGGTTGGCAGCATTGGTCAGCAGCATCAATCCGATCACCAGCTTGACGATGGAGCGGCGCAGCATCAGGAAGATCGCGGCGGCATACATGAAGCCAATGGCGACGGCCATCAAGGGTTCCATGAGGCATCTCCTGTTCGGTGGGCGGTGTTCTCAGGGCTCATCCTTGTCCACCTCCATCAGGGTCATCACCATGGTCAGCACCGAGCCCAGCACGGCCAGGTAGACGCCGATATCGAAGATGAGCGGCGTCGAGGCCTTGAAGTCGATACCGGGGATGGTCCACCACTGGGCGGTAAGGAAGGCCTCGCCCATGAACCAGGCCGGCACCACCGAGATCATGCCCAGCAGCAGCCCCATCCCGATAAGATCGCGGGGGTCGAGCATGCGCAGCACCTCCTTGGTGGCGCTGACCCCGAAGGCGAACAGATAGAGGGTGAAGGCACCGGCGGCGACCAGGCCGGCGATGAAGCCGCCGCCGGGCTCATCGTGACCGCGCAGCAGCAGGAAGATGGAGAACAGCAGCTGCAGCGGCATCAGCAGCCGGGCCGCCGTGTTGAGGATGATGGTGCCGGACTTAACCATCGGCATTCTCCTTGGCCGGTGCGCTCTTCTTCGGCTTCTCCGGGGCGCGCAGCTTGAGCATGGCGAAGACCCCGATGGCGGCCAGGGCCAGCACGAATATCTCACCCAGGGTATCCAGCGCGCGGTAATCCACCAGAATCACGTTGACGATGTTGCGCCCATGGGCCAGCGGCGCGCTGTTGGCAATCATGTAGTCGGAGATCGGCACGAACTGGTCGATGCTCCAGGAGGTAAGAATCAGCAGGGTGATCAGCCCGCCCAGGCTACCGGCCACCGCCACGTCGCGCACACGCTCAAGGGGAGTGGAGAGACTCGAGAAGCGCGGCAGGCGAAACAGCACCAGCACCAGCAGGATCACCGTCAGGGTCTCCACCAGCAGCTGGGTGATGCCCAGATCGGGCGCGCTGAACAGAATGAAGAGCAGCGCAATGGAGAAGCCCATGATGCCCACCGAAACCACGGCACCGAGCCGCGAGCGTGAGATGGTGGCAAACAGGGCGCCCATTACCATGGTGCCGACCACAACGACCTCGTGGAACTGGACATCCAGAGCAATATGGAACTGGGGCGCGTGGCGCAGCAGCAGCGAGTTGCCGATCAGGGCGATCAGGGTAAGAATCATCACCAGGATATAGTTGCGCATATAGCCGTTCTGCAGCACTCGGGTCTGCCACTCGGAGACCACTACCACGCCGTCCATCAGGGCGTCGTAGCCTGCTTCCGGGCCGCGGGAGATCAGCGGGTCGAGAAGAGCCAGCCGTGCCCGGACGCGATCCCAGCGCTTGAACAGCAGATAGCCCAGCGCCAGGCTGACCAGCGACATCAGCAGCGGCAAGTTGATGCCGTGCCACAGCGACAGCTTGACCTCCACCGGCGTCCCGGCCACCGCCGAGGCCGCCGCGGTCAAGAGCCCGGCCCCTGCCAGCACCGGCAGCAGCCCCAGAACCAGTGAGAGCACGGCCAGCACCGCGGGCCCCAGGAGCATGGAGGCCGGCGCCTCATGGGCCACCCGCGGGGTCTGGCGGCGCTGCCCGAAGAAGGGGCGCAGGGCGATGATGGCCGCCACAGCGATGGTCAGGATCGCCGCACTGAAGGCCAGCAGGAGCACCAGCCATCGCCAGGCGCTTGCCTCGAGCACCGACTCGAACATCAGCTCCTTGCCGATGAAGCCGAACAGCGGCGGCACCCCGGCCAGCGATAGCGCCGCCACCATGGCCACCACGGCGGTGATCGGCATCAGCGGGCGCAACCCCCCCATGGCGGTAACGTCCTTGGTGCCGGTCTCATGGTCGAGAATGCCGGCCACCATGAACAGCGAGCCCTTGTAGAGGGAGTGGGCCAGCAGGAAGGTCACGAAGGCGATCAACGCCCCCTCGGTGCCGATGCCCAGCAGCATGGTCAGGGTGCCCAGCGCCATGATCGTGGAGTAGGCCAGCAGTTTCTTGATATTGGTGTGGCGAATGGCCAGGAAGGCGCCGGTGAACATGGTCAGCGCCCCCACCACCGACAGCGTCACCGTCCACATCTCGGTGCCGCCCAGACTCGGCTGCAGTCGCGCCAGCAGGTAGATACCCGCCTTGACCATGGTGGCCGAGTGGAGATAGGCGGAGACCGGGGTGGGTGCCGCCATAGCGTTGGGCAGCCAGAAGTGGAAGGGAAACTGGGCCGACTTGGTGAAGGCGCCGAGAAGCAGGCAGATCAGCAGAGGGGTGTAGAGGTCATGCTCGCGCAGCACATCACCCATGGCATTGAGTTCGCGCAGCGACCAGCTCTCTCCGGCCACGCCGAGCATCGCCAGCCCTGCCATCAACGCCAGCCCCCCCGCCACGGTGACGAAGAGCCCCTGGCGAGCCGATTTGCGAGCCTCCAGATCGGTGTGATTGAAGCCGATCAGCAGGTAGGAGGTGATGCTGGTCAACTCCCAGAACACGAACAGGGTGAAGAGTCCGTCGGCCAGCACCAGCCCCAGCATGGAGACCATGAAGGCCAGTATCGCCAGGTGAAAGCGCATGAGGTCCGGGTGCCCCTTCAGATAGCCCCCGGCGTAGATGAGCACCAGAGTGCCGATTCCGGTCACCAGCAGGGCAAACAGCAGCGATAGCCCGTCGACCACAAAGGTCAGGCTCATGCCCAGGGAAGGCACCCACTCCATGGCGAGGACCAGAGTCTCGCCTGCCATCACCGCCGGCAGCTGATTCAGGAACCACAGCGCCAGCGCCGCCGGGTAGGCGGCGAACACAAAGCTGGCACGATCACCAAACCAGCGATGGAAAAGGGGCGCGAAGGCGGCCAGCGCGAACCCCGACAGCACGGCTAATTGCATCACACGACGTTCTCCTGATCTGGATCAGCCGCCCAGCGGTGGGGACGGAGCATGCACGAGCATTCGCCTAATGGATGACGCAGTGCAGCACCCAGCAGCCTTTATAACAATAGTGAAAGCCTATAGACTCACGCCGGCGAGTGGCAAGTAAGGGCGTGACCACACCTTAAACGAAAGGCGGCGTTTTATCATTAGTGAATGATTATCCTGTCGTTTTCTGCGCAACCCTTTGTCGCGCGCCAACGCTTCGACGACGCTGCATCCGTCGATGAAAGACGAGCCAGGCGGTGACGTGCTGCCTGGGCCCAAGCGCACCCCTTGTCCCTCGGTGCCCGGCCTGGCCAACTGCGTCCCCCGCCATTGCGTGGACGAGCTGACCGATGGCACTTCTGTGGATACCTCTCCTCACCCTACTCGGTGCCCTGGTGCCGGTATTCACCTCCCGCTATGGCCGCCGCGCCTGCACCCTTGCCACCCTGATCGCTCCGCTGCTTGCCCTCGGCCTGGTGCTGCTCCATGGCCCTGCGGTGATGGACGGTGAGATTGCCCGCTTCTCGCTGACCTGGATGCCCCTGCTGGGTCTCGATCTCGCGCTGCGCATCGATGGGCTGACGATGCTGTTTGCCCTGCTGATCCTCGGCATCGGCAGCCTGATCCTCTACTACGCCGGGCACTATCTGGGTGCCGACGAGGATGACGGCCGCTTCCTCTCCTACATGATGCTGTTCATGACCGCCATGATCGGCATCGCCATGGCCGACAACCTGCTGCTGCTGTGGCTGTTCTGGGAGCTGACCAGCATTACCTCATTCCTGCTGATCGGGTTCTGGGGCCACCGCAGCGATGCCCGGCGCGGGGCGCGCATGGCGTTGGCGGTGACCGGCGCCGGTGGCCTGGCGCTGCTGGCAGGCCTGCTGCTGATCGGCCAGACGGTGGGCAGCTTCGACATGAGCGAGGTGCTGGCCGCCGGCGACCTTATCCGCGCCTCGGATCACTACTCGTTGATCCTGGCCCTGGTGCTGTTCGGCGCCTTCACCAAGTCCGCCCAGTTCCCCTTCCATTTCTGGCTGCCCCACGCCATGGCCGCTCCCACCCCGGTTTCGGCCTTCCTGCACTCGGCCACCATGGTCAAGGCCGGCGTCTTCCTGATGGCGAGATTCACCCCGGCGCTGGGCGATAGCCAACTGTGGGCAGTATCCCTCTCCCTGGTGGGCCTCGCCACCATGCTCTATGCCGCCTGGTTTGCCCTGCTGGAGCGCGATCTCAAGGGCATCCTGGCCTTCTCGACGATAAGCCACCTGGGCCTGATCACCCTGCTGCTGGGCCTGGGCAGCCCGCTGGCCATCGTCGCCGCGGTGTTCCACATCCTCAACCATGCCACCTTCAAGGCCGCGCTCTTCATGAGTGTAGGCATCATCGACCACGAGACCGGCACCCGTGACATCGACCGCCTGGGCGCCCTGTGGTCGATGATGCCGCTTACCGGCACCATGACGATCCTGGCCGGTGCCGCCATGGCCGGCTTCCCGCCCTTCAACGGCTTCCTCTCCAAGGAGATGCTCTTCGAGCAGAGCCTGGTCAATGACGTGCTGGGGGCATTGAGCGCCTTGATCCCCCTGCTGGTGATGCTGGCGGCCACCCTCTCGGTGGCCTACTCGCTGCGACTCATCTGGAGCCTGTTCTTCGCCGCACCCAAGCTGACCCGCGAACAGAAGGCCCAACCGCCGCTCAAGGCACACGATCCAGTCCGCGGCATGCTGGCACCCGGGCTGTTCCTCGCCGCCATGAGCCTGGCGGTGGGCCTGTTTCCCATGATCCTGGCAGCGCCCCTGGTCAACGCCGCCAGTCTCGCCGTGCAGGGGGACACCACGCCGCTGATTGCCCTGTCGCTGTGGCATGGACTCAATCTTCCGCTGGCCATGAGTCTGATAGCGGTCGCTGCCGGGATACTGGTGCTGCGCCAGCAGAAGCGGCTGGCCGAGATCGCCGCCCTGTTTCCGGCACGGGATGCCGGGCGAATCTTCGAGGCCGCCGTTCTGCGTGTGGTCAAGGCGGCCCTGTGGCTCACCCAGCGCCTGGAAAATGGCTCCCTGCAGCGCTACCAGGCGCTGCTTCTGCTGTGCGCCCTGGCCATGGTGGCGGTGGGGCTGGCCAATCTGGATGCCCTGACCGGTCCGCTGGGTCTGCAACCGGTCGACGGCATGCTGGTGCTGGGGGCGGCGCTGATGGTGTTCGGCGCCATCGGCAGCGCTCTAAGCCATCGCTGGCGGCTGGTCTCGCTGCTGATGCTCTCGGTGGTGGGCCTCACCGTCTCGCTCACCTTCGTGCGCTTCTCCGCCCCCGACCTGGCACTGACCCAGCTCTCGGTGGAGGTGGTGTCGATGATCCTCTTTATCCTGGCGCTGTTCTTCCTGCCCCAGCGCCCGCCGCTGCTGGTCTCCAGCAAACGTATCCTGCGTGACCTGCTGCTCGCCGTGTCGCTGGGCCTGGTGGTGGCTATGCTCAACTATGCGCTGCTGACCCGTGAAACCATCTCCATTGCCGACTACTTTCTGCGCGAGGCACTGCCCGGCGGCGGCGGCACCAATGTGGTCAACGTCATCCTGGTGGACTTCCGCGGCTTCGACACCCTGGGCGAGATCACCGTATTGACCCTGGCGGGCCTGGCCACCTTCAAGCTGCTCAACCGCATGAAGCTGTTCATGCCGGCGGGCAACGTCGAAGGCGTCCGCTGGTCGCGGCACCGCCACCCGATGATCCTCGCCGTGGTGGCCCAGATTCTGCTGCCCCTGGCACTGCTGGTCTCTGTCTACATCTTCCTGCGCGGCCACAACCAGCCCGGCGGCGGCTTCATTGCCGGCCTGATCCCCGCGGTGGCACTGATCCTCCAGTACATGGCTCGTGGCTACGACTGGACACGCGAACGCCTGCCGGTCTCCTACCCGGTGGTGGCGGTCTCCGGCCTGGCCATCGCCGTGGCCACCGGGATGGCCAGCTGGCTGTTCGGCTACCCCTTCCTGACCTCTGCCTTCGGCCACTTCTACATCCCGCTGATCGGCGAGATCGAGCTGGCCTCGGCGATGCTCTTCGACCTGGGGGTCTACCTGGCCGTGGTCGGCGCCACCCTGATGATCCTGATCAACCTGGGCCGGGTCACCACGATCCACCGCCCGACGCTGGAGGAACGCTGATGGAAGCCCTGTTCTCGCTTGTGGTCGGCGTACTTACCGCCAGCGGCATCTACCTGCTGCTGCGCGGACGCACTTTCCCGGTCATCGTCGGCCTCGCCCTGCTGGGCTACGCGGTGAACCTCTTCCTCTTCTCCACCGGCGGCCTGCATACCCACGCTGCGGCGGTCATCGGCGAGTCGATCAGCCCGGCCGACCCACTGCCCCAGGCGCTGGTGCTCACCGCTATCGTCATCGGCTTCGCCATGACCGCCTTCGTGGTGATCCTGGCGATTCGGGCGCGCAGCGAACTGGGCAGCGACCACGTCGACGGTCAGCAGGGTGAGGCGGGAGACGCCAAATGATCCAGCACCTGGTCACCCTGCCGGTCCTGATCCCGATGATCGGCGCCGTGGTCCTGCTGCTGGTCAGCCAGGCCAGTGATTCCCGTCGTCGTCAGTTGAGCGTTGCACTGTGTGTTGCCCAGCTGCTGGTCAGCGCCTGGCTGCTCTCACGGGCGGCCAGCGGTGAGATGCTCTTCTATGCCCTGGGCAACTGGCAGGCTCCCTTCGGCATCGTGCTGATGCTCGACCGCCTGTCCGCGCTGATGCTTACCCTGACCGCGGTCCTGGCCCTGGGCTGCGTGCTGTTCGCCTGCGCCGGCGAGGACATCCGAGGCAGCAACTTCCACGGCCTCTTCCAGCTGCAGTTGATGGGGCTCAACGGCGCCTTCCTCACCGGCGATCTGTTCAACCTCTTCGTCTTCTTCGAGATTCTGCTACTGGCCTCCTATGCCCTGCTCATGCATGGCGGCGGCAAGGAGCGCATTGGTGCCGGGCTGCACTATGTGATCCTGAACCTGGCGGGTTCGGCGCTGTTCCTGGTAGCACTGGGCGTGCTCTACGGCGCCACCGGCCCCCTCAACATGGCCGATATGGCGCGTCGGGTGGCGGTCATGGACGGCGATCAGGCGGCGCTGGTGACCGCCGGCGCCCTGCTGCTGATCGTGGTATTCAGCCTCAAGGCGGCCCTGCTGCCGCTCTATTTCTGGCTGCCCCGCACCTACGCTGCTGCTCCGGCACCGGTGGCCGCACTGTTCGCGATCATGACCAAGGTCGGGCTCTACGCCATCCTGCGCGTGCAGTCGCTCATCTTCGTCGACACCCCCGCCGCCGAGGCAATCACCACCTGGCTGTGGTGGTCGGGTCTGGCCACCATCGTGCTGGCCGGCATCGGCGTACTCGCGGCACGTGACCTGCGCAACCTGGTGGCCTACCTGGTGCTGGTCTCGGTAGGCACGCTGCTGGCCGGCAAGGCCCTGGGGTCGACCGAGGCAGTCGGCGCCCTGCTCTATTACCTGCCCCACACCACTCTGGCGTGCGGCGCCCTCTATCTGATCGCCGAGCTGATCAGCCAGCAGCGCGGCAAGGCGGGGACGCGACTGGTGCGAGGCCGACGCCTCCATCAGCGCCACCTGCTGGGCGGCATGTTTCTGGTCGCTGCGGTGGCGGTGGCCGGCCTGCCACCACTGGCCGGCGCCCTGGGCAAGCTGCTGCTGATGCAGGCCGCCGAAGGGGCCGCCCGGCTCTGGCTTTGGCCGCTGCTGCTGCTGGCCGGTCTGGTCGCACTGATCGCCATGTCCCGGGCCGGCTCGGTGTTCTTCTGGGCCAGCTACAAGGGCGCAGCGGACAGCGGCCGGGTCACGCGTCCACAGCTTGCCGGCGTGCTCTGGTTGCTGGCCAGCGCGCCGCTGCTGGTGGGCTTCGCCGGCCCGGTCAGCGACTATGCACGCGCCACCGCAGAACAGCTGGCGGAGCCGCAGGTCGTGATCTTCCGACTACTCGGCGAATCGCCTGCCCTGCAGTTCGGCCGGCTCGCCACTGACGAGGGAGAATCACCATGAAAGCCATGGGGCGCCTGCTGCCCACCCCCACCCTGTCACTGGTGTTGCTGGTTGTCTGGCTGCTGCTGGTGCGCAGCATTGCCCCCGGCCAGCTGATCCTCGGTGCCTTCCTGGCGGTGGTCATTCCCCAGCTCACCAAGGGCTTTTGGGATCCAATGCCCCGGGTCAGGCATCCCCTCAAGCTGGTCCGGTTCGTACTGGTGGTGCTCTATGACATTGTCAAGGCCAACATCCAGGTCAGCCTGCTGATCCTGTCCCCGAAGCGTGAACCCCACCCCGGCTTCATCGAATACCCCCTGCAGGTCAAGGAGCCGCTGACCATTACCCTGCTGGCCAACACCGTGACCATGACCCCGGGCACCGTCTCCACCAACGTTCGCCTGGATCGCTCATCGCTGCTGATCCATGTGCTCGACATGGAGGACGAACAGGCGCTGGTGCGCGAGATACATGAGCGCTATGAGCGTCCGCTGAAGGAGATCTTCGAATGCTAGACACCGCGTTGATGATCAGCCTCGGCCTGATCGTGGCGGCCATGGCGATGAATGTCGTGCGCCTGGCCAAGGGCCCCGATGTCCCCGATCGCCTGCTGGCCCTGGATACCCTCTACGTCAATTCCATCGCGCTGATCGTGCTGCTGGGGCTATGGCTCAACACCAAGACCTACTTCGAGGCGGCGATCCTGATCGCGATGCTGGGATTCGTCGGCACCATGGCCATCTGTCGCTATCTGCTGCGTGGCGACATCATCGAGTGAGGAAGCAAAAATGACCTTCACCCTCTTGGCCGAAGGCGTCGTCGCCTTCCTGCTGGTGGCAGGCGGCGTCTTCGCCTTCACCGGCTCGCTGGGCATGCTGCAGCTCAAGGACTTCTTCATGCGCCTGCACGGCCCGACCAAGGGCACTACCCTGGGAATTGGCTGCATACTGATCGCCTCGATGCTCTATTTCACGGTGACCCAGCGAGAGTTCCACGTGCAGGAACTGCTGATCACCCTGTTTCTGTTCATCACGGCGCCTGTCACCGGCCACATGCTGGCCAAGACCGGCCTGCACATGCACCTGCGCTTCATCACCGGCACCCGAGGTTCGCTGCCGGAGCTGCGCGACGAGGATGTGGGACAGAGCCGGGTGGCGCGCCCCGCCAAGGCTCGTCATCCCTGGCGCACACGCCGCAAGTCCCTGCAGATGAAGTCCCGTCAGAAGCCCCGCCTGCCCCGCTAGCACCGGGACAGGACGGACAGCCGTCACGCGCGAGGAGAGACCCAGCCGGAGAGCTCGTTGTGGATGATGGCGAGCAGCGCGGCGATATGGTCGTCGCGCTCGTTGAGGCAGGGTACATAGGTGAAGGTCTCGCCGCCGGCGTCGAGGAAGGCATCGCGAATCTCCTCCTCGATCTCCTCCAGGGTCTCCACGCAGTCGGAAGAGAACGCCGGCGAGATCACCGCGATGTGCTTCTTGCCCTGCCGGGCCAGGTCCGCCACATGCTCCACGGTGGCCGGCCCCACCCACTCCTCGGGTCCGAACTTGGACTGGAAGGCGGTCTGGATAGCGTCCTTCTCCCAGCCCAGGGTCTCGCGCAGCAGCCTCGTCGTCTTCTGGCACTGGCAGTGGTAGGGATCTCCCTCCAGCAGATAGCGCTTGGGCACGCCATGGTAGGAAGCGACCAGCACCTCGGGCGGCGTCGCGGCGGCCGTGTAGGCCTCGCGCACCGTGTTGGCCAGTGCCTCGATATACTGCGGATGATCGAAGTAGGCTGGCACGGTCCGCAGGGCGGGCTGCCACTTGAGTGTCATCAGGGTGCGGAACGCCTGGTCGTTGGCGGTGGCGGTAGTCGGCGAGGCGTACTGCGGATAGAGCGGGAAGAACAGGATCTTCTCGCAGCCAGCCGCCTGCATGCGCTTGATCACGCTGTCGGTGGAGGGATTGCCGTAGCGCATGCAGAAGTCGACCATCACCTGGTCGCCGTACATCGCCTGCAAACCCTCTGCCACCCTGCGGGTCTGTTCTCGAGTGGTGGTCAGCAGCGGACTCTCGTCCTTCTCGGTATTCCAGATGCTCCGATAGGCCTCGCCGGACTTGAAGGGCCGCCGCGACAGGATGATCAGCTGAAGCAGCGGCTGCCACTTCCAGTCGGCGTAGTCGACCACTCGCTTGTCGGAGAGGAACTCGCTCAGGTAGCGGCGCATCGACCAGTAGTCGGTGGCATCCGGCGTGCCCAGATTGGCGAGCAGTACGCCCACTTTCGCGCGCGGGACCGGCGGATGGTCACTGTCCGCGTGGGCCAGGCGGCCGCTCCCCGGGGGGTCCATGTCGGGGTTTGCCGAGTCCGTGGTCGCGTTGGTCATGGGTAGGCTCCTTGGTCGATGCGCGCGGGGTTGGGTCAAGATCGTCCTCCATTGTATCAGGCCCTCGCGGCGACGGGCATTAAGTTGTACCATCTACCGAACTTGTACAACTTGAGGCAAGCCCATGCCCCGCCCCCTGGTGCTGGTTCTCGGCGATCAGCTCACACTCGGTCTGGCCAGCCTGCGCGACCTGCCCGATGGGGCCGTGGTGGCGCTCTGCGAGGTGGCCGCGGAGGGCAACTACGTGCCCCATCACCCCCAGAAGATCGCCATGATACTGGCGGCCATGCGGCACTTCGCCCAGGAACTTCGCGAGCGAGGCTATCGGGTTCACTACAGCGCGCTGGATGACGCCGACAATGTCCAGGGGCTGATCCCAGAAGCGGAACGCCTGGCCGCCCTGTATGGCTGCGACGAGATTCGCACCGTGCGTCCCGGCGAGTGGCGCCTCTGGCATGACATCCAGTCAAGGAGCACGGCTACCCTGCCCTGGCAACTGCTCGAGGATGACCGTTTCTTTACCACGCCGGACGACTTCGCCGCCTGGGCATGCGGCCGCAAGTCCCTTCGCCTGGAGTACTTCTATCGCGAGCGGCGTCGCGCCACCGGCCTGCTGATGGAGGGTGATGCACCCGCCGGTGGCAAGTGGAACTACGACCACGACAACCGCAAGCCACTGCCGGCAGAGCTGACGGTTCCCGAGCCTCCGCACCATGGCCGCGACGCGACCACCGAGACGGTACTCGCGCTGGTCGCCGAGCGCTTCGGCGACCACTTCGGCACCCTCGAAGGCTTCCACTGGGCGGTGACGCGGCGCCAGGCGCTGGCGGACCTTCGCCACTTCCTCGACCACCTGCTGCCCGACTTCGGCCACTACCAGGATGCCATCAGCGACAGCGAGCCCTTCCTGTTTCACTCGCGACTCGCCCCGGCGCTCAACATGGGGCTACTCTCGCCCCGAGAGCTGTGCGAAGGTGCCGAGCGCGAGTATCTCGAGGGACGTGCCCCGCTCAATGCGGTGGAGGGATTCATCCGCCAGATACTGGGATGGCGAGAATATGTCCGCGGCCTCTACTGGACGCAGATGCCCGACTACAAGCGCGGCAATGCCCTGGGCGCAAGCCAGCCCCTTCCCGCCTGCTACTGGAGCGGCGACACCGAGCTGCGCTGTCTGCGGCGCGCCATCGAGATGACCCGCGACAACGCCTATGCCCATCACATCCAGAGACTGATGGTCACCGGCAACTTTGCCCTGCTCTGCGACGTCTCCCCCGAGGCCCTGGGTGACTGGTACCTTGCCGTCTACGCCGATGCCTATGAGTGGGTGGAGCTGCCCAACGTGCTGGGCATGGTGCTGCACGCCGATGGCGGCCTGATGGGCTCCAAGCCCTACTGCGCCTCAGGCAAGTACATTGACCGCATGTCCGACCACTGCCGACACTGCCGCTTCGATCCGAAGAAGGTCACCGGCGAGGGGGCCTGTCCACTCAACAGCCTCTACTGGCACTTCCTGGAGCGTCATGCCGAGGCGCTGTCTGCCAATCCCCGCATGAAGCTGATCTATGGGTCTCTTGCCAGGATGAAAGAGGAGAAGCGTGTGGCCATCCGCGACCAGGCCGAACGCTTCCTTACCAGCCTGCCGCGCACAACCGCCTGGCACGATGACGGTCAGGGACAGCGCGGCGTCCATCTGGCCGGTTACCGCGAGGAGACCCCATGAATCGACGCGACACCCTGCATGCCCGCAATCCGGTGACGCTCTACCACGACGGCCACTGTCCGCTGTGTCAGCGAGAGGTGGCCTGGCTCGCCCGGCATCCCCGCCGTGAGCGGGTAGCGCTGGTGGATATCCAGGCGGAAGACTTCGACGCGGAAGCGGTGGGCAGAAGCTTCGACGCCATGATGGGTCGGCTGCATCTGCAGGATGGGGGGGGGCGCTGGTTCATCGGAATGGATGCCAGCCGCGCACTCTATGCCGTACTCGGCTATCGGCGACTGGTATGGTTGACCTGCCTGCCGGGGATCGCACCGCTGATGGATGCGGGGTATCGCTGGTTCGCACGCCGCCGGGTGCGCCTGGGGCGCTGGATGGAGAAGCGGCGGCGCAAATCGCAGGGATGAGTCACTCCTGGTGTGCTGGGTCGTACCGGTCGCCCAGTGAGCCGGATGGGCGTTGCCGGGGATCGAATCAGAATACCAGGGGCATGCGCGAAGACAGGGGGTCGTGGTAGTTTGCCTCGCGGCCGACCATCTCGTCGTGGGGTACCTGTTGCACCAGATAGGCTCGGTGAATGCCGACGCGCTTGAGCTCCAGATAGACGTCATCCAGCGCGCGAAACAGCACCGGCTTGCCCTGGCGAGTCAGCATATGACGCTGCCCCTCGATGTCTTCCAGCTCTATCTGATAGAAACGGCTGCCGGCATGGCCGATGACGCGAATCTCGTAGTTGTCGTGATGGGCCGCAAAGGCCTTGAGGTCCTTGAATTCCATGGCTCCCTCCGGAGTTACTTGGGGTTGCACTATGGCCAAGTCTGGCATCATCGGATGACGCCTCGGTGACAATAAAGCAGTGAAGCTCGGACCATCGATACGCCGGAGGGTTCCGCAAGTCACTGATAGCTTGAGGGATCGATGGCCTTGCCCAGAGAGTTGCGGTCGATCCACTTGCCTGCCTTGGTCTCCTTGTAACGGAATACCACCCGATCACCTACCTGCACCGGCAGCTCGGCCTCCTCCGTCTGGTAGCTGTAAGCCTCATCCTCCACCATGAGCTGGTAACGGTAGAGGTCGGGCATGCCCAGCCACTCCTTGAAGGGCCCCTCACGCTCCAGGGATTGAAGTTCACCGCGAGCCTGAAGCTTTGGAGTGCGCTGCCGATTGCCGCGCCGAAATCCACCTGCCATGCTGCCTCCTCTGATCTGTTCTCTCTACCCTGTTCCCGGGGCTGGGCATTATACGGCCCTGCCCACCGGGCTCAAGCCGGACGGCTTGACGAAGGCCGAGCCCTATTCGCCGAAGGTGTCACCGTAGCTGTCCGGCGCCAGGTCCTCGAAGCGGGTGTATTTGCCGATAAAGGCCATGTGTACCGTGCCGATGGGGCCGTTACGCTGCTTGCCGATGATCAGCTCGGCCAGCCCCTGATTGTCGGGGTTGTCCGGGTTGTAGACCTCGTCGCGGTATACGAAGGCGATCACGTCGGCGTCCTGCTCGATGGCACCCGATTCGCGCAGGTCCGACATCACCGGTCGCTTGTTGGGGCGCTGCTCCAACGAGCGGTTCAACTGGGACAGCGCCACCACCGGGCAGCCGAACTCCTTGGCCATGCCCTTCAGCGAGCGGGATATTTCGGAGATCTCGCCGGTGCGGTTTTCGGAGAAGCCCGGGATCTGCATCAGCTGCAGATAGTCGATCATGATCAAGCCGACGTTGCCATGCTCGCGCACCAGCCGCCGAACCCGCGAGCGCATCTCGTTGGGTGACAGCGCCGCGGTATCGTCGATGAACAGCTGCTTGTCCTTCAGCAGGTTGACCGCAGAGGTAAGCCGCGGCCAGTCTTCGTCCTCCAACTGGCCGGTGCGAACCCGGGTCTGATCGATGCGGCCCAGCGACGACAGCATACGCAGCATCAGCGACTCCGAAGGCATCTCCATGGAGAACACCATCACCGGCTTGTCGCTGGAGATCACCGCATGCTCCACCACGTTCATGGCGAAGGTGGTCTTGCCCATCGAGGGGCGGCCCGCAATGATCACCAGATCCGACGGCTGCAGGCCCGTGGTCATCTCATCCAGGTCGCGGAACCCGGTGGAGAGCCCGGTCATCTCCCCCTGCATGTTGAAGAGCTCATCGATGCGGTCTACCGCCTTGGCAAGCAGCTCGCTCATGCCGATGGGCCCCCCTGACTTGGGGCGCTCCTCGCTGATCTGGAACACCAGGCGCTCGGCCTCGTCGACCAGTTCGTCCGCCGGCCGACCCTGGGGGCTGAAAGCGCCGTCGGCGATCTGGCTGGCGGCACGGATAAGCTTGCGCAGGGTGGCCCGCTCGCGAACGATGTCGGCATAGGCGCGGATGTTGCTGGCAGAGGGCGTATTGCGGGCCAGCTCGGCCAGCGTGGCCAGGCCGCCAACAGTATCGAGCTGGTCGCGGCCCTCGAGCGCCTCGGAGAGAGTCACCACGTCCAGCGGCCGCCCTCCCTCGGCCAACCCCGCCATGACGTTGAAGATCAGCCGATGCTCATAGCGATAGAAGTCGTCAGACACCAGGCGATCGGCGACGTTATCCCACGCCTGATTGTCGAGCATCAGGCCGCCCAGCACCGACTGCTCCGCCTCCAGCGAGTGGGGCGGCACCTTGAGAGCGGCGGTTTCCTTGTCGTGCACGAGCATTTCTGACATCGCGATGATTCACCCTGGCCATTGCGGGGAGGACATTCTACCCCAGACAGTCGGCGGGCCCCATGGCAGGGTCACCGATGTCCAGACGTGACGAGGGGCGCAGGGATTCCTCCCTGCGCCCCTCGTCGGGCGGTGGCCGGGACTTACTCGGCCACTACCACCACGCGAACGGTGGCGTCGACTTCCGCATGCAGTTGCAGGTGGATGTCGTACTCGCCGGTGGCGCGAATCGGACCGCCCGGCATCTTCACTTCGCTCTTGGCCACGTCGAAGCCAGCGGAGGCGATGGCCTCTGCCAGATCGCGGGGGCCGATGGAGCCGAACAGCTTGCCCTCATCGCCGGCCTTGGAGACCAGTGAGAGCTCGATCTCGTTGAGCTGAGCCGCACGCGCCTCGGCCTCGGCCTTACGCTCAGCGGCCTGGGCCTCGAGCTCGGCGCGCTGAGCCTGAAAGGCCTCGATATTTTCCTTGGAAGCCGGTACGGCGAGACCGTAGGGCATCAGATAGTTACGGCCGTAGCCGGGCTTGACGGTCACCTGGTCACCCAGGCCGCCGAGCTTGCCGATATTGTCGAGCAGAATGACATCCATCTCGTTAACCTCTTGTCAGTTGCGGCTGGCCACACGCCCGCGGAAGTCCGCGAAAACGTCGATGAAGGCCAGCAGCAGCACAATCAGAATCATGGGCCAGGTGGTGATCAGCAGCACATAGAAGGCGACCAGCCACAGCCCGTTCATCCCTTTCAATCCGATATACCCATGCACCAGGGCAATGCCGGCGACCAGCAGCGGAATCCACAGCAGCATGCCCAGAACGGGAAGCCCCAGCACCGCGCCCACCACCCCGAGGACCACCAGCACGGCCAGCTCGCGGGGCGTCAGGCGCAGGGCGTGAAACTCCTCGCGGAAGCCACCGGGGTTGTAGAGCCCCGCCTGCCAGCTACGCGCTAGCGCCAGGCAGGCAACCGCGGCAATCAGCACCACCAGCCCGGTGATGCCACCGATCAGCAAACCGGCCAGCTGCTCGGTATCGAGCCCCTGGCTGGTCAACTCGCTGAGCAGGCGCTCCACTTCGGGCGAACCCTCCCGCAGCTGCTCCAGCATGGGGCCAGCCCCGCCAGGCGGCAGGAAGACACCGAGCTGAATCATGCCGGCACCGGCCAGGACGCCGATGATCAATGCTTCGCCCCAGCGCATGCGGGAACGCAGTACGATCGCCATCAGCGTAACCAGCAGCACGCTGGTCAACGGAATGACGTCGCCCTGAGCCCACCACCAGCCGGCCGGCACCCCGGCCGCCACGATCACCGGCAGCGCCGCCGTGAGACCACGGCGCAGGGTGACCAGCGCGGCAATGGCGGCCCCCAACCAGAACAGCCAGGGGATAAGCGTGGAGAGGGCGGCCCCGCCAACGGCGTAGGGCGTGCCCCGCATCATCCAGCGGGCAATCGCGAGCATCACGCCAGGCGCTTACTGGTGGCTATCGGTGTAGGGCAGCAGTGCCAGGTAGCGGGCGCGCTTGACAGCGGTGGCCAGCTGGCGCTGATAGCGAGCCTTGGTACCCGTGATGCGGCTGGGAACGATCTTGCCGGTCTCGGTAATGTAGGCCTTGAGAGTGTCCAGGTCCTTGTAATCGATCTGCTTCACGCCTTCGGCGGTAAAGCGGCAAAACTTGCGGCGACGGAAAAAGCGTGCCATGTGAAGACTCCTTCAGATGTGCGATGGGTGAGATCAGGCAGTTTCGGCGCGGGGCTTCTCGTCACGGTCATCGCGACGAACGCGCTTCTCTTCCACCGGCTTCATCATCGGGGAAGCTTCAGTCACCGCTTCCTTGCAACGTACCACCAGGCTACGAATGATGGCGTCGTTGAAGCGGAAGATGTTCTCGACTTCGTCGAGAGTCTCGCCTTCGCACTCGACGTTCATCAGCACATAGTGAGCCTTGTGGATCTTGTTGATCGGGTAGGCCAGGTGACGACGACCCCAATCCTCGAGACGATGCACGGTTCCGCCGTTTTCGGTGACGAGGCTGGTGTAGCGCTCGACCATGGCCGGGACCTGCTCGCTCTGGTCCGGGTGGACCATGAACACGATTTCGTAATGACGCATGAAATCTCCTTGCGGTTTGGCAGCTTCCGCGAGAGATCTGGGCTCCGGGGAAGCAAGGAGGTGATATTGGAAAAACACGAGTACCCGCTCGAAGACGTGCGGGCGAAGGCATTCTAGTGAGTGGCAGCGGCGATAGCAAGCTGGAGACCCCGCAACAGCCCCAAGGCCCGGTCTCCCCAATGCGCTTGCCGGCACACATGGCCGCTGCGCCATTATTGACAAAATTATTTAAAATCTATATTTTGATAGATATAGTTTATGGATTGCCTCGGGCACGGTCGTCTTTTCCTGCCCGGAACGAGATGGCCAAACCGTGCCACTCATCATCCTGACGCTGCCGCGCCCTTTCTATTCTATTTGCCCGGAAAACAACCCCGGGCTCAGCGGCAAGCTGCCTCCCATCAAGACCCGCGCCCTTCATCCTCACCGGCGCCATCCCTCCAGGGGGTGACAGATCACCGGCCCCAGGCCGGATCAGGCTGCTTGCGTCACCGCCCTCGGGCGGACATGGGGCATCCATGCCATCTGCCACCTCGATGCCCGGAAGGACGCCTTCTGTACAAGCGTCCTTCCGGGCATCATTCACGGAGCCCTTCATGACCAAACGCGTTGCCATCATCGGCGCAGGCCCCAGCGGCCTGGCACAGCTGCGAGCCTTCCAATCCGCTTTCGATAAAGGCGCTGAGCCTGTCGAACTCGTCTGCTACGAGAAGCAGGGCGACTGGGGAGGACAGTGGAACTACACCTGGCGCACCGGACTCGATGCCCATGGTGAACCTGTGCACAGCAGCATGTATCGATACCTGTGGTCCAACGGTCCCAAGGAGTGTCTGGAGTTCGCCGATTACAGCTTCGAGGAGCACTTCGGCAAACCGATCGCCTCCTACCCGCCCCGCGCCGTGCTATGGGATTACATCCAGGGTCGCGTCGAGAGGGCCGGTGTGCGCAAGTTCATCCGCTTCAACTGTCCGGTTCATCATGTGGAGTATCGGCAAGCGGATCGCACCTTCCTGGTGACCGTGCGTGACCATGAGCGTGATGTCGTCGAGAGCGAGGTGTTCGACCATGTGGTGGTGGCATCCGGCCACTTCTCCACCCCCAACGAGCCCGAGTTCGAAGGCTTCGATACCTTCAACGGCCGCATCCTGCACGCCCACGATTTCCGCGACGCCCTGGAATTCCGGGGCAAGAGCATCCTGCTGGTGGGCAGCAGCTACTCTGCCGAGGATATTGGGTCGCAGTGCTACAAGTACGGTGTGCGCAGCATCACCAGCTGCTACCGCACTCGCCCCATGGGCTTCGACTGGCCCGAAAACTGGGAAGAGAAGCCCCTGCTGCAGCGGGTCGATGGCAACACCGCCTATTTTATCGACGGCACTCACAAGCAGGTGGATGCCATCATCCTGTGCACCGGCTACCTGCACCACTTCCCCTTCCTGCCGGACGCACTTCGCCTGAAGACCCGTAACCGCTTATGGCCGCTGGGCCTCTACCGTGGCGTGACCTGGGAGGCCAACTCCAGGCTCTTCTACCTGGGCATGCAGGATCAGTGGTACACCTTCAACATGTTCGACGCCCAGGCCTGGTATGTCCGCGACATCATCCTGGGGCGGATCGCCCTGCCCGACCGCGTGTCCATGGAGCGCGACAGCCGGGGCTGGCGCGAGCGCGAGGAGGCGCTGGAAAGCGACGAGGAGATGATTCGCTTCCAGGGCGACTATGTGGCGAGCCTGATCGATGCCACCGACTATCCGGACTTCGACATAGAGGGAGTCAACCAGACCTTCCTCGAGTGGGAGAGGCACAAGCACGAGGGCATCATGACCTTCCGCGACAAGTCCTACCGCTCGCTGATGACCGGCACCCAGGCACCGGCGCATCACACCCGCTGGCTGGACGCCATGGATGACTCCCGGGAGGCCTTCCTCGACGCGCCCGCAGCGCGCCGGGCCACCGCCGCTGAGGCCACCGACACCTGAAACCGCCTGAACCGATGAAAACGACAACGCCTGCCATTCGGCAGGCGTTGTCGTTGAAGGTGGCCCGGGGCGGCGCCACCCCGAGCACTAGCTCGCCGAGGCTGCTCGCATCGTACGCTGGCGCACCGCCTCGAACAGGCAGATGCCGGTGGCCACCGAGACATTGAGGCTCGAGACGCTGCCCGCCATGGGCAGCTTGACCAGCAGATCGCAGGCCTCCCGAGTGAGGCGGCGCATGCCCTTGCCCTCGGCGCCCATCACCAGTGCCGTGGGGCCGGTGAGATCGGCCTCATGGACCAGCGCTTCGGCCTCGCCGGCGGTACCGGTGATCCATACGCCCGACGCCTTGAGCCTGGCCAGGGCGCGAGCCAGATTGGTGACCTGGTAGACCGGCACGCTCTCGGCGGCACCACAGGCCACCTTGCGTACCGTGGCGTTGAGCGGCGCCGCCTTGTCCTTGGGCACGATGACGCCGTGGGCGCCGGCCGCATCGGCGCTACGCAGGCAGGCACCGAAGTTGTGCACGTCGGTAACGCCATCCAGCACCAGCAGCAGCGGCGGCGCTTCCAGAGGCCAGGCCTCCAGCTTGAACCACAGCGTCGCTTCGCTCTCGAAGGCCAGAGGCGCGGCAAAGGCGACCACCCCCTGGTGGGCTGCCCCTTGAGAGAGCCGATCGAGCTCATCGCGGGGACGCGTCAGGATGCGAGCACCGCGAGCGCCTGCCGACTCGATCAGCTCGGCCAGACGGCCGCCCGCGCTGCCCTCCTGGACCCACAGCTCCCGCGGCGTCTCGCCGCGGTCAAGCAGGGCGCGGACCGCATGCACACCGAAGACTGCCTCCAGACCGCCGGGTATCGCCGGCTTGCCGCCGGCGGGCCGATGGGGTCGCTTCTGCTTCATGACCATCCTTAGATCGGTGGGAGAGGAGAGGGCTCAGCGCCGCGAGCGGCGGCGGCGGCCCCCGCTGCGCTTCTTGCCATCGCCCTCCTCGGCCTTGGCTGCCGGAGCGGCCTCGGCCTTGGGCGGCTTGCCACCGGTACGGGCACGCCCCTTGTCGGGAGCGTCGTCCGCACCGCGGCGACGGCGCGGCGCCCGTTTGGGACGCGGCTTGTCATCGGCGAGGGCGAAGTCGATCTTGCGGTCATTGAGATCGACCCGGGCCACCTGCACGGTGACTCCATCACCCAGCCGGTAGCTCATGCCGCTGCGCTCGCCCTTGAGGCGGTGCTTCTCGGGCTCGTAATGATAGTAATCCGAGGGCAGCGAGGTGACGTGCACCAGACCCTCGACATAGACCTCGTCGAGGCGCACGAAGATGCCGAACTGCGTTACCGAGGCGATGGTGCCGTCGAACACATCGCCGAGCTTGTCGGACATGAACTCGCACTTGAGCCAGTCCTCGACATCACGGGTGGCGTCGTCGGCGCGGCGCTCGGTCATCGAGCAGTGCTCACCGAGCTCGAGCATCTGCTCGAAGGTGTAGGGGGCCCACTTGCTTGGCGGCTCTACCGGAGCCCCCTCGGCGCGCAGCACCGTGTTGGTCTGGCGCGGCCCGCGGATCACCGAGCGAATGGCGCGGTGGACCAAAAGGTCCGGATAGCGGCGGATCGGCGAGGTGAAGTGGGCGTAGGCCGGGTAGGCCAGACCGAAGTGGCCGTCATTCTGAGGCGAATAGACCGCCCGACTCATTGAGCGCAGCATTACCGTCTGGATGACGTCGGTGTCCGGGCGATCCTTGATGACCTCGGCCAGCTCCCGATAGTCCTGCGGGCTGGGATCATCGCCGCCACCCAGCGACAGCCCCAGTTCGTTCAGGAACAATCGCAGCTTGTCGAGGCGCTCCGGCGAGGGCTTCTCGTGGATGCGATAGAGGGCCGGCAGGTCGTGCTTGTCGAGGAAGCGCGCAGTGGCCACGTTGGCCGCGAGCATGCACTCCTCGATGATCTTGTGGGCATCGTTGCGCGAGCGCGGAACGATATTCTCGATCTTGCGCTCGTCATTGAAGACGATAGCCGTCTCGGTGGTCTCGAAGTCGATGGCGCCGCGCGCCACACGGGCCTCGCGCAGCACCCGGTAGAGGGCGTGGAGATTGTGCAGCGACGGCACCAGTGCGCGGTGCTCTTCGCGCAGGGCATCGCCCGCCGAGTCGTCCTCATCGAGGATCGCCGCCACCTTGTTGTAGGTAAGGCGGGCGTGAGACTGGAAGACGGCCTCGTAGAAGCGATAGCGACTGATGGTGCCGCTCTGGGAGATATTCATCTCGCAGACCAGGGCCAGCCGGTCAACGGATGGGTTCAGCGAACAGAGCCCGTTGGAGAGCAGCTCGGGCAGCATCGGCACGACCTGCCCGGGGAAATAGACCGAGTTGCCGCGGCGGATCGCCTCCTGGTCCAGGGCGCTGCCCGGACGCACATAGTGGGAGACATCGGCGATGGCCACCAGCAGCTTCCAGCTGCCGGACTTGGTCTTCCAGGCACAGACCGCGTCGTCGAAGTCCTTGGCGGTCTCGTCATCGATGGTCACCAGCGGCACATCGCGCAGATCGATGCGACGGTGCTTGTCCTCGTCGGCCACCTCGGCAGACATGCTGGCGATCTGGTCGTCGACCTCCGGCGGGAACTCGGCGGGTATCTCGTAGCTGCGGATGGCGATGTCGATCTCCATCCCCGGGTCCATGCGCTCGCCGAGCACCTCGATCACCTCGCCCACCGGCTGCACCCGGGTCTCGGGCTGCTGGACGATCTTAGCGGAGATCACCTGGCCGTCCTTTGCCCCGCCGCAGGCACTGTGCGGGATGATCACCTCCTGGGTGATGCGCGGATTTTCGGGTATCAGCACCCCGAACTCGGAGGTGTTCTGGCGGTAGACGCCGACGATGGTCTGGGTATTGTGGGAGAGCACCTCGGCGATGGTCGCCTCGTCGCGGCCGCGACGATCCCGCCCGCTGACGCGGGCCAGCACGTAGTCACCGTGAAAAGCGCGGCGCATCTGCCGGGGGGGCAGCACCAGATCGGGTTTCTTGCCGTCCTCGCGGAGAAGGAAGCCGAAACCGTCACGGTGGCCCAGTACCTTGCCCCGAATCAGATCGAGCTTGTCGATCAGCGCGTAGGCACCGGCTCGGTTGCGCAACAGCTGGCCGTCCCGCTCCATGGCGGCCAGACGCCGGCGCACCGCCTCCTGCAGGTCCTCGTCCTCCAGGCCCAGCAGACGGCTCATGGTCTCGTGGGTGATCGGCTTGCCTACCTCCTCGAGCCGAGCGAGCAGATACTCGCGGCTGGGGGCAGGATTGTCGTACTTGTGAGCTTCGCGGCTGGCGTGCGGGTCGTCGCTGAGCGTCCAATGGGTCATGCGTTGAGCATCCTTGGCAGGGTCGATGACGGCATGAGTGAGATGGCGCAGAGGCGCCGCAAGCGTGAGGTCTGGCTTATGGTTTCGATAGTCATGGACGCAGTATAGCGCCGCGCCGCCCACCACCCAACCATGGCGACCCTCGCCGTCACGGTTAGCGGCAAGAAAACTGCAGCCCGATGCCTTTCTGGCGCTTGCATTGAAGAGGGAATCCGGTATCATGCGCCTCGCCTGCCCAGATGGCGGAATTGGTAGACGCGCTAGCTTCAGGTGCTAGTATCCGTAAGGATGTGGAGGTTCAAGTCCTCTTCTGGGCACCATCGTTCCCTTGTGAACGGTGGTAGGGAGTCTGCTCCCAGCTTTTTTCAGCTCGAATCGCTCGTGTTCGCCCAGGTGGCGGAATTGGTAGACGCGCTAGCTTCAGGTGCTAGTATCCGTAAGGATGTGGAGGTTCAAGTCCTCTCCTGGGCACCAGATCCTTC
>PWEV01000288.1 GCA_003553625.1 Halomonas sp.
CCGATAAATCGGGCTCCCACAGGGGCCTGGGTGGACCCTGCAGGAGCCTTGGCGTTACTCCTCCGGGGCGAACTCGAGCAGCACGTCGCCCTGGCTCACGGTGTCGCCGGCGGCGAAGTGGAAGCTCGCCACGTGGCCGTCGGCGGGCGCGGACATGGTGTGCTCCATCTTCATGGCCTCCATGACCATCAGCGGCATGCCCTTCTCCACCTTCTGGCCTTCTTCCACCAGCAGGGCTACCACGGTGCCGTGCATGGGCGCGGTGAGGGTGGATTCCGTCTCGTGCTGGCCGTGGTCGATGGCGTCGATGCGGCGCCAGAACAGGCGGGTCTCGCCGCGCGGGTCGACCATCACCAGGACGTTGCCGTCGCGCCGCGCCTGCAGGCGGCGGCGGTGGCCGTTGAGGGTGACCGCCACCGCGTCGCCTTCCAGGTGCTGCAGGCGGGCGGTCAGTGTCTCGCCGCCGATGGTCAGGTGCCAGGGATCGGCGCCGGTCTCACGGGTGCCCTCGACCACCACGACACCCTCGGCGTCCGGCGCCTGGGCGTTGGTCAGGTTCTGGCCGGTGGGGCACAGGGCGATCCGGATGGTATGCGGGGCGTTGAGGCGGAAGCCGTCGTGGCGGTCCCAGGGGGAGTCGCTCTCGCACTCGCGTGCCAGCTGGTTGAGGCCGATCAGCGCGGCGCCGGCGTAGGCGTTGATGTCGTACTCGATCGGGGCGAACAGGGTGGCTTCGTTCTTCTCGATGAAGCGGGTGTCCAGCTCGGCGTTACGGAAGGCCGGGTGTGTCGCCAGCCGCTGCAGGAAGGCGCGGTTGGTGACCACGCCCTGCACGTCCAGGGCGGCCAGGGCCCGGTTGAGGGTGGCCAGCGCCTGGTCGCGGTCGTCGCCGTGGACGATCAGCTTGGCGAGCATCGGGTCGTAGTGCATGGAGACGACGTCGCCGGTCTCCACGCCGCTGTCCAGACGCACGAGGCTGGGGTCCAGGCCGGCGCCCTCGAGGTCCATGGCGAAACGGGTCAGCTCACCGGTGGCGGGCAGGAAATCCTGCTCCGGGTCCTCGGCGTAGAGGCGCGCCTCGAAGCTGTGGCCGGTGATGGTCAATTCATCCTGCGCGAGGGGGAGTCTCTCGCCCATGGCGACGCGCAGCTGCCACTCGACCAGGTCCTGGCCGGTGATCATCTCGGTCACCGGGTGCTCCACCTGCAGGCGGGTGTTCATCTCCATGAAGAAGAACGACCCGTCGGCATCCAGCAGGAACTCCACGGTGCCGGCGCCCACATAGCCGATCTCCTTGGCGGCGCGCACGGCGGCCTCGCCCATCTCGCAGCGCAGTTCGGGGCTCATGCCCGGGGCCGGGGCCTCCTCCAGCACCTTCTGATGGCGGCGCTGCACGGAGCAGTCGCGCTCGAACAGGTAGACGCCGTTGCCGTGGCTGTCGCAGAACACCTGGACCTCAACGTGGCGCGGCTGGGTCAGGTACTTCTCGATCAGCATGCGCTGGTCGCCGAAGGCGGCCTGGGACTCGCGGCGGCAGCCGTCCAGGGCGGCCTGGAAGCCCTCGGCGGACTCCACCACGCGCATGCCCTTGCCGCCGCCGCCGGCGCTGGCCTTGAGCAGCACCGGGTAGCCGATCTTGTCGGACTCGGCCTTGAGCAGGGCGTCATCCTGATCGTCGCCGTGGTAGCCCGGCACCAGCGGCACGCCGGCGTGGGACATGCGTTCCTTGGCGGCGGACTTGTCGCCCATGGCGGCGATGGCCGAGGCGGGCGGGCCGACGAAGGTGATGCCGGCCTTCTCCAGGGCCTCCACGAAGGGGCCGTTCTCGGAGAGGAAGCCGTAGCCGGGGTGGATGGCGCCGGCGCCGGTGCGCTGCGCCGCTTCGATCACCGCCTCGACCTTGAGGTAGCTCTCGCGGGCGGCGGCGGGGCCGAGGCGCACGGCCTCGTCGGCCTCGCGCACGTGGCGGGCGTTGGCATCGGCATCGGAGTAGACGGCCACGGTGCGCAGGCCCATGGCGCGCGCGGTGCGCATCACCCGGCAGGCGATCTCGCCGCGGTTGGCGACCAGCAGGGTATCGAACTTCTTCACTTCAGAGGTCATGAGCGGGGCTCCGCGGCACGGTTGTTGTTACTGGCGTCGGCCTGTTCTTGAGGACCGGAGGGTTGGGTCCAATCGGGGCGGCGCTTCTCGAAGAAGCTGGCCAGGCCCTCCTGGCCCTCGGCGCTGACGCGCAGCTCGGAGATCACCCGGCAGGTATGCTCGCGGGTGGCCTGGCTGTCGGGCGCGCGGGCCACCTCGGCCAGCAGCGCCTTGGTGGCGCGCTGAGCCTGGGGCGAACCGCCCAGCACCACATCGAGCATGGCCTTCACGGCGTCGTCGAGGGCGTCATGCTCCACCACCTGGTGGGCCAGCCCCAGTGCCAGGGCGGTGGGGGCGTCCATCACCTCGGCGGTCAGCGCGTAGCGGCGCATCTGGCGCGAGCCGATGGCGCGCTGCACATAGGGGCTGATCACTGCCGGCGAGAGGCCGATCTTCACCTCGGAGAGGCAGAACTTCGCCCTCTCGCTGGCGATGACCAGGTCGCAGCAGGCGGCCAGGCCCACGGCGCCGCCGAAGGTGGCGCCCTGCACGCGGCAGAGGGTGGGGCAGGGCAGGGTGTCGAGCCCGTGCATCAGCGCCGAGAGCTTGCGTGAATCACTCAGGTTGCCGTCGAAATCATACTCGACCATGCGTTTCATCCAGCCGAGGTCGGCCCCGGCGGAGAAGCTCTTGCCCTCTGAGCCCAGCACCACCGCGCGCACCTCGCCATGGAGGGCGGCGTCGTGCAGCTTTTCCAGGTGGGCGTTGAGCTCGGCGATCAGGCTGTCGTCGAAGGCGTTGTGGACCTCGGGGCGTTCCAGCGTGAGCCAGGCGATGCCGCGGTCATCCAGTTCCAGCCGTGAGAAGGTCTGTTGCGTTGCCATGGGGGAGATCCTTCCTTACATCCGGAACACGCCGAATTTGGTCTCTTCGACCTCGGCATTCATGGCGGCGGCCAGCGACAGGCCCAGCACGTCGCGGGTCTGGGCCGGGTCGATCACACCGTCGTCCCATAGCCGTGCACTGGCGTAGTAGGGGTGGCCCTGGTGCTCGTACTGCTCACGGGTGGGCTGCTTGAAGGCCTCTTCCTCCTCCTTGGTCCACTCGCGTCCCTCGCGCTCGATCTGCTCGCGCTTGACCTGGGCCAGCACGCCGGCCGCCTGTTCCCCACCCATGACGGAAATTCGGGCATTCGGCCACATGAACAGCAGGTTGGGATCGTAGGCGCGGCCGCACATGCCGTAGTTGCCGGCGCCGAAGCTGCCGCCGATCAGCACGGTGAACTTGGGCACCCGGGCGCAGGCCACCGCGGTGACCAGCTTGGCACCGTGCTTGGCGATGCCCTCGTGCTCGTACTTGGAGCCCACCATGAAGCCGGTGATGTTCTGCAGGAAGATCAGCGGGATCTTGCGCTGGGCGCAGAGTTCGATGAAGTGCGCGCCCTTGACCGCGGACTCGGAGAACAGCACGCCGTTGTTGGCGACGATGCCCACCGGGTAGCCGTGAATATGGGCGAAGCCGGTGACCAGGGTGTCGCCGTAGTAGCGCTTGAACTCGTCGAAGTCGGAGTCGTCGACGATGCGCGCGATCACCTCGCGAACGTCATAGGGCTTCTTGAGATCGGTGCCGACGATGCCGTAGATCTCGCTCGGATCCAGGCGTGGGGGCTTGGGCTCCTGCATCTTCAGCTGACCGCGCTTCTGCCAGTTGAGGCGCGAGATGCAGGCGCGGCAGAGCTGCAGGGCGTGGGCGTCGTTCTCGGCGTAGTGGTCGGCCACGCCGCTCTTCTTGGCGTGCACATCGGCGCCCCCCAGGTCCTCGGCGCTGATGCTCTCGCCGGTGGCGGCCTTCACCAGGGGCGGGCCGCCCAGGAAGATGGTGCCCTGCTCACGGACGATGATCGACTCGTCGGCCATGGCCGGCACGTAGGCGCCGCCGGCGGTGCAGGAGCCCATGACCACGGCGATCTGCGGGATGCCCTCGGCGGAGAGCGTCGCCTGGTTGTAGAAGATGCGGCCGAAGTGGTCGCGATCCGGGAAGACCTCATCCTGACGGGGCAGGAAGGCGCCGCCGGAGTCGACCAGGTAGATGCACGGCAGGCGGTGCTTGCGGGCGATCTCCTGGGCGCGGATGTGCTTGCGTACGGTGAGCGGGAAGTAGGTGCCGCCCTTGACGGTGGCGTCGTTGGCGACGATCACGCACTCGACGCCGCTGACGCGGCCGATGCCGGTGACCACACCGGCGGCCGGAATCGACGTGTCGTACATCTCATGGGCGGCCAGCGCCGAGAACTCGAGGAAGGGCGAGCCCTCGTCGATCAGATGGTCGATGCGGTCGCGCACGAACAGCTTGCCGCGGGACTCGTGGCGGACGCGAGCCTTCTCGCCGCCGCCCTGGGCGATGGCAGCGGTCAGCTCGCGCAGCTTCATCACCTCGGCGCGCAGGGTCGCCTCGTTGGTCTGGAAGCCGTCGCTGCGCGGGTTGATCTGTGTCTGCAGGATTGCCATGGGCCTACCCTTACTTGGATTCGTTGAAGAGTTCGCGGCCGATCAGCATCCGGCGGATCTCGCTGGTGCCGGCGCCGATCTCGTAGAGCTTGGCGTCGCGCAGCAGGCGGCCG
The DNA here is from genome assembly GCA_003553625.1 of Halomonas sp. Taxonomy (GTDB): domain Bacteria; phylum Pseudomonadota; class Gammaproteobacteria; order Pseudomonadales; family Halomonadaceae; genus Halomonas. The sequence continues at coordinate 4,703 of PWEV01000288.1, forward strand.
GTGGGGTACTCGTTGATGTAGCCGTTGCCGCCCAGCAGCTGGATGGCGTCCAGCGCCACCTGGGTGGCCTTCTCCGCGCAGTAGAGGATGACGCCGGCGGCGTCCTTGCGGGAGGTCTGGCCGCGGTCGCAGCCGGCGGCGACGGCATAGAGATAGGCGCGGCAGGCGTTCAGGGTGGTGTACATGTCGGCCACCTTGCCCTGCACCAGCTGGAACTCGCCGATGGACTGGCCGAACTGCTTACGCTCGTGGACGTAGGGCACCACGATGTCCAGGGCGGCCTGCATGATGCCGATGGGGCCGGCGGCCAGCACGGTGCGCTCGTAGTCCAGGCCGCTCATCAGCACGCGTACGCCACGGTTGAGCTCGCCGAGGATGTTCTCTTCCGGCACTTCGCAGTCCTGGAACACCAGCTCGCAGGTGTTGGAGCCGCGCATGCCGAGCTTGTCGAGCTTCTGGGCGGTGGTGAAGCCGGGCATGCCCTTCTCGATGATGAAGGCGGTGATGCCCTTGGAGCCCGCGTCGGGATCGGTCTTGGCGTAGACCACCAGCACGTGGGCGTCGGGGCCGTTGGTGATCCACATCTTGTTGCCGTTGAGGATGTACTTGCTACCCTCCTTCCGGGCGCGCAGCTTCATGGAGACCACGTCGGAGCCGGCGCCCGGCTCGGACATGGCCAGCGCGCCAATGTGCTCGCCGCTCATCAGCTTGGGCAGGTACTTGGCCTTCTGCTCGGCGGTGGCGTTGATCTTGAACTGGTTCACGCAGAGGTTGGAGTGGGCGCCGTAGGAGAGGCCCACCGAGGCGCTGGCCCGGGAGATCTCTTCCAGGGCGATACAGTGCGCCAGATACCCCATGCCGGTGCCGCCGTCTTCCTCGGCGACGGTGATGCCGAGCAGGCCCATGTCGCCGAACTTCTGCCAGAGGTCGTTGGGGAACTCGTTCTTCTCGTCGATCTCGGCGGCGCGCGGTGCGATCTCGTCACGCGCGAAGGCGTTGACCTGGTCGCGCAGCATGTTCAGTTCGTCGTCGAGGCCGAAGTCGAGGGGCTTGAAGGGGGTATGCATGGGCGGGGCTCCGGTTCTTGTCGGGTGGTGACATTCGATGATGGCACCAGATTAGGACAGGTTGACGTTAACGTAAAGTGCAGCCATCTGCCGCTTAGACGAATGTCGCAAGCCCCGGCGCCGGGCAAGGCAGCCAGACGGCACGCCAATCCGGCGTCTCGATCATGGAAGAGGTCCATGCACCTAAATATCAGAAACGCAAAAAGGAGGGGCAGCCGTCATGGCTGCCCCGGATGCGTTACCCGCTCAGCCAGGTGTTACCCGGCCAGCCAGATGATCAGCTGGTGGTAGAGCGGAATGCCGAGGATCACGTTGAGCGGGAAGGTGAAGCCCAGGGCGGCGAGCATCGCCAGCCCGATGTTGGCCTGGGGAATGGCGGTGCGCATGGCGGCCGGGGCGGCGATATAGGAAGCGCTGGCGGCCAGTGCCGTGAGGATCAGCAGCGAGCCGGTGGGCAGGCCCAGCGCAAGGCCCACGGCCAGGCCGGCCAGGGACAGCAGCGGCGGGGCGACCAGGGCGAAGGTGAGCAGGCGCCAGTGGTGCCAGGGAATGGGACGCAGGGTCTCGGCGGCGGTGAGGCCCATCTGCAGCAGGAAGAGCGCAAGCACGGCGTGGAAGGCGCTGGTGAACAGCTCGGTGACGTTGGCACCCTCCATGGGGCCGTACATGGCGCCGATCACCGCGCCGCCGGCCAGCAGGATCACCCCGCGGTTGGTCAGCGTCTCGTGCCAGATGCCCTGCATCGCCTCGCCGGGCTCGGCGCCCTTGTAGCGGCGAAAGAGGGCGATGGCCACCATGATCGCCGGCAGCTCCATCATCACCAGGTAGAGGGTGACCTCGGCGCCGATCGGCAGGCCGCGCCCCTCGGCAAAGGCCAGCGCCACGGCGAAGGTGCCGGCGCTGACCGAGCCGTAGTGGGCGGCGAGGCTGGCACTGTCGGCGGGGGAGAGGCGGACCAGCCGGCGCAGCACCGGCATCAGGACCAGCGGGATCACAGCGCCCAGCGCCGCCACGGCGACCAGCTCGGGCAGCAGCGACCAGCCCAGGTTGCCGTAGAGCGCCATGCCACCCTTGAGGCCGATGGTCAGCATCAGCAGCAGGCTCAGGGTGTCGTAGGCGGCCTTGGGAATGGTCAGGTCGGATTTCACCACGCCGGCCAGCAGACCGAGCAGGAAGAACATCACCACGATATCGGGCATCAGGGGCATCTCGTGATCAGGGGGTGTCGCCGCGCATTCTGCTCAGGGCTTGGTATTGATGCCAATAAAAACTAAGGCGATTATACATAGAAGATCATCAATATCACGCCGGGAGACACACCGCATGAATATCCGACACCTCACCTTCCGGCTGCTTCAGGTCTATGTGGCCGTAGTGCGCAGCGGTTCGGTCAGCGAGGCGGCACGACAACTTCACCTCACCCAGCCCACCGTTTCCCAACAGCTCAAGCGTCTCACCGTAGCGGTGGGCGAGCCACTGCTGGAGAGCCGCGAGGGGCGGCAGGTGACGACCGAGGCGGGCGCCGAACTCTACCGGGCCAGTCGCGAGGTGCTGGGCCGCTTTGCCGACTTCGACGACTACCTCGCCGCGCTGCGCGGCGGCGAACGGGGCCGCTTCTCCATCGCTCTGGTCAACACCGCCCAGTACGTGCTGCCGCGTCTGCTCGGCCCCTACAGCCAGGCGTTCCCCGAGGTCGACGTCACCGTCCATATCGGCAACCGCCGCCAGATGCTCACTCGCTTCGAGCGCCAGGAGGACGACCTCTATGTCTTCAGCCACCCGCCGTCCCTGGCCCACGCCCTGGCC
>PWEV01000017.1 GCA_003553625.1 Halomonas sp.
TATCTGATTCCGCTGATCTTCCTGTTCAGCGTGACGGAGTCGAAGCTCTACGGCATCGCCATCATCCTCTATGCCATCGTGCCGGTCATTCGCCTCACCAACCTGGGCATACGGCTGGTCGATCCCGACGTGATCGAGGCCGCCAATGCCTTCGGCATGACACCTCGTCAGAAGCTTCTCAAGGTCCAGATTCCGCTGGCGCTCCCCAATATCATGGCCGGCGTCAATCAGACCATCATGATGAGCCTCGCCATGGTGGTGATCGCCTCGCTGGTGTCGGCGCCGGGGCTGGGCGTGCTGGTGCTGCGAGGCATTCGAAACCTCGAATTGGGTGTCGGTCTGGTGTCAGGGCTGGGAATCGTGATTCTCGCCGTGATTCTCGATCGAGTGACCAAGGCGTCCCTGGCGCGTATCAACACCGCCGAACGGCAGTAAGGACTGAACGTGACGACTCAGGTCAAGATCACCATCCGGGATCTCTACAAGATCTTTGGCCCGACGCCCCTGGCGGCCCTTGAGCATGTGAGGGGGGGGATGGGCAAGGCCGAGCTTCTGGAGCGCCATGGCCATGTGCTGGGCCTTCAGGACATCAACGTCGACATCCGCGACGGTGAGATCACCGTCATCATGGGGCTGTCGGGGTCAGGCAAGTCGACCCTTATCCGACATATCAATCGCTTGATCGAACCCACGGCTGGGGACATCCTCATCGATGATGAAAACATCGTCTCCTACTCCCAGGATCAGCTGAGACAGCTGCGCCGGGAGCGGCTGTCGATGGTCTTCCAGAAGTTTGCGCTGCTGCCGCACCGCACCGTACTCGAGAATGCCGGGATGGCGCTCGACGTGCGCGGTTTCAGCGTCGCCGACTACGAGCAGGAGGCCACGCAGTGGCTCAAGCGCGTCGGTCTCGAGGGCAACGAGTCTCAATACCCCCACCAGTTGTCGGGCGGCATGCAGCAGCGCGTGGGTATCGCCCGCGCGCTGGTGTCCAATGCGCCGATCATGCTGATGGACGAGGCGTTCTCGGCGCTGGATCCCCTGATTCGCTCAGACATGCAGGATCTGCTGCTGGAGCTGCAGCGCGAGCTGCGCAAGACCATCGTCTTCATTACCCATGATCTGGACGAGTCGCTGAAGCTGGCCGATCACCTGGTGATTCTCAAGGACGGCCTGGTCGTTCAGCAGGGCGATCCCCAGGAGATCCTGCTGAATCCGGGGGATCCCTATATCGTCGACTTCATCAGCGATATCAATCGGGCGCGGGTGCTGCGTGTCCGTTCGGTGATGGCGCCGCTGGATGACCCCGATCGCGAGTGGACGGGGGATATCGATGAGCAATCGAATCTGGAAAACGTGCTGGTGCGCTCTGGCGGCGAAGCAGAAGCCGTCTTCCGTGTCATGCGCGAGGGTCGGCCGGTGGGCGTGCTGTCCATGCAGGACGTGATGCGCGCCCTAGTCCCCCTTGAGGCCGCTTCCGAGTCGGGCAAGCGTGGCTAGCGACCATGGTCGGCCTGAATCCATGCCGTCGTCTCGTGTCAGCCCGCCGGTCGAGTGTCTCGAAACGTCAGGCTGATGCGCAGGCCCGGCAGGCGTCGCGGCAGCAGGGCGTGCTGCAGTAGGCCCTGGGTGCCGGGCCCCATCACCAGCAGGCTGTCGTGGGGGAGCCAGACGTTGAAGGCCGCGGCGCGACGATCCTTCCAGCGAAAACGAAGCGGGCGTTCGGTGCCCAGCGATACCGCGGCGATCAGCGGGTCGGGGCCAAGTTCCGGCTCATCGTCGCTGTGCCAGCCCATGCGCTCCTCGCCGTCGGCGTAGCGGTTGAGCAGCACGCTGTTGAAGCGGCCCGCGACGCCGGCGGCTGACAAGGCGTCGACCACTCGGTCCCGGAGGTCGGCCACGGCGGGGTGCCAGGGCTCGGGGTGGAACTCACGGCCCGAATAGCGGTAGCTGGCCTCCCGGTCGCCCATCCATACCTGGCTACGCGGAATGGAGTGTTCCCGACCGTAGAGGCGCAGGGTCGGGCGCTGCCAGCTCAATTCGGCATCGAGGGTCGCCAGTAGTCGAGCGGCTACGGGCTCCCCCAGCAGGGGAGCCGTGAGCCAAAGGGGCGGGTTGGGCAACAGCATGTCGGTTGGCATGCCTCAAGAATGCCACGGCAGAGCTTGCTCGACGAGCGTCTCGATGAGCCTCAGCCGACGAGCGCCAGGCTTGCCCACGCAAACATCAGCCCGAGCAGGGCGCCGGCGACCACGTCGCTCAGGTAGTGCAGACCGAGGCCGACTCGGGAGAGGGCGATCAGGCCGACCAGCGGCACCAGCCACGGCGTCAGCCACGGCAGATGGCTCGCGGTCAACGCCAGGAACATCACCGCATGCAGGGCATGCCCGCTGGGAAAGCTGTAGCGATCCCGCGCCGGCTCGCTGCAGCGCACGTTGCCGACAAAGGTAATGAAGGGTCGCTCTCGACACAGGCGAGTCTTTATCAGTCGGTAGACGCCGATGGCGGCCAGCGCCGTGAGCAGATACTGGGTCAGATGCTGCCAGCCTCCGGACTCGTGAAGCAGTGGCTGGGCGAGGACCAGGGCCACCCAGACGGGCCAGTCGCCAAGCCTGCTGGCCAGACGCAGCAGTGCCAGCCAGGGCCGATAGAGATTGAGGCGTCCGATGCGTTGACAGAGCCGCCATTCCAGCAGGTCGAGGCGGTCAAGCAGGGCGGGGGCGCGAGGCTGCATGGGGTGTCTCCCGGGCATGGGCGAGGACGTCGAGGAAGGTGTCGGTAATCGCCGGCCAGCCATAGGTCAGCGCGCGCTGGCGGGCATGGCGACCCAGCCGGGCGAGGCGTGCCGGCTGTTGGCATAGGGTGACGGCGGCCTCGCGAAAGCCGCCGGCATCATCCACCGCCAGCACCAGGCCGTTCTGGTCGTGATCGATCAGTTCGGCGCCAGCGGCATGGCGGAAAGCCACGGCGGCCAGGCCGCTGGCCATCGCCTCGAGCAGCACATTGCCCCAGGTCTCGGAGAGCGAGGGGAACAGGAAGAGATCGGCGCTGGCGTAGTGGCGGGCCAACTCCTCGGCGGGAATGAAGCCGGTGAAGTGAGCATGGGGCAAAGCCGCTGCCAGGGCTTTCCGGCCGGGGCCGTCACCGACGATGATGATGCAGGCGTCGGGGCGAGCTTCGCTCAGAGCCACGCAGCTCTCGCGCAGCAGTGAGAGGTTCTTTTCCGGGGCAAGCCGCCCCACGTGGAGAATGACCGGGGTGTGCTCGCCGGCACCCCACCGCTGGCGCAGATCGGGGTCGCGGTGAAACGGCGAGAAGCGCTCGCCGTCGATACCCCGAGCCATGACGCGCACGTCCCGGAAGCCGTCGGCCGTGAGTTCCTCGGCCTGCCGGTGGGTCGGCACCAGAGTGGCCTGACTGCGGTTGTGAAAGGTACGCAGCCGGCCTCGTACCGGGTCACTCAGCCAGGGAATGCCGTAGTCGCGGCAGTAGTGGTCGAAGTTGGTGTGCCAGCCGGCGACGCTGGGGATGCCGAGACGCCTGGCCACGCCCTGGGCCGACCAGCCCAGTGGCCCCTGGGTAGCCAGATAGACCACGTCGGGACGCTGTTCCTGCCAGAACCGCCCGAGGCGTCGCGGTGCGGGCAGGCCAAGGCGCACCTCCCGGTAGCCGGGCAGCGACACACCATGCACCCTCAGTTCGGCCTCCATGCCGTCGCTTCGCGACGGCGCCGGGATGGCCGGAGTGGGACGCACCAGTTGCAATCGATGGCCGCGGGCGGACGCCTCTCGGCTCAGATGGCTCAGAGTATGGGCGACGCCGTTGATCTCCGGTGCCCACGTCTCGCTGACCAGACAGATACGCATGTTCATCCCCGCGGCATGGCAGGCCCGTCATGGGCCCTGACACTCGTCGAGGATAAACAGCTGCGATGACACCCCGGCGACCCCGGGGTGACGGTTGGATGACTCGGCTCAGCGCAGTACGCGACGGGGGTCGATGGGTTTGCCGCCGTGGCGCAGGTCAAACAGCAGGTCGTAGCGCTCGCTTGGGCTGCTGAAGCCGACCTCGCACACCGGGGTCCCGCGACTGATCCTGTCACCGTTGGCCACCAGTGGCGTATCGCACAGGGCGTAGACGCTCTGCAGGTTGTCGGCGTGATGGACGATCACCACCTGGCCGAGCTGGCGCATGCTGTCGGCGAAGCGGACGTCGCCGTCGGCGACCGCGCGGGCCCGGGCACCGCGATTGGTGGCCAGCAGCATCGGTTGAAGGGTGCCGCGGTCGTCGGCGCCGAAGGCGCGTACGATGCGGTAGTCTTCCAGTGGCCAGGGCCAGTTGCGAGCCGAGCGGGGCAGGTCACCGGGATCCGGCAGGCTGGCCCGGGCCGGCGCCGGTGTGCTGGTCGAGCCGCCGCTCGAGCCGGCCGATGGCGAGCGACTGGCGGTGGCCGTTCCGCCTGCGAGCGGCACCTGAAGCAGCTGCCCGACCCTCAGACCGGTCGGCACGACGCCGGGGTTGGCGGCCTGGATTCGCGAGGAGCGCGTGCCAAAGCGTCTTGCGATGCTCGAGTAGGTGTCACCGGGCCGCACCTGGTAGCGGTAGGGGCCTCCGGAGGGGGCTCGCTCCTGCTGGGTCGGCATCAGCAGACGCTGGCCCACGGCGAGGCGCCGCGGGTCCACATCGGGGTTGAAGCGCTGCAGTCGTTCCAGGGGAACGCCGCCGCGCCGGGCGATCTCGCCCAGGGTATCGCCGCGCTGAACCACCACCCAGCCGCCGCTCTCGACGGCGCTGGCGGTGCGCGCGCTGTCGGGGGCGTCGGGCCTTGAGGCACAGCCGCCCAGCATCATAGCCGCCAGCATCAGCGCGAGAGCGACTCGTCCTTTTCCTGCCACAGGGCGTTGAGCCATGAATGGAAGCGTTCCTTGTAGTCCGGGTCGTCGTAGTCGCCCTCGAGCATCCAGGCGGGCACCGGCAGGATACGCGCCTTCATGACGACGCGCTGCTCTTGCCCGCACAGGAAGTCCCAGAAAGTGGGGTCGGGGTTGTCATAGCTCAGGGTCACGTCGAGGATCCCCTCCAGACGATCCCCGAGAAGGCTCAGCACCTGGGCGATGCCGCCGGCTCTGGGGCGCAGCAGATTGCGGTAGGGCGCTCCCTGGGCGTCGCGCTTGGCGGGCGTGAAGCGGGTTCCTTCCAGGAAGTTGAAGATGGCGATGGGGGTCTCTCGGGCTCGCCGGCACATCCGCTCGGTGGCCTCGTGGTCGCGCCGCGCCAGGTGGGGATGGCGTGCCCGCTCTTCCGCGCTCATGCGGCGCATGAAGGGATACTCAAGGGCCCACCAGGCGAGACCCACGATGGGTATCCAGATCAGCTGACGCTTCAGGAAGAAGCGTGGCATGGGGATGCGCCGATGCAGGGCGAAAAACAGCACGAAGATATCGGTCCAGCTGCGGTGGTTGGAAATCACCAGCCACCACTGGTCTCGGCCGAGTCCTTCGGGAATCTCCAGCGCGAAGCGTGGCTTGAGCCAGCGGCGCATCCACCACAGGTTGACGCCGATCCAGTTGAGGGCCAGGGCGTTGAGTCCCTGCAGCAGTCGACGTTGCATGGCACGCCCCGGGGTCACCAGCTTGACGAGGGTGAGCAGGATCAGGGGCACGCCCCAGAACAGGGTGTTGAGGGTGAGCAGCAGAAGGCTGACGAGGCCCTTGAGGGTCGGCATGCGTCACTCCGTGGGCGAAGGGTCTGGGAGTATCGGGTGCGGCAATGCTAAAGGATCGTCGGGCGGCTGCCCAGCGCCCTCAGTCGCCACCCCGGGCAGAATGGCCGAGCGTTTCCATCAGCACCTGGCGCAGGGCCAGGGCGGCGGCAGAAAGCTCGCCGTGGGTGAGCATGCCGACGGAACGCTCGATGGCCGGATCATCCAGGGGCAGGCAGCGGGCGCCGAGCTCTTCCATCTGCTTCGCGCACAGCGATGGCACTGCGCTGACGCCCAGGCCATTGGCCACCATGCGCCCCACGGTGGCCAGCTGGTGGCTCTCGAAGGCGGCTGGCAGGCGGATGCCACGTTTGCCGATCTGCTGCTCGAGCAGCCGGCGCACCATGGAGGGGCGCTGCAGGGCGATGAAGTCATGGGTCAGCAGGATTTCCCAGCTGAGCCTGTCGTGGCGAGCCAGCAGAGAATTGGGCGGTACCACGGCCACGAAGCGATCGATGAACAGCGTCGTGAAGGTGAGGCTACCCGCCGCCTCCGGCTCGAAGGCGATGCCCAGTTCTACCTGACGGTCGCGTACCATGTCGATGACCTGCTCGTTGATCACATCGTGAACCGTGACGTTGATCCGCGGATGACGGCTGCGGAAGGCCATCAGCGCCGGGGGCAGCAGGTTGCTGGCAAACGACGGCATGGCGGCAACCGTCAGGCGCCCCAGCTGGAGGGTAAAGCGCTGGCGCATCAACTCCTCGGTGTTGTCCCACTCCGCCAGCAGGCGCTTGGCGAGGGGCACGAAGGACTCCCCCTCCGGCGTGAGGCGAACGCTGCGGGTGGTGCGGATCAGCAGGCGTCCCCCGAGGCTCTCCTCGAGTCCCTTGATGGCCAGACTGAGCGCCGGCTGGGAGAGATGCATTCGCTCGCAGGCCTGGGTGAAACTCAGGGTCTGGGCCACGGCGAGAAAGGCACGGAGCTGCTTGACGGTCATCTCATGCAACCAAGGTCTAATTTATGAGCGCTTTAAATCAATCAATAAAAAAAACAAACTTAACAAATATATTGCCAGGGTCAACACTGATGTCACTCTGCTCTCGGAAACGTCTACCCTTCACCGCATGGTAGATTCACGAGGTTTGCTGTTCACCGACAGCAATGCTGCATCCACCGCTGGGTTTTCACCCCATCTGTTCACAACAACATGAGGCGCCACCTATTATGGCCGGATTCGACAAGCGCGTTAATTCCTATGAAGAGGCGATGGCAGGCATCGAGAGTGGCATGACCGTCGTTGCCGGCGGCTTCGGCCTCTGCGGCATCCCCGAGAACCTGATCGGCGAGATCAAGCGACTCGGCGTCAAGGACCTCACCGTGATCTCCAACAACTGCGGTGTGGATGGTTTCGGCCTGGGCCTGCTGCTGGAAGACAAGCAGATCTCGCGCTTCTTCGCCTCCTACGTGGGCGAGAATGCCCTGTTCGAGCAGCAGATGCTCAACGATGAGATCGAGGTGATCCTGACGCCCCAGGGCACCCTGGCCGAGAAGATGCGCGCCGGTGGCGCGGGCATCCCCGCCTTCTACACGGCCACCGGCTACGGCACGCCGATCGGGGATGGCAAGGAGGGGCGCGAGTTCAACGGTCGTCACTACATCCTCGAAGAGGCGTTCCACGCCGACTTCGCCATCGTCAAGGGCTGGAAGGCCGACCGTTACGGCAACGTCGTCTACCGCGATACCGCCCAGAACTTCAACCCGCTGGCCGCCACCTGCGGCAAGATCACCGTGGTGGAAGTGGAGGAGATCGTCGAGCCGGGTGAACTGAGCCCCGACCAGATCCATACCCCGGGCATCTATGTCGACCGTATCATCCAGGGCAGCTTCGAGAAGCGTATCGAGAAGCGCACCGTCCGCGAGGCCTGAGGGCCCGCGATGCGTTGACCGCCGGCCCGGCCGGCGCTTCCTGAGCTTCTCCCCCGAAGCTGTTATATCGAACAACGAGGCAACAAGATGGCACTTACTCGCGAACAGATGGCAATGCGCGTGGCGCGCGAACTCGAGGACGGCTTCTACGTCAACCTGGGCATCGGCATCCCGACCCTGGTGGCGAACTACGTGCCGGATGGCATCGATGTGATGCTGCAGTCCGAAAACGGCCTGCTCGGCATGGGGCGTTTCCCCACCGAGGAGGAGGTCGACGCCGACATGATCAACGCTGGCAAGCAGACGGTCACCGCTCGCCCCGGCGCGGCGATCTTCGACTCCGCGGAATCCTTTGCCATGATCCGTGGCGGCCATGTGGATCTGACCGTGCTGGGCGCCTTCGAGGTCGATCAGAACGGCAACATCGCCTCCTGGATGGTCCCCGGCAAGCTGATCAAGGGCATGGGCGGTGCCATGGACCTGGTGGCCGGTGCCGAGAACATCATCTGCACCATGACCCATGCCTCGAAGCACGGCGAATCCAAGCTGCTCGAGAGCTGTAACCTGCCGCTGACCGGCGCCGGCTGTATCAACCGTGTGCTGACCGACCTGGCCTACCTGGAGATCAAGGACGGCGCCTTTCATCTCAAGGAGCGCGCCCCGGGTGTCTCCGTTGAGGAGATCGTCGAGAAGACCGCCGGCAAGCTGGTCGTGCCGGACCACGTGCCGGAAATGACGTTCGACTGATTACCCCTGGTGTGACACTGCCGGCCCGGACGTTCTGCGTCCGGGCCGGCGTCGTTTTTTCCGGCCGATCAGGCGATCTCGCAGCGGGTGTGATGAGGCAGCAGCAACTCCACGGCGCGATCCTGGTTGGCGCTCACCGATTTCTGAACCAGCGCCAGTCCCCCGATATCGATTCGGTGCTCGTCGCCATTGGCGAAGGGCAGGCGCTGAGGGCTGGCGGGATAGAAACGGTAATCGAGTAGCCCCGATACCGGGAAGATGCCGTGGTGGCGGTCGCTGCTGCCGTGGAAACCGAGCTCGGCGAGTCGCGAGTCGAAATGCTCGAGGGAGTCGCCCAGGCGCTGGCAGTCGAAGCCGGCATGGTGAAGGCGTGGGCCGTTGACGGCAAGCAGGCCGGCCAGGGGGTGCGCCGCCTGTAGCGCCTGGTATGTCGCCCAGTCCGGCATCGGCCAGGGTCGGCCGCGGCACAGCAGGTTCTGACCGCGTCGGTCGGCCTCGGGTGCCAGCGCCATCAGAGACTCGAGGCGCTGGCGGGGGTCGCGGGAGAGGGTGCCGAGCTGCAACTCGGCCAGTATCAGCCAGGGACCGTCGTCGGGGGGCAGCAGCAGCGTGACCAGCAGACCGCGGTCGGCCATGGCGTGTCGATGTCCCGGACGATAGCCTAGGCGGGCCAGGCCTGGCAGCAGGGCATCCATGCACCAGGGGCCGTGATTGAGTGTCAACAGTGCCAGGTACTCTGCCTGGGCGTCTATCGGCCAGAGTCTCAGCGCCCCCACATCCGGGTGCTGGTGGACATAATCCAGCCACAGCTGCTGGACGAACTCTTCCCTCTGCATCGTTGGCTTCCCTTGTCATGGATGCTGGCGGGAAGTATAGGCAGTTGGTCCTGTTGGGCTTTCAACGCCAGGATGACGATATCATTCTGCGGACAGGATCCGAAGGACGCGGCGGGGTCTGGTTGGCGGGTCAGACGCTGCTGGCCGGCTCCAGCAGTCCATGGGTGCGGACGTACTGCTCGAACTCGGTATAGCCGCCGATAGGGGTCTCATCGATGAAGATCTGTGGCACGGTATGCACCGGCTTGCCGATGGTCTTCTCCAGGTCGGCCTTGGTGATGCCCTCCGCCTGGATGTCCACGTAGCGAAACCCCTCGATGGTGCCGGCTTTCTCCAGGCGGGTGGCCAGTTGGTTGGCAAAGACACAGAAAGGGCAGCCGGGGCGGCCGAAGATGGCGACGAACATGCGAACTCCTGATCATTGATGTCAATGGCTGGCCGCGATTGTGACGGATCGACGACGGGTGCGCCAATAGTCGAGGTCAAGGCGCGCCATTGGCGGGCCCTATCATCCCCGGTCTCGTCAGGGGAGGGCTCAGAGGTGGACGACCTCGCCGGCATCGGCGCGGCGCAGCAGTTCGCCCAGCTCCCGGTGGATGCCGGGGCTGGTGACCAGCAGGTTCTCGCCGTAGAGATCTTCGGGAAAGCCTGTGGGGCAGGGGTAGAGGTGGCCGGTGCGGGCGCCGGCCTCCCTGGCGATCAACCAGCCGGCGGCGAAGTCCCAGGGGGAGACGCTCTCGTAGTAGGCATCGAGTCGTCCGCAGGCCACATCGCACAGATCCAGCGCCGCTGACCCGTTTCGCCTCACGTCCTGGCAGTGCTGCAGGACGGCAGTCAGTCGGCGCATCAGCGGTGGGCGGCTGTCTCGTCGGTAGGGGAAGCCGGTGCCCACCAGGCAGCGCTCGAGGTTGCCGGTGCGGCTGGCCTGGATGGGGTGCTCGTTGCACTGGGCCCCCTGGCCGGCCAGGGCGGTGAAGGTCTCGCCGAGAAAAGGGGCATGGACCACGCCGAGACGCACCCGGCCAGCCACCGCCCAGGCGATGGAGACCGCCACGTGGCGAAGGCCATGGGCGAAATTGACGGTGCCGTCGATGGGATCCACCACCCAGAGTGGCGCATCATCGCTCAGCACACCGCGCTCCGGGGCGAGTTCCTCGCTGAGGCGAGCCTCGCCGGGGAAGCTGGCCTCGAGCCGCGCGCTGATGTGGGTATCCACGGCAACATCCACGTCGGTGACCAGCTCCTGGCCCCGCTTGTAGCGGTGGCCGAAGGTCTGCTGCTCCCGGGCCTGGCGGATCATCTCGCCGGCCTCCCGCGCGATCTCGACGGCCAGGGCCAGTCGCTCGGCATCGGTCATGAGGGTCTCCATGGGCTGGCTGCTAACGGTCTAGCATAGCAGGCCGGGCTGTGTCTCGGTGAGGGCGACGCTATACTGCGGCGCATTTGCCGAGGAGCCTCCCATGCACGCCTTGACCCCTGAGCAGTACGTCCGTCTGCGCCGGCTGGCCGACGCCTGGACCCGCGACCACCAGCGCGACGCCAAGGCGTCGCCAGCCTTCAACCCCCGCCTGGCCGCGGATGCGATTTGCTTTCAGCGCCATGCCGATCCCGTGCTGGGAGAGCAGCTGGTGGGTGCCCTGGTGACGCCGGTGTCGCTGTGGCTGGTGATGGTGCCCGCCGACGAGTCAGGCGAGCCGCAGGAGGCGGGTGCTCGGCACTGGCTGTCGCTGCCTTCGGGCGACTATCCCCTGGAGACGGTCCTGCTGGGCGAGTCTGGGTGGTGCAGGCGACTGGTACTGCTCGACGATCTTGCCGATGTCACCAGCCGTCAGGCGGCCAGCCGCCTCGCCCAACAGCTGATGCAGCGGGTGATGGCCCCCGACGATGGCGGCGAAGGTGGCGCCTGACGCGACCCCGCCTTATGCTGGTTGCGCTGCATCATTGCCAGCTCGAGTTTCCATTACAAGGAGTCCTACATGACAGGATCTGCCACTTTCATTCCGCGCGTCGCACTGGTGACCGGCACCACCAGCGGCATTGGCGAAGCGGTGGTTCGTCATTTCTGCGAGCTGGGCCATCAGGTGCTGGCCGTGGACTTCAATCCCGCGGGCGCCGAGGTGGCCGAGCGTGCCGGCGCATCCTTCTTCGAAGCCGACCTCACCGACGGCGAGGCCTGCAAGGCCGCAGTGGCGGAGGCCATTCGCCGCTTCGGTCGGGTGGATATCCTGGTCAACAATGCCGGCATCCAGCACGTCGCGCCCATCGAGGAGTTCCCCGAGGCGAAGTGGCGCCAGATCATCGACCTGATGCTCACGGCGCCATTCCTGCTCACCCAGGCCGCCTGGCCCTCCATGCGTGAGAACGGCTGGGGCAGAGTGATCAACATCGCCTCGGTGCACGCCCAGGTGGCCTCCCCCGGCAAGTCCGCCTACATCAGTGCCAAGCATGGCATGATCGGCCTGACCAAGACCGCGGCCCTCGAGGGTGGGGCTCAGGGGATCACCGCCAACGCCATCTGCCCGGCCTACGTGAAGACCCCGCTGGTGGACAATCAGATCGCCGACCAGGCGAAGCTGCACGGCATGCAGGAGCAGGAGGTGATCGAGCAGATCATGCTCAAGAACGCCGCCGTGAAGCGGCTCATCGAACCGAGCGAGGTGGCGGAGCTGGTCGCCTATCTGGCGTCGAATTCGGCCGGTGCCGTCACCGGGTCGAGCTGGAACATCGACCTGGGCTGGACAGCGCAGTAACCCCCGGCAGTCACTCCCCGAGGGTGACCTTGCTCGGTCAGCGCCGCACCGGCCGCTTCTGCAGCTTGCGCTGCAGGGTGCGCCGGTGCATCCCCAGTGCCCGAGCCGTGGCGGAGATATTGCCGTCGTGCTCCTGCAGTACCTTCTGGATGTGCTCCCAGGCGATCCGGTTGATCGACGGCGGTTGCTCGGCGACCCCCGTTTCCGGGTCACCGGTTTCCCTGTCGAAGGCCGCCAGCACCTCGTCGGCGTCCGCCGGCTTGCACAGGTAGTTCACCGCGCCGAGCTTTATCGCCTCCACGGCGGTGGCGATGCTGGAGTAGCCGGTCAGCACCACGACCCGGCATTCCGGCACCACCTCCAGCAGATCCGGCAGCAGCTTGAGGCCGGAGTCATGCTCCAGTTTCAGGTCCAGGGTGGCCAGCGTCGGTTTCTGCTGGTGCGCCAGGGCCAGCGCCTGCTCGGCGTCATGGGCCACCAGCACCTCGAAGCCGCGGCGGCGCATGGCGCGGTCCAGTACGTGGCAGAACATCTCGTCATCGTCGATGATCAGCAGCCGTTCTGCTGTCGCTTGCTCTTGCATGGCGTCCTCGTGTTTCCGGGTAACGGCTCAACTGGCCGGATCACTGCGCGGCAGCACCACCTCGGTCAGGGTGCCTCCCTCGGGGTGATTGTACAGGCTGACGCCGCCGCCGAGGCGGTTGATCGTGGCGTGGGTGAGGAACAGACCAATACCCAGCCCCTTGCTCTTGGTGGAGACGAAGGTCTCGCCGAGCTGGTCGGCGATGGAGAGGGCGACGCCGGGGCCATGGTCGCGGATGTCGACGATCACCTCCTCGGTGTTCCAGTCGAGGCCGATCAGGATGTTGTCGGGGTTGGCATCGGCCGCGTTGTTGAGCAGATTGGTGAGCGCCTGTTCCAGAGTGGTATCCACCGAGATCCAGGGACGCCCGCGCCGCTCGGCCACCTCCATCAGGTGGCTGACATCGGGGCGCAGCACCAGCCAGCGCTGCACCACCCCGGCCAGCCACATTTCGGCGTCGCGCACCTGGGGCTCGCCCATGCGCCGTCGGTCGGCATTCTCGACCAGTTGGTGCAGACGCGACTTGCAGGTGTCCACCTGCTGGCGCAGCAGTTCGATGTCCTTGATCAGCATGGGGTTGTCCTGTGCGTCGTCGCGCATCTCGGACAGCAATACCGCCATCGTGGAGAGCGGCGTGCCCAGTTCGTGGGCGGTGCCCGCCGCCTGGGTGGCCACGGCCAGAACCTGTTCGTTGCGCAGGGCGGCTTCCCGGGTGCGTGACAGCGCCTGCTCCCGGCTGCGCAGCGCATGGGCCATCTTGTAGATGAAGAAGGTCACCAGGCCCGCCGACAGGGCGAAGTTGAGCCACATGCCCAGTACGTGAAGGTTGACGCCCTGGTCGGCATGGCTCCCGTGGGCCAGCTGAGGCACAGGGTGGAAATTCACCATCAGCAACGAGTAGGCCAGCAGCGCCGATGTGGCGATGATCCAGGCGTAACGCCAGGGCAGGGTGGCGGCGGCGATGGTCACCGGCACCAGGTAGTAGGTGATGAAGGGGTTGCTGGAGCCGCCGGTGAAGTAGAACAGCAGGGTCAGGCCCGTCACGTCGACCAGCAGGTGGGCCAGGTACTCGAAGTGGGAGACGGCGCGATGGCGCCCCAGACGCCACCAAGTGGCCAGGTTGACCAGCGCCATGGCCAGCACCACCCCGATCACCGCCTTGACCCGCAGATCGAACCCCAGCAGTTCCACGCCGATGATGACGCCGATCAGGAAGCCGGTCCAGGTGATCCCCCTCACGATGGTCAGGCGCACCAGGTTGCGGCTGGGCGTGGAGAGAGGCAGGGGTTGGGTGGTGGTCATGGCGACTCCTTGCTGGCAGATACTCATCATACCCCCTGCGGAGCCGCCCTACATTTCGTAGGCCGACCGGCGTAGAATGCCGCCATCGCCCAAGGGCGAACCATTCACGCACCCCTGTGGTGCCACGACGACGAATTCTCCATCGATGCCAGACGCTACCTTGGCCCGTGAAGTCGGGCTGCGACGCACCTTCGCAATCATCAGTCACCCCGACGCGGGCAAGACCACCATCACCGAGAAGATGCTGTTGTTCGGAAACGCCATCCAGATGGCCGGTTCCGTGAAGAGCAAGCGGGCCGATCGCCACGCCACCTCCGACTGGATGAAGATGGAGCAGGAGCGCGGCATCTCGGTGACCACCTCGGTGATGCAGTTCCCCTACGGCGGTCGCATCGTCAACCTGCTGGATACCCCCGGCCACGAGGACTTCTCCGAGGATACCTACCGCACCCTGACCGCGGTGGACTCGGCGTTGATGGTGATCGACGGCGCCAAGGGCGTCGAGGCCCGTACCGTCAAGCTGATGGAAGTGTGTCGCCTGCGCACCACCCCGATACTCACCTTCGTCAACAAGATGGACCGTGACACCCGCGAGCCCATCGAGGTGATGGACGAGGTCGAGGAGGTACTCAACATCCAGTGCGCGCCGATGACCTGGCCGATCGGCATGGGGCGCCACTTCAAGGGCGTCTACCATCTGTATAACGACGTGTTGCATCTCTACACCCAGGGCCAGGGTAGCCGTATTCCCGACGACAGGCGCATCGAGGGGCTCGACAACCCCGAGGTGGACGCCGTGCTCGGTGAGGATCTGGCCGAGGAGCTGCGCATGGAGGTAGAGCTGGTGCGCGGTGCCTCCCATGAGTTCGATCACGCGGCCTACCTGCGCGGTGAGCTCACACCGGTTTACTTCGGTACCGCCATGGGTAACTTCGGGGTGCGCGAGATGATGGACGGTTTCGTGGAGTATGCGCCACCGCCCCAGCCCCGGGAGACCGATACCCGCGTCGTCGAGGCCGAGGATGAACGCTTCACCGGCTTCGTCTTCAAGATCCAGGCCAACATGGACCCCAATCATCGGGATCGCATCGCTTTCCTACGGGTCTGCTCGGGCAAGTACGAGAAGAACATGAAGATGCGCCACGTGCGCATCGGCAAGGATGTCAAGATTGCCGATGCCCTGACCTTCATGGCCGCGGATCGCACCCAGGTGGAAGAAGCCTGGCCGGGCGACATCATCGGCCTGCATAACCACGGCACCATCCAGATCGGTGACACCTTCACCCAGAACGAAGAGATGCGCTTCACCGGTATTCCTCACTTTGCCCCCGAGCTCTTCAAGCGCGTGCGTCTTAAGGACCCGCTGAAGATGAAGGCGCTGCAGAAGGGCCTGCAGCAGCTCTCCGAGGAGGGCGCCACCCAGGTATTCATGCCGCTGGATAACAACGACCTGATCCTTGGCGCCGTGGGTACCCTGCAGTTCGACGTGGTCGCCCACCGCCTCCAGGAGGAGTACAAGGTGGAGGCGGTCTATGAGGGGGTAAACGTGAATACCGCCCGCTGGATCTACTGCGAGGACGCCAGGAAGCTCGATGAGTTCAAGCGCAAGGCCAGCGCCAACCTGGCCATCGACGGCGGCGGCTATCTGACCTATATCGCCCCCACCCGGGTCAACCTGCAGATGACCCAGGAGCGCTGGCCGGAGATCCGCTTCCAGCCGACCCGGGAACACTGAGCGGCCAGCCGGCCAAGTTGCCGCGTAGAATGGCATCCTGCCGAGCGGCGCCGGGGACAGGTCTGGATGGGGGCTTTTTCGAGGGAAGGAAAAAGTAGCCTACAGGGAGGTATTCACGGCGCCCCCGAACTGGCCTGTTGCCGGAACAGCCGCGATCCGACACCACCCTCTCTGCGGAAACGCCCCCCATGCTGATTGACGCCCACTGCCACTTGGATTTTCCCGATTTCGATGACGACCGCGAGGCGGTATTCGAACGGGCCAGGGCGGTGGGCGTTGGCCATTTCGTGGTGCCGGGCACGACGCGCAAGCGCTGGCCCGATGTGCTGGCGCTGGGGGAGCGGGACGATGTCAGCGTCTGCCTGGGGCTGCATCCCTACTTCATGGCGCAGCATCGCGAGTCGGACCTCAACGCCCTCGACGAGGCGCTGGCGCAGCACCCCGAGCTGGTGGCGGTGGGTGAGTGTGGTATCGATGCGCGCTTTTCCGAGACCCTCGATGCCCAATGGCGGCTCTTAGACGCCCAGCTCAGGCTGGCCAAGGAGCGGGAGTTGCCGGTGGTGATCCACTGCGTGCAGGCCAACGACAGGGTCGCCAAGCGGCTGCGTCAGCTCGACCTGCCCGCCGGGGGGCTGATCCACGCCTTCGCCGGCTCCCCGGAGCAGGCACATCGGTTCATCGAACTGGGCTTCGTGGTGGGGCTGGGGGGCGCCGCCACCCATGAGCGGGCAAAGCGTTTACATCGCGCAGTGGCCGCGCTGCCCGATGACGGCTACGTGCTGGAGACCGACAGCCCCGACATGCCGCTGGCCGGTCATCGAGGGGAGCGCAACGAGCCGGCCAGGGTAGAGGCGGTGTGTCGGATCGTCGCCGAGCTGCGCGGCCAGTCGCTCGAGCGAGTGGCGAAAAACAGCACCGCCAGCGCGCGGCGGCTGTTCCGACTGTGACGTGCCTGGTGCCTTGGTTTCCTGGAGACTCGGTTCCTTGGTGACCTACGCTTTGGCCGCCAGGCTCTCGGGGTCCAGGCGCTCGATGGGGTAGGGCAGCTTCAACTGCTTGAACGCCTGGCCGGCCACGCGCAGGGGCCCCAGGTCCTCCTTCGTGGTCAGCACCGCCAGGATCTCCGCCTGGTCATAGGCGTCGAGCTCGGCGGCCAGCACCTCACCCACCGCCTTGCCCTCGGAAGTCTCCACCGGGCTGCCCAGTGGCGGCAGCTCGCCGCCTTCCAGCTGGGCGCGCACCAGTCGGCGCTTTACCTGGCCGCGGAAATGGGCGCGGGCCACGACTTCCTGCCCGGTATAGCAGCCCTTCTTGAAGCTGATGCCGCCCAGCGCCTCCCAGTTGATCATCTGCGGCAGCAGGGCATCGCGATGCATCGGCGTCAGCCAGGCCAGGCCGGCCTGGATGTCATGCAGGCACCACACCGCATTGCCCACCGGTGTGGCCTGCTCGGCGAGGCGGGTCCACAGCGACGCGGCCCGCTCGGTGGGCAGGCAGACCAGCAGGCGAGGGCGTGGCCCGGGATGGGCCAGCAGCTGGACGTCGGCATCTCCGGACTGGTGCCAGACCGCCGGCGGAAGCAGGTCCAGCCTGACCTCTGCCAGCGCCGGAGCCTCTCGACCGATCAGCCCGATCAGCGCCAGGTCGTCGCGCACCTCGAGCTGTGCCTTGTAGAAGGCGGCAAACTTGCCCAGATGTTCTGCCAGGGGCTGGACCAGACCACGCGGCATCACCAGGCGGTAGTGCTCCTCGTTCACTCTCAGCAGCTGTGCGTTGGCCAGCATGCGTCCCTTGGGGGTGCAGAAGACGGTGAGGGGGGCAAGGTTGCCGTCGGCCAGGCCCACCTGGGCGCTGGTCTGGCCTTGCAGGAATCGCTCCGCATCGGGGCCAAACACGTCCAGCACGCCCAGGTGAACCAGCGGCGCCACTACGGTGCCGTCCAGGGCCTGGCGGGCCGGCGCAGGGGTCTCGAAGGTGATTCGATCCTCGGCGTCCTGCCGTCCGCCCGGGGCGGAGATCCAGTCGGGCATGGGGTGCTCCTTGTCGTTTGCTGAGTGGCTGGCTCCTCTTATGCGGGTAGCCGTGCGACATTGCAACCGCTGTGGTCGCCCTGGCGCCATGCTAGACTCGCTCCCATATTTTGCTCAGGGCCGCTTCGCCCCTTCCTGGGCACAACATCGGAGAGTCCTCCCGTGGCACACCAATCGCTGAGCTTCAAGGGCGTCGATAACGCCGACCAGATCAACCGTATCACCACCGCACTGATGATGCTGGATGGCGTCGACAGCGTCGAGGTGGGTCGCCACGGCGCCGAGGTCGAGGGGCGCGCCCGCCGGGATGAGTTGATCAAGGCCATCTTGGCCCTCAAGCTTCCCATCCAGGTCAATTGAACAGGAGGTTCCCGTGAAGAAGACCATTGACGTTGTCAGCGTGCGCAACCATATCTTCCGCCAGAGGGTCGAACTGGACGGGTTCGAGGATCTCTTCGTCGACGTGCCGGTCGCCTACGGGGGAGAGGGCAGCGCCCCCGATCCCCATGACTATTTCGACCTCTCGCTGGGCGCCTGCAAGGCGATCACCTCCATGATGTATGCAAAGCGCAAGAAGTGGCCCCTCGAGGGGGTCAGCGTGAAGGTGCACCGAGACGATAGCGAGGAGCGTCACGGCATCTATCGGCTGGACGTGGAGATGACCTTTCACGGCGTCGAGGATCCCGAGCAGCGCGCACGCCTGGAGGAGATCAGTCACAAGTGCCCCATCCATCGCCTGATAACCAGCTCCACCGTGGAGGTCAGCACTCGAACCAGCGTCGAAGCCTGATCCATCCGACGATGGGCCACACGGAGAATCAATGAGCAAGCCCTTTCGCCTCGCTTCGAAGTTCCAACCCGCCGGCGACCAGCCCAAGGCCATCGACAATCTGGTCGGGGGACTGGAATCTGGGCTTGCCCACCAGACGCTGCTCGGGGTCACCGGTTCGGGCAAGACCTTCACCATGGCCAACGTGGTCGAGCGCCTGCAGCGCCCGACCATCGTCATGGCGCCCAACAAGACCCTGGCGGCTCAGCTCTATGGCGAGTTCAAGGCGTTCTTCCCCGACAACGCCATCGAATACTTTGTCTCCTACTACGACTACTACCAGCCCGAGGCCTATGTGCCGTCATCGGACACCTTCATCGAGAAGGATGCGTCCATCAACGAGCACATCGAACAGATGCGCCTGTCGGCCACCAAGGCGCTGCTGGAGCGCCGCGACGCGCTGATCGTGGTCTCGGTATCGGCCATCTACGGCCTGGGCGATCCCGAGCAGTACCTGAAGATGCGTCTGCACTTCACCCGGGGCGAGCTGATCGATCAGCGCTCCTTCCTGCGCCGCCTGGCGGAGCTGCAGTACACCCGCAACGACATGGACTTCAAGCGCGGCACCTACCGGGTGCGCGGCGACGTGATCGATATCTTTCCGGCCGACGCCGAGGACGAAGCGGTGCGCGTGGAGCTGTTCGACGACGAGATCGACACCATCAGCCTGTTCGATCCGCTCACCGGTGAGATACGGGGCAAGGTACCGCGCATGACCATCTACCCCAAGTCCCACTATGTGACGCCCCGGGAGACCATCCTCGGGGCCATCGATGAGATCAAGGCAGAGCTGGTGGGGCGCCTCGACTGGCTGCGCAAGCACGACAAGCTGGTGGAGGCTCAGCGCCTGGAGCAGCGAACCCTCTACGACATCGAGATGATGCTCGAGCTGGGCTACTGCAACGGCATCGAGAACTACTCCCGCTATCTCTCCGGCCGCAATCCCGGCGAGCCGCCGCCCACCTTCTTCGACTACCTGCCGGCGGATGCCCTGCTTTTCATCGACGAGTCCCATGTCAGCGTTCCCCAGGTGGGCGGGATGTATAAGGGCGACCGTTCACGCAAGGAGACCCTGGTCGAGTACGGGTTCCGGCTTCCCTCGGCCCTGGACAACCGTCCGATGAAATTCGAGGAGTGGGAGGCGATCAGCCCCCAGACGATCTTCGTCTCCGCTACCCCGGGGCCCTACGAGGCGGCGCACGCCGGCCAGGTGGTGGAGCAGGTGGTGCGTCCCACCGGGCTGCTCGATCCGGAGATCGAAGTGCGGCCCGCCAGCACCCAGGTGGACGACCTGCTCTCGGAAATTGGCCTTCGCACGGCCGTCGGCGAGCGTGTGCTGGTGACGACGCTCACCAAGCGCATGTCCGAGGACCTTACCGAGTACCTGGACGAGCATGGTGTGCGCGTGCGCTACCTGCACTCGGACATCGACACCGTGGAACGGGTGGAGATCATCCGCGACCTGCGCCTGGGCAAGTTCGATGTGCTGGTGGGGATCAACCTGCTGCGCGAGGGTCTCGATATCCCCGAGGTCTCCCTGGTGGCGATCCTCGACGCCGACAAGGAGGGCTTTCTGCGCAACGAGCGCTCGCTGATCCAGACCATGGGCCGTGCCGCCCGCAATGCCCACGGCAAGGCGATCCTCTACGGAGACCGGGTCACCGATTCCATGCGTCGCGCCATGGAGGAGACCGACCGTCGCCGCGCCAAGCAGGTCGCCCATAACGAGGAGCATGGTATCACCCCGACCACCGTGACCCGCTCGGTGGCCGATATCCTGGAGGCCGCCCAGGCGCCTGGGCGCAAGGGCCGGCGCGGTGAACGCAAGGTGGCAGAGAAGGAGGCGATCTACGACCCCGCCGAGATGTCACCCACAGAGCTGATTCGGGAAACGACCCGGGTCGAGGACGCCATGTTCGAGGCGGCCCAGAACCTGGAGTTCGAGGAGGCCGCGCGGCTGCGCGACCGGTTGCATAAGCTCAAGGAGCGTCAGCTGGTGCTGGGGGCTATCTAATGCCCGAAGGTCCCGAGATTCGCCGCGCCGCCGACCGGGTTCACGAGCAGCTGGCCGGGCGAAGGCTGGAGCATGTGTGGTTCGCCTTTCCGGAGCTGGTGGCGCAGGCGTCTTCGCTGGTCGGGTGCAAGGTTGCCGCCGTGGATAGCTGGGGCAAGGCGCTGCTGACCCGCTTCGACGATGGCCGGGTGCTCTACTCCCACAACCAGCTCTACGGCGTCTGGAAGCTTCATGACGCCGAGCGAGAGCCCGATACCGGGCGCTCCCTTCGCGTCCGGCTGGTAGCGGAGGGGAGGGCGGCGAGCCTCTACAGCGCTTCGGATGTCTCGCTGTGGGAGGAACGCAGGCTCGGGGAACACCCCTTCCTCTCACGGCTCGGCCCCGATCTGCTGACCCATGGTGTTTCGATAGAGCAGGCCATGACCCGCCTGCAGGAGGCGCATTTTCGTCGCCGTGGCCTCGGCGGCCTGCTTCTCGATCAGGCGCTGTTTGCCGGCATCGGCAACTATCTGCGCTCGGAAATCCTGTTCTTTGCGGGTCTTCACTACAAGACGAAGCCGGCCGACCTGGAAGAGGCTGACTTGAAGCGACTGGCCCACGCCATTCTCGAGGTGACGCGGCAGGCCTACGACCAGGCGGGGGTGACCAATCGGCCCGACTGGGCCGCTGCGGATCGGCGTCGAGGGGCCTCCCGCCGGCGCTGGCGCTTCGCCGTTTTCGAACGCGACGGCCTGCCGTGCCATGTCTGCGGTACGCCGATCGAGCGGACGTCCGTCGCCTCCAGACGACTCTACGTTTGTCCTCATTGCCAGCCTCAGTCCTCTTAGCTCTCTGCGCGTACCATTTTTATACCGTTATCTTTCTCTGGGGCAACTCTCTGCGACCTTTGGCGATCTCAATGTCAGCAGGGTAGGGGGTGAGGTACAATATAGTCCGTTTGAACCCGCCACACCGGACGCGCCGCCGTCCGACAGCGAGCATGCCGACAACGCCAAGGAGCCCCTTGCCCATGACCGTGATCCGCCAGGACGATCTGATCCAGAGCGTCGCCGATGCGCTTCAGTACATCTCCTACTACCACCCGAAAGATTTCATCGATGCCATGGCTCAGGCCTATGAGCGCGAGGAGAATCCGGCGGCCAAGGATGCTATCGCTCAGATCCTGATCAACTCGCGGATGTGCGCCCTGGGTCACCGTCCGATCTGCCAGGATACCGGCATCGTGACCGTCTTCCTGCACGTCGGTATGAACGTGCGCTGGGACGCCGAGATGAGCCTGGATGACATGGTCAACGAGGGCGTGCGTCGTGCCTATGCGCTGCCCGACAACGTGCTGCGCGCCTCGGTGCTGGCCGACCCGGACGGCGCCCGCAAGAACACCGGTGACAACACCCCCGCGATCATCCACCACAAGATCGTTCCCGGAGACACCCTCGAGGTGTACGTGGCCGCCAAGGGCGGCGGCAGCGAGGCGAAGTCCAAGTTCGCCATGCTCAACCCCTCCGACAACGTGGTCGACTGGGTAATGGAGCAGCTGCCCAAGATGGGGGCGGGCTGGTGTCCGCCCGGCATGCTGGGCATCGGCATCGGTGGCACCGCCGAGAAGGCCATGGAGATCGCCAAGGAGTCGCTGCTCGATCCCATCGACATCCAGGAACTTCAGGCCCGCGGTGCCTCCAATCGCGCCGAGGAGCTGCGCCTGGAGCTGTTCGACAAGGTCAACAGAAGCGGCATCGGCGCCCAGGGCCTGGGCGGCCTGACCACCGTGCTCGACATCAAGGTCAGGGACTTCCCGACCCACGCGGCCAACAAGCCGGTGGCGATCATCCCCAACTGTGCCGCCACCCGCCATGCCCATTTCACACTGGATGGCTCCGGCCCGGCCTCGCTGCCGGCGCCGAAGCTCGAGGATTGGCCGGAGATCACCCGCGAGGCGGGCGACAACGTCAAGCGCGTCAATCTCGACACGGTGACGCCGGAAGAGGTCCTGACCTGGCAGCCCGGCGACACCCTGCTGCTCAATGGCAAGCTGCTCACCGGCCGCGATGCCGCCCACAAGCGCATGGTGGACATGATCGCCAAGGGCGAGCCGCTGCCCGTCGACATGAAGGGGCGCTTCATCTACTACGTGGGCCCGGTGGATCCGGTCGGCGACGAGGTGGTCGGCCCGGCCGGCCCCACCACGGCCACCCGCATGGACAAGTTCACCCGCACCATGCTGGAAGAGACCGGCCTGCTGGGCATGGTCGGCAAGGCCGAGCGTGGGCCGACTGCCATCGAGGCGATCCGCGACAACAAGGCGGTCTACCTGATGGCCGTGGGTGGCTCCGCCTACCTGGTGGCCCAGGCGATCAAGAAGTCCCGCGTGGTAGGCTTCGAGGATCTGGGCATGGAGGCCATCTACGAGTTCGAGGTGGAGGACATGCCGGTGACCGTGGCCGTGGACAGCCAGGGTACCTCGGTGCACCAGACCGGCCCGGCCAAGTGGAAGGAGATCATCGCCGAACGCGTCTGATACCTGCCATTAGGTAGCCGAGTGGCCCTGCCATCTGGCGGGGCCACTCGCGTTTGGATATGCTGTAGGACACTGTTTTTTCAGGGAGAGCACATGACCTCCTGGCTGTTCGGCCTGGCTATCTTCCTTTTCTACGTGCTCGGCATCGTCTCGGCGCTGCTGGCCCTGTTGTCGAGTCGTACCTCACAGGGTGCCATCGCCTGGATCCTTTCGCTGATCACGATGCCCTATCTGGCGGTACCCGCCTACTGGATCTTCGGCCGCCCGCGCTTCTATGGCTATGTCTCCGCCCGCGGAGAACGGGACAGCGTCCTGCGCCGGGTGCTGGCCCGCTATCGTGAGCAGTTGACGCCTTTCGTGGCCGATGCCCAGGACCCCGACGTGCGTGCGGTCGAACAGCTTGCCCAGATGCCACTGACCAGCGGCAACCGCGCCGAACTGCTTGTCGATGGTGACGCCACCTTCAAGAGCCTCTTCGACGGCATCGAGCACGCCGAGGAGTATGTGCTGATCCAGTTCTTCATCGTTCGTCACGATGCGCTGGGCATTGAACTCAAGCAGCGCCTTCAACGCGTGGCCGAGCGCGGAGTGCGGGTCTACTTTCTCTACGATGAGGTGGGCAGCCACAAACTGAATGAAGGGTACCTGCGCGACCTTGCCAGCAGCGGGGTGGAGGTGAGCGCGTTCCGGTCGTCGCGGGGGTTTCGCCATCGCTTCCAGCTCAACTTTCGCAACCATCGCAAGGTGCTGGTGGTGGATGGCCGCGAGGGATGGGTCGGCGGTTTCAACGTCGGCGTCGAGTACCTGGGGCAGGGACGTCACGGACCGTGGCGCGACACCCATCTCAAGCTCACCGGGCCGAGTGCCCTGGGGCTGCAGGAGGCCTTCTGGGAGGATTGGCACTGGGCTACCGGGGAGGTGATCACGCTCTCCTGGACCCCCCAGGTGACCTGCGTGGAGT
Source organism: Halomonas sp. (assembly GCA_003553625.1). GTDB lineage: Bacteria > Pseudomonadota > Gammaproteobacteria > Pseudomonadales > Halomonadaceae > Halomonas. Next base: position 23,933 of record PWEV01000017.1, read on the forward strand.
GCCACAGGGTAGTGATCGTGCCCTCGGGGCCAGCAGACCGCCAGGACACCGCCGGCCTGCTGGTGCAGCATGCTATCCACAGTGCTCGGGAGCGCTTCTGGGTCACCAGCCCCTATTTCGTGCCGGACCAGGGTGTCCAGGATGCCCTGCGGCTTGCCGCCATGCGCGGGGTCGACGTGCGCATCATGATTCCGGAGCGCCCGGATCACCTGCTGGTGTTCCTGTCGGCCTTCTCCTTCCTGCCCGACATGCTCAGGGCCGGGGTCAAGGTCTATCGCTACCAGCCGGGCTTCCTGCACCAGAAGGTGATGCTGATCGATGATTCGGCGGCCAGCGTCGGGACCGTGAACCTCGACAACCGCTCCTTCCGACTCAACTTCGAGATCACGGCCTTCCTGCCGGATCGCCTTTTTGCCGCCAAGGTGCGTCTGATGCTGGAAAAGGACTTCACCGATTGCCGACGGATCAGCCTCGACGAGATCACCTCGCGACCGCTATGGCGCAAGCTGGCCTCACGGGCCGCCTACCTCCTGTCGCCTATCCAGTGATATATTATCGTTTCACGATGGCCGACGCGTCGGCCGCCCTGCCATCCGCGGACCGGGAGTCACGGTGAACCTCGAGACCAAGTGGCTGGAAGACTTCGTCGCTCTGGCCAACACCCGCAGCTTTTCCGCTTCGGCACGGCAGCGCCATGTCACCCAGCCCGCCTTCAGTCGCCGTATCCGCGCTCTCGAGCAGGCAGTGGGGGCCACTCTGGTGGATCGCTCCACTACCCCCGTGGACCTTACCTCCGAAGGACAGCTGTTCCTGGTCACCGCCCGCAACCTGGTGGAGCAGCTCAACGAGAGCCTGAGCCACCTGCGCGGGCTCGCCATCGCCAACGAGGCGCTGGATATCGTTGCAGCGCACTCTCTCGCATTGAGCTTCTTTCCCCCATGGATCTCGCGTCTCCAGCAGGGCATAGGGGAACTGCCGACCCGCCTGGTGGCCATGAACGTGGGAGAGGCGATCCACGTGTTGCGAGAGGGCAAGTGCGACCTGATGCTGGCCTACTACGATCCCTACGCCAGCATGCAGCTCGATTCGGAGGTGTTTCCCTCGTTCTCCATCGGTCAGGTGAAGATGCTTCCCGTCAGCCTGCCCAACGAGGATGGCACCCCTCGCTTCCCACTGGAGGGCAGCGAGTCGATTCCCTACCTGGCCTACACCCAGGGGGCCTTCCTGGGGAGCAGTGTGCGCATGCTGCTCAAGAACGATGCTCTTCGCCTGCGGCTTCGCACCGTCTACGAGACTGCCATGGCCGAAGGTCTCAAGGGGATGGTGGTTCAGGGATTGGGGCTGGCCTGGATCCCCGACTTCTGTATCCGCGAGGAGCTCAAGAGCGGTCGCCTGGTCAGGGCCGGCGGCAAGGAGTGGGATGTCCCCCTCGAGATCCGTCTCTATCGCTGTTCCCTGGTGCACAAGCCCGGGGTGGAGAAGCTGTGGCGGCAGATGCAGAAGCTGCCGCGGGATTTCCTGCAGGCGTGATGCAGCAGGGTCAATTCCCGCCAAAGTCGGCCGGCAGGCCGAGAAAATTCTGGATGATGAAGAAGTGGTCCTCGAAGAGGGCCTCGGGGTCCAGGTCGGCCAGCGCCACCCAGCGGGCGTGATCGCCACCCTTCACCGGCTTGAGCCTGGGTAGCTGCTGATCGGGGGTCAGCGCGAAGTAGAAGGCTTCGGCCAGAGTGCGTCCCCGCCAGCTGCGATGGGGCTCGTCGAACAGCCGCTGACCACGCAAGGACCCCTTGAGCACCGGCTCCGGCACCTTGAGGCGAATGCGCTCGCGCAGTTCCCGGAGGCAGGCATCCAGTAGCCGCTCATGGGAGTTGATGAAGCCGCCGGGCAGGGCGAGCAGCCCCTTGCCGGGTGCCGCCGTGCGGCGTACCAGCAGTACGTGCCCGGACTGCACCACCACCGCATTCACCGTCACAAAGATGGGCGGATAGGGCGCCTGGGCCCAGGCACTGCGGTACTGATCCAGCAGTCGCTGCTCTTCGCTCAGCTGACGGTAGTGCTCACCCTCGCAAAAGGCGTGCACCGCGCTGACGACGCCCGGGGGAAGGTCATGGGAGGCTCCGGTCGTCAGATAGTCATCGGCGGAGGAGACGGACCGGAACAACCGCTCGCGAATCTGGCTGGCCGAAATCCCCTCTACCAGCGGTACGCTCACGGACTCCCACTGGGGAAACAGCGACAGATAGTAGCTCGACTGGCCGCGGCTAGCGCCGATCAGGCCGATCCGCGGCAATCGGGCACCTTGGGGACTGGCGATGTCGCGCACCTTGCGCTGCACGTCACGCACCCAGACATCGTTGTTGTAGAGGGCATCGAGCAGCGGTACCACGGCCAGCCGGGCGTTATCCTCATCATCGAAGGCGCTGCGAAGCATGTCTCCGCGCTCATTGAAATGCCAGGGGTTTCTCATCGAGCGCGCCTGCCAGGATGAGCCCATCAGCACAATGACCTGACGGGCGCGCTTGAGCGCCTCGTGGATCACCGCGAGATGTCCCAGGTGGGGCGGCTGGAAGCGGCCGATGAACACCAGGCAGTCGAAGTCGTAGGCGTCGCGGTCGATATCCGGGCAGGCTGGCATGTCGGATCCTGAAGGGGGAGTGGGCAGCAGCGGGCTCATTATGGTCGGCTGGTTCGGGGCAATGCAATGTATGTGAGGGGCGGCAGCTGAGTGTCACTTCGCGTATCCTGATGGCGACACAGGGATGCGGGGAACCTCATGATTGACCTAAGAACACTGATGCCATCCGCCCTCGGCACCACGCTGCGTTTCTGGTGGAACGTGACCCAGAACGCGATTCGGCTCTGGCTGGAACGCAATGCCTTCAGCTATGCGGGATCGCTGGCTTTCTACACGCTCTTCTCGCTGGCTCCCACGATGATCATCGCGGTTACCGTGATCGGCCTGGTGCTGGGGGAGGACGCCGCCCAGGGGCAGATTGTCGCTCAGCTCCAGGACACCATGGGCCTTGAGGCCGCGGCGGCCATCGAGCAGGCGGTCGCTCAGTCGCGCATCGAGGAGTCGGGATTGCTCCCGACCCTGCTGGGCTTCGGCGCACTCATCGTCGGTGCCACCACGGTCTTCGCTCAGATGCAGTTTTCGCTGAACACCATCTGGGGAGTGACCGCTCGCCCCAGCGCCAACAGCGCCCTGGTGTTCATCAAGAACCGCCTGATGTCGCTGACCGTGGTGCTCTCCATCGGCTTTATTCTGCTGGTATCACTGGTGCTGGGGGTGGCGGTGCGAGCCATGCTCCAGGCCGCCGACGATCTGCTGCCCTTCGTGGGGTTTCTGACCACGGGAGTCGAGTTCCTCGTTTCACTGGCGGTGATCGCGGCGCTCTTTGCCACCATCTTCAAGGTACTGCCGGATGTGGTGTTACGCTGGAAGGACGTCTTGGTGGGTGCCCTGGTCACGGCGGTGCTGTTTGCGGTGGGACGCTCCGGCATTGCCATCTATCTCTCTCATACCGCCACCGCCTCGACCTACGGGGCCGCCGGGTCGGTGGTGATGATACTGCTGTGGGTCTACTACAGTTCGCTGATCCTGCTGTTTGGCGCCGCCTTTACCCGCTGCCACCTGGCAGAACGAGGGCGCCAGGTGATCCCGCGCAATACCGCAGTGGTGGTCAGAAGAGAGTTGGTGGATCGCCGGCAGGGCTGAGGCCTGGACAGGACTCACCCCGACA
>PWEV01000024.1 GCA_003553625.1 Halomonas sp.
ACAAAGATACTGCCAACGTCGGTGGGGACGCCTTCGCGCAGCAAGCTGCGCTCCCACAAGGATACTGCCAGCGCCGGTGGGGCCGCCCCCCTTCGCGCAGCAAGCTGCGCTCCCACTAAGATACTGCCAGCGCTGGTGGGGCTGCCTCCCCCCGCTACTGGCGGACGCCGTCGATCTCTCGGACGAAGGGGGGCAGCGAATCGAGCAGTGCCCGGCCGTAGCGGCGGGTGAGCACCCGGCGATCGAGCAGGGTGATGCGGCCGCTGTCGGACTCCTTGCGGATCAATCGACCACAGGCCTGCACCAGCTTGATGGAGGCATCGGGGACGCTGATGCGCATGAAGGGATTGCCGCCGCGGCTCTCGATCCATTCGGCGAGCGTGGCGCCTACCGGGTCGTCGGGCACCGCGAAGGGCAGCCGGGTGATCACCACGTGGGTCAGGTAGTCGCCGGGCAGGTCGATTCCCTCGGCGAAGCTGGCCAGGCCGAAGATGATGCTGCCCTCCCCCGCGTCGACCCGGGCCCGATGGCGAGTGATCAGCTCACGCTTGGGCAGACGATCCTGGGCCAGCACCCGTTCGCCCAGCGCCTTTGGCAGGGCCTTCTCCACGGCGCGCAGCTGCGCCCGGGACGAGAAGAGCATCAGTACCGCCTCCTGCTTGCCCAGCGCCTGGACGAACTCGACGATGGCACGCTCGTGACCTTCGCGATCGGCCGGATCGACGGCCTCCCGGGGCACGCTGAGCACCGCGCGGGAGTAGTCGAAGGGGCTGGGCAGGCGCTGGTAGCGATAGCGATTGGCCAGACCGGCGCGCTCCTGCAGGCGCTCGAAACGCCCGAGTGCCGTCAGCGTGGCCGAGGTGATCACGGCGCCGAAGGTGGCCCCCCACAGGCTCTTCGCCAGGGTATGGGCCGCCGAGACGGGGCTCGCCGAGAAGGTCAGCTCCGGGTCGGCCCCGAAGCGTTCCAGGGCCAGCCAGCGAGCCCGGGGCGGCTCGCCCTCGGGGTCTGTCTCGGCAAACGCCTGCCACAGAGCATGGGCCTCCAGCGCCCGGCCATGCAGCAGCGCCAGCAACGGCAGCCAGGCCTCGGCCTGCTCGCGCGGCAGGCCGGTATGCTTATCGGGGTCGAGGCTCTCGCGCAGGATATCGGCCATGCTCTCGAGGGTGCGGGAGAGTTCGGCGAAGATCACCAGCAGGGCCCCGGCCAGCTCTCTCAGCGCCTCGGGGACACGCCCCATCTCGAAGCGGTGCTGGCGGGTCTCCTCACCGTCGACGAGCCCTTCGGGACGCCCGGCCAGCTGGTGGCCCAGGGCGAAGGCCTCGCCGAGTTTCGGCTCCAGCGCCTCGATGGCCTGGGGCAGCGTGGCCAGCAGCCGTGCCAGCGTCGGCTGAACGGCCAGGGCCTGGTTGAGCTCGGTCAGCGACTTCTTCAGGGTCCGCAGCCAGCCAAGGGCGCCGCCCACGGCGAAGCGGTGGGTAAAGTGGTTGAGCGCCTTGTCGGGAAGGTGGTGGCCCTCGTCGAAGACGTGGATGCAGTCGCCCGGGTCGGGCAGCACCACGCCGCCGCCCAGGGAGAGGTCGGCCAGCACCAGATCATGATTGGCGACAATGATGTCGGCCTGCTCCAGGTCACGCCGGGCACGGAAGAAGGCGCAGGCGGCGAAGTGGCCGCAGCGGCGGTTGGTGCACTGCCGATGATCGACGGTGAGCTTGCGCCAGTGGTCGTCGGGGATGGCCTCGGGCCAGCTGTCGCGATCGCCCTCCCAGCGGCCGTTGCCGTAGGCCTCGCCCAGGGACTGGGCCAGGGCCTGGAAGTCGTCGCCGCCGCTGGCGAGCTCACGCTCGAAGAGCGAATAGGTGGGGTTGTCTTCGGTGCCGTCGAGGGTCTGGTCGAGACGTGCCACACAGATATAGCGGCCGCGCCCCTTGGCCAGGGCGTAGCTGAAGTCGATGCCGCTGTGGGCCTTCAGCGAGGGGAGATCCTGATGCAGCACCTGCTCCTGCAGGGCCACGGTGGCCGTGGCCACCACCAGCCGCTTGCCGCGGGCCTTGGCCACCGGCAGCGCGGCCAGCAGGTAGGCCAGGGTCTTGCCGGTACCGGTGCCGGCCTCGAGCACGCAGACGTGCTCGTCGCTTACGCGCTTGCCGGCCTCGTCGACCTCGATACCCGCCAGGGTGCGGGCGATCTCGGCGATCATCAGCCGCTGGCCATAGCGGGGCGTCAGATCGAGGCCGTCGAGCACACGGCGGTAGGCCGCCTGGATCTCGCCCTTCAGCGCCTCGTCAAGCATGGGCTCAGAGCATGCCTTCCGGGGGGTGCTCGCAGGGCAGCTTGTCACCGATGAAGCGCTCGATCTCGGGCAGCGAGAAGGCGTCCTCCTCGCCCACGAAGCTGATCGACACGCCCTTGGCGCCGGCGCGACCGGTGCGGCCGATACGGTGGACGTAGTCCTCCGGATCCTCCGGCAGGGTGTAGTTGATCACGTGGCTGACATCCTCGATGTGGATGCCGCGACCGGCCACATCCGTGGCCACCATCACCTGGATCTCGCCCTCGCGGAACTGCTCGAGGGTCGTGATGCGCTGGTTCTGGGGCACATCGCCGGAGAGCATGGCGACGTTGATGCCGGCCTTCCTGAGCAGCTCGTCGAGCTTGCGCACCAGGTCACGTCGGTTGCCGAAGACCAGGACGCGATCGAAGTTCTCCTGCCGGAGCAGGTTGATCAGCAGGCGCTGCTTGTCCTCGTCGCCGACCAGGTAGACGCGCTGATCGATATCGGCGGCGTTCTCCACCGTGACCGCGATGTCGACGTGGGTCGGCTCAAAGGTCCACTGGCTGGCCAGGTTGAGGATGTCTTCGGTGAAGGTCGCCGAGAACAGGAAGGTCTGGCGCTCCTCCGTCTTCGGCGTATGGCGAATGATGCGCTTGACGTCGGGGATGAAGCCCATGGAGAGCATGCGGTCGGCTTCATCGAGCACCAGCACCTCGACCTGGGTGATGTCGACATCGCGCTTCTGGTGGAAATCGAGCAGTCGGCCCGGGGTGGCCACCAGGATATCCACGCGATCGGCCAGGGCCTCACGCTGCGCCTGGTAGTCCATGCCGCCGACAACGCTTGCCACCTTGAGATCGGTGAAGCGGGCCAGGGCCTTGGCGTCCTTCTCGATCTGCAGGGCCAGCTCGCGGGTCGGGGCAACGATCAGGGCACGCGGGGCGCCGGGCTTCTGAGCGTTGGGCACCTCTTCCTCGAGGAAGTAGGCAAGGATCGAGATCAGGAAGGCGGCCGTCTTGCCGGTACCTGTCTGGGCCTTGCCGACCACGTCGCCGCCCAGCAGCGTGTGGGTCAGTGCCTCGGCCTGGATCGGGGTGCAGTACTCGAAACCCAGGGCGTGGATGGCGTGCATCAGCGGCAGCGGCAGATCGAAATCATGGAAGCGCCACTTGCCCGCCACGGCAGGCACCTGAAACTGGCGCAGGTCCCAGCCGGAGGCGTTACGGCGACGCGGTTTGCGACGACGACGCTTGGGCTTGCGATCCTGGGCCGGTGCGTTGATCTGATCCGACTCGCTCATAGGCTGCTGTCTGTCCGTTTGGCTGGTTGAGTACATGACACAAACGCGCATTGTAACAGCCAATGCGACGAAGGGCGCGTCTCGTGAGTGCTTCGCCTGTGGCCGGCGCGGCAGGACTGGTAGAATGCATGCCAGACCACAGGAGTTTTTCCATGACCCGTCGCAAGAAGACCCGCTCGCTGGCCGACAAGGTGCAGATCCGCACCGGCCGGCGCAAGGATTTCAAGAAGTGGCGCCACGAGAATCCCGATCAGGTGACCTCGTCCACGCGTTACACCCAGAAGAAACGTCAGCAGCGCAAGCTGCAGGCGGCACGCAAGATTGCCCGCCATGAGGCCGGACAGGACATCGCCATCCATCCCGAGCCGGCGACAGAAAGCACCGCGACCGAGAACGCCGCAACAGAGCGCCCCGGCAAGGAACGCCCCGACCCGGGGAGCACGGAGAGCTGATGCGTCTGGTCTCGTTCAATATCAACGGCATCCGTGCCCGCCTCCCTCAGCTCGAAGCGCTGGTGGTCGACCAGCGCCCGGCGGTGATCGGCCTGCAGGAGACCAAGGTTCAGGACGCCGACTTCCCCCGTGAGGCGGTGGAGGCGCTGGGCTATCGGGTCTTCTATCACGGCCAGAAGGGCCACTACGGCGTGGCGCTGATGGTCGACGTCGCCCAGTGCGGCGAACCCGAGACGGTCCACTACGGCTTTCCCGACGATGGCGAGGCCGCCCAGCGGCGCATCATCGGCGTGAGCCTTCGTCCTGCCAACGGCGAGCCGCTGGCGATATGGAACGGCTATTTTCCCCAGGGCGAGAACCTCGAGCACCCCGTGAAGTTTCCCCACAAGCGCGAGTTCTATGCCCAGCTCGAGCGCCTGCTGGCGCGCCAGCATCGCCCCGACGAGCGCCTGGTGGTGATGGGCGACTTCAACATCTCCCCCGAGGACATCGATATCGGCATCGGCGAATCCAATCGCAGGCGCTGGCTGCGGGAAGGCAAGACCAGCTTCCAGCCGGTGGAGCGGGAGTGGCTCGCGCGCATCAAGGCCTGGGGGCTGACCGACAGCTACCGGGTACGCTACCCGGAAACGGACGACCGCTTCAGCTGGTTCGACTACCGCTCGAAGGGCTTCGACCGGGAGCCCAAACGCGGCCTGCGCATCGACCATATCCTGGTCACCGCGCCGCTGGCCGAGAAGGTCATGGACGCCGGAATCGACTATGCGCTGCGCGGCATGGAGAGGCCCTCCGACCACGCCCCGGTGTGGACCGACCTCGACCTCTGAGCCACTCCACGCCAGGCGGCGGCGTGGCCATGGATCCGACCAAGCCTCTATAGTGACCCCACCGCCCGCCCCACCAGGAATCGTCATATGTCGGACACGTCCCGCCTCGCAGGTATCGACGCCTTTCGCCTCTCGGCCCTTCCCGAGATCCACTTCGGCCGCCATGTCATTGGTCAGCTGCCGGCGCTGATCGCCCGGCACGGCAGACGCATCCTGCTGGTCACCGGCAGGCGCTCCTTCGTCGACTCCCCCCGCTGGCCGTGGCTCCAGTCGGCGCTGGCCGAGCAGGGGGTAAGCTGGGAGCACGTCAGCGTCGCGGGGGAACCCTCCCCTCGCCGAGTGGACGAGATCGTGGCGGCGCACCGCGAGGCGGGAATCGAGGTCGTGGTGGCCATCGGCGGCGGCAGCGCCCTGGATGCCGGCAAGGCCGTGGCCGGCCTGCTGCACACCGGCACCTCGGTGATGGACCACCTCGAGGGAGTGGGCCGGGGCCTGCCCTACCCCGGGCCCGCCGTCCCGCTGATCGCCGTGCCCACCACCGCAGGGACCGGCAGCGAGGCCACTCGTAACGCGGTCCTGAGCGAGCAGGGGCCGGACGGCTTCAAGAAATCGTTCCGGGATGACCGGCTGATGGCCCGGGTCGCCCTGGTCGACCCGGACCTGCTGGCCGGCTGCCCCGCGGACCAGCTGGCCGCCAACGGCATGGATGCCTTTACCCAGCTGCTGGAATCCTATGTGTCCGCCAACGCCAGTGCGCCCACCGATGCGCTGGCCTGGTCCGGCATGCAGGCGTTCTGCCAGGGCTTCTGGACCTCACTGGACAGTGACCCCGGGCGTGCCGAGGAGGGCTTTCCGGGGCTCGCCTATGCCTCGCTGATGTCCGGCATCAGCCTGGCACAGGCGGGTCTGGGGGCCGTTCACGGCCTGGCGTCGCCGCTGGGGGCCTTCTTTCCGATCCCCCACGGCGCGGTGTGTGGCACCCTGCTCGCCGAGACCACCGCGGCGAATATCGCGGCCCTTCGCGAACGCGGGGAGGCCCCCGAGGCCCTGGCGAAGTATGCCCGCGTCGGCCGACTGCTCGGCGACTCCCCTGACCGGGATGACCGTGAGGCCTGCGACGCCCTGGTCGCGACCCTGCGCGACTGGACCCAGCGCCTGGCCATGCCCCGCCTGGGCGAGTTCGGCATGGTCACCGACGACCTGGCACGAGTAGTGGCCGCAGCGCGAGGCGGCAGCATGAAGACCAACCCGCTGGTGCTCAGCGACGAGGCACTGACCGACCTGCTCATCCGCCGCCTCTGACAGCGTCGGAAGTGCATCGAAAGAGCCCGCGTCTTCCCGTCGGGACGGCACGCCCCCCTCTCACCGCAGCCGGAACTCCAGGCGCTGCCGGGCGCGACGCAGGCGCCCGTCGGCCTCGAAGCGCCACTCCCCCACCGCCTCCTCGGCGGCCGCCTCGAAGACCCGTCGCGGCCTCGCGTCCAGCACCCGGATGCTCGAGCGATCGACACTGCCGTCGGGACGGATCAGAAACTCCAGCTCCACGTGTCCCTCGAGCCCGCGCCGCTGGGCACTGCGAGGATAGTCGGGCGGCACCCGGCTGAGCGGCACGGCCTCGCCCACCTCTACCGGTCCGCTGTCGGCAACCACCGGCTCCCTATCGGCGTCGCCATCGTCCGTCTGCCCGGCGGGCTCGGCGCGAGGCATGTCGCCAGGGTCAGCCGCGGGCTCAGGGCCTGGCACCGGCCGCGTCCGGGGCTCGGGCTCGGGCTCGGGCTCGGGCTCGGGCTCGGGCAGGCTCGTGCCCTCGGAGCCTTCCGGCAAGGGGGCGGGGGCTTCTTCTGGCGCCTCCGGCTCGGCGGCTGATTCTGGCGCCGGCTCGGCCTCTTCGGCACGCTCAGCGACCTCCGCCATCGCCACCAGTCGCAGCGGCAGGGCCATCTGCGGCGGCGTCACCTCCTCCTCGGGCGTCATCACCAGCAGCGCCAGCAGCCAGAACAGCCCCAGCGCCAGCGCCGAACCGCCCAGCCCGGAGAGCACCAGCCGGATCAAGATCCGCCCCGGGTGGCGGCGACCGCCACATCCTCGACCCCGGATTCGCGCAGCCGATCCATCACCTCCAACAGCCGCCCGGTGGTGGCCAGCCGATCGGCCTGGATCACCACGCTGCCCTCGCTGCCGAGCAGGCCGGCCACCTCGGCCCCGACGCGATGGAGATCCACCGGCCGGCCATCGACCCAGACCGCCCCTTCCGGGGTCAATGCCACCATCACCTGGGCCTCCGGCCTGGGGCTGGCGGCGCTGGACTCGGGGCGCTCGATCTCCACCCCGCTCTCCTTGATGAAGCTGGTGGTGACGATGAAGAAGATCAGCATGATGAACACCACGTCGAGCATCGGCGTGAGGTTCACTTCGCTGGCCTCGTTCTCGGCCTCCAGGCGACGCCTACGCATCCCTCTCCTCCCCCTTCACCTCGGCGGCGCGAGCCAGGCGATCCTGCAGCCGCTGACGCTCACGACGAATGATCACTTCCATCCGGCTGATGACCAGCAGGCCGGCCACCGCCACGGCCATCCCGGTCAGGGTAGGCAGGGTGGCCCGAGCCACGCCGTCGGCCATGGCCCGCGCCTGATGGGTCTCGCTGAGTGCCAGGCCGTCGAACACCACGATCATGCCGGTCACGGTCCCGAGCAGCCCCAGCAGCGGGCAGAGGACCACCAGCAGCTTCATCCACGGCAGCGGACGGCGCAGACGGGCGACCAGCTCGCGGCTCCAGACCTCACGCAGGGTGCGGGCGCTCCAGCTCGCGTGGTCCTGACGCTCCGCCCAGCGGCGAAGCAGCGTGCGGCGCTCCGCCCGCCAGGTGACCCGAAAGTACCACCAGCGCTCAAGGGTCAGGGTGAACAGCAGCGCGGCCACCAGCATGATACCCACCAGCACCGCCCCGCCCGCCTCCACCAGGCGCTGAAGCGGTTCGGCCCAGATCCACCGGGCATCAACGAGAAACGGCATGGGGCTCACGCTGCGTCGGGCGTGGAGATGCCGCGCCCGTTTCCAGATGCTCGGCAAGCGCCGCGCTGGCGTGCCCCTCCAGCAGGCCGACCAGATGCCGGCAGCGGCTGACCAGGGCGGTATGGGCAAACAGCAGCGGCACCGCAGTGATCAGCCCCAGCACCGTTGTCACCAGCGCCTGGCTGATACCGCCGGCCATCAGCTGCGGGTCGCCGGTGCCGTAGGCCGTGATCGCCTGGAAGGTGACGATCATGCCGATGACGGTGCCCAGCAGGCCAAGCAGCGGCGCCACCGCGGCCAGCAGCTTGACCAGCCCCTGGCCCCGCTCCAGGCGCGGCAGCTCCGCCAGCAGCGCTTCATCCAGGCGCGCCTCCAGGGCCTCGGGCGGCAGCCCATCGGGCAGCGTGCGAAAGCGGCCCAGCACCCGGCCGAGGGGATTGTTGTCGCGCAAGGGTTCTGCCACGCGTACCTGACGGCGCAGCCGCAGGCTGACCACCAGCAGGTAGGCGTACTGGAGCAGCGCGGCAAACAGGCCGAGCCCGCCCAGCGCCACCACCACATAGCCCACGGCGCCGCCCTGGTGGAAGCGCTCCACCAGGGTGGGCTGGGCCGACAGGACCTCCAGCAGCCGCCCGGCCGTCGGATCCAGCAGCAGCGGTCCCTGGCCGGCCCATGCCGTCTCCAGGCGGGTGCGCTGCCCGGAGGAGAGCCCCTCGACCACCGACAGGCGCGGGGTCTCGCCGTTCTCGACGGCGCCAAGGCGCAGCAGATCGCCGCCGCCGAAGGCCAGCAGGTCGCCCAGGCGCGCCACTTCTCGCGGCGCGATATGGCCCCCGGCATCGGCCACCGGCGCCTCGAAGCGCCGCCAGCGCCCGCTCTCCTCGGTCCAGGCCTCGAGCCCGCGCAGCAGCGACGCGCTCGCCTCGATGCCGCTCATTGACGCATCGGGGTGCGACGGCAGCGCGAGTCCGCTGCCCAGGCGCAGCCAGCTCTCGGCCAGTTCGTCGCGCAGTTCGCCCACCTGGCGACTCACCCGCTCGAACAGCTCGGCGTCGACGTCATCTGCGAGGCGTGCTTCGGCGCGATCCCGATGAATTGCCTCGACGCCCATGGCCATGGACAGCGGCACCCGCCGGGACCTGTCGGTCTCATCGTCATGGGGCGCCAGCGAGACGGGCAGGGCCAGCAGCGCCGGGGCACGGCGCTCGCGCACGATGGCCAGCCCCTTGCGCAGCTCGGCCAGCTCGGGCCCCTCGAGGGCCCGCCAGCCTGCCTCGGCCAGTGACCAGACGCCCCCCTCGCGGCCGTCAGGGGTGAGGAAGTAGAGCCCGACCCGGCCCAGGCGCAGGTAGTCCACCTCCCGGTCGGGGTCGCCCACCAGCAGGCCCCGCCAGCTGTCGGTGTCGCGTCCGTAGGCCAGCTCCTGGCGCCAGGCGGCCACCAGTGGCTCCCACAGCTCATGAGCCAGCAGCGGGTCGGCGGCCAGCGCCTGGCGCAGGTCGATCATCCGCGCCCGGCGCTGCCGCTCCAGAAACGGCAGATCGTCGGCGATCATGCTCTCCAGGGCCTCCAGACTCCGCGCCATCTCGGCGGCCAGGGGCACAGCCAGCCCCAGGGCACCGGGGGCCAGCCCTCCCTCGAAGGACCCGGCGACCTCCTCTTCGCCCAGTGCCAGGGCAGGCAGCAGCGCCAGACACAGACAGGCGGCCCTGAGGAGGCGCGCGGCCCACGAATTCCCTCTGCAGTTGATCACCCTTGTCTCCCGAGCCCTGTCTTCCAAGCCCTGTCTTCCGAGCCCTGTATCCACAACTCTACAGGGCAGGCGTGATCTTCTCCCATGAGGAGTTCCTCCGCCATGTTCGGATCGATCGCACGGCTTGGCGCAAACGATGTTCTCTTTCATCCTGACCGCGGCGAATAAAAAACCGGCCCCCCTTCGGAGGCCGGCAACGGCAGCTTCGACACTCTCGCCGTGTGACGCTCAGAGCTTGCTCTCGAGCTCCGGCAGGACCTGGAAGAGATCCGCCACCAGGCCGCAGATCATGGAGAGCGCCACCGGGAAGATCCCGATCTTTCTTACAGCTTGCTTTCCAACTCGGGCAGGGCCTCGAAGAGATCGGCAACGAGTCCATAGTCTGCCACCTGAAAGATCGGCGCCTCCTCGTCCTTGTTGATGGCGACGATCACCTTGGAGTCCTTCATGCCGGCCAGGTGCTGGATGGCACCGCTGATGCCCACGGCGATGTAGAGCTCCGGGGCGACGATCTTGCCGGTCTGGCCCACCTGCATGTCGTTGGGCACGAAGCCGGCGTCCACCGCGGCTCGCGAGGCGCCGATCGCCGCGCCCAGCTTGTCGGCGATGCCGTCGAGCAGCTTGAAGTTCTCGCCGTTACCCATGCCGCGGCCACCGGAGACGACCACCTTGGCGGCGCCCAGCTCGGGACGGTCGGACTTGGCCAGCTCCTCCTTGACGAAGGTGGACTGGGCGTTGTCGGCAACGAAGTCCACCGCCTCGATGGCGGCAGCGCCCCCCTCTCCGACGGCATCGAAGCCGGTGGAGCGCACGGTGATCACCTTCAGCGCGTCCTCGCTCTGCACGGTGGCGATGGCGTTGCCGGCGTAGATCGGGCGCTTGAAGGTGTCCGGGGACTCCACGGCGATGATCTCGGAGATCTGCGCCACGTCCTTGAGGGCGGCCACACGGGGCAGCACGTTCTTGCCGTTGGTGGAAGCGGCGGCCAGCAGGTGGCCATAATCGCCGGCCAGCTCCGCGATCAGCGCCGCGGTGGGCTCGGCCAGCTGGTGGGCGTAGGCGGCGTTGTCGGCCACCAGGACCTTGGCAACGCCGTCGAGTTTCGCGGCGGCCTCGGCGATGGCGCCGACGTTTTCGCCGGCCACCAGCACATGGATGTCGCCACCGATGGCCTTTGCCGCGGCCACCACATGGGCGGTGGCACCGGCCAGGGCCCCGTCGTGATGTTCCGCGAGTACCAGGATGCTCATGAGATCCGCTCCTTTCAAAGCGCTATGACAAAGCGCAATGTGTTAAAGAACTTTCGCTTCGTTCTTGAGTTTATCGATCAGCTCGTCCACGGAGCCCACCTTGACGCCACCCTGACGCTCGGCGGGCGGCTCGACCTTGAGCAGCTTGACCTTGGAGGCCACCTCGATGCCGAGATCCTCCGGGGTCTTGACGTCCAGCGGCTTCTTCTTGGCCTTCATGATGTCGGGCAGCTTGGCGTAGCGCGGCTCGTTCAGGCGCAGGTCGGTGGTGACGATGGCGGGCAGCGTCAGCTCGACGGTCTGCAGGCCGCCGTCGACCTCGCGCGTCACGGCAACCTTGTCGCCATCCACGGCGACTTCCGAGGCGAAGGTGCCCTGGGGCAGGCCGGTCAGGGCGGCGAGCATCTGGCCGGTCTGGTTGTTGTCGGTGTCGATGGCCTGCTTGCCCAGGATCACCAGGGCCGGCTGCTCCTCCTCCACCAGCTTGGCCAGCGCCTTGGCGGCCCCCAGGGACTCGACGCGCTCATCGGTCTGGACGTGAATGGCGCGATCGGCACCCAGCGCCAGCGCGGTACGCAGCTGCTCCTGGGCGGCCTTGGGGCCGATGGTGACGGCGACGATCTCGGTGACCACACCCCGCTCCTTCAGGCGCACCGCCTCTTCCACGGCGATCTCGCAGAAGGGGTTCATGGCCATCTTGACGTTGGTGAGGTCGACGTCGGAATGATCCGGCTTGACCCGGATCTTGACGTTGTAATCGGTGACGCGTTTGACCGCGACGAGTACTTTCATGGTGTCCTCGCTTGATGTCTGGTGCGACATTGCCGTTCGCACCCTCCTGAAACGGGCCGCATGGAACGGCGCGGCATGCCCTTGTAGGTTTCATGCGAGCGTTTGATAGGCGCTGCATCGAAAAACTCTGCCAATGTGCCATGCCGGCGGCCTGGCAACAATCCCACGTTCGGACGCCCGCCTCGTCGACACGAACACATCGAGGGGGTGACCTGAGTCCGCTATTATGCCTATCATGGAGACAAGCCAGAAGCAAACGACCGTTTTAATTGCAGTCGACGTTGGTGGTACGCCATCGGCGGCGAAGCGAGGGAGGACATCCAGGTGGAACAAGTAGAACGCGATTCAATGGACTTCGATGTGGTCATCGTCGGCGCAGGGCCCTCGGGCCTGGCCGCGGCGTGCCGGCTGATGCAGCAGGCGAACGAGGCCGAGCAGGAACTGACCGTCTGCGTGGTGGAGAAGGGCTCCGAGGTGGGCGCCCACATCCTCTCCGGCGCCGTCTTCGAGCCCCGCGCCCTTGATGAACTCTTCCCCGACTGGAAGGAGCGCGGCGCCCCGTTGACGACCCCGGCGACCCGCGACGAGCTCTACCTGCTCAAGGATGCCGACAAGGCCCAGAAGCTGCCCAGTGCCCTGGTGCCCAAATCCATGCATAACACCGGCGGCGATCAGACCCGCTACGTGATCAGCGCCGCCAACCTGTCCCGCTGGCTGGCCGAGCAGGCCGAGGGGCTGGGCGTGGAGATCTTCCCCGGCTTCGCCGCCCAGGAATCCATCGTCGAGGATGGCGTGGTCAAGGGCATCCTGATCGGTGACATGGGCGTCAGTGCCGAGGGGCAGCCCAAGGACAGCTACATGCCGGGCATGGAGCTGCGCGCCAAGTACACCCTCTTTGCCGAGGGCGCTCGCGGCCATCTGGGCAAGCGACTGATCCAGCAGTACGATCTCGATGCCGGCAAGGATCCCCAGCACTACGGCATCGGCCTCAAGGAGCTGTGGGACATCCCCGCCGAACAGCACGAGCCCGGCCTGGTGCTGCACGGCTCCGGCTGGCCGCTGGACAAGCACACCCACGGCGGCTGGTTCCTCTACCACGCCGACAATCAGCAGGTAGTCGTGGGCCTGATCATGGACCTGGCCTATCAGAACCCCTGGCTGTCACCCTTCGATGAATTCCAGCGCATGAAGCACCATCCGGTGCTGGCCAAGCACCTCACGGGCGGCAAGCGCATCGCCTATGGCGCCCGCGCCATCACCAAGGGTGGGCTCAACTGCCTGCCGAAGATGACCTTTCCCGGCGGCCTGCTGATCGGCTGCGACGCCGGCACCCTGAATTTCTCGAAGATCAAGGGGCTGCACACCGCCATGAAGTCCGGCCTGGTGGCCGGCGAGGCGGTCTTCGAGGCGATCGCCGGCGGCGACGAGGGGGGCCGGGAGCTCAGCGCCTTCACCGAGAAGTGGGAGGCGAGCTGGGCCTATGCCGAGCTCAAGGAGAGCGCCAGCTTCGGCCCGGCGATCCACAAGTACGGCACCGTCGCCGGCGGCGCCTACAACTTCCTCAACCAGCTGCTCGGCAGCAAGCTGCCCAACGTCCACGACACCACGCCGGACCACGCGACGCTCAAGCCCGCCGGCGAGTTCGAGAAGATCGACTACCCCAGGCCAGACGGCAAGCTCTCCTTCGACAAGCTCTCCTCGGTCTACCTCTCGAATACCAACCACGAGGAGGACCAGCCCTGCCACCTGAAGCTGGCCGACCCGGCGCTGCCGATCCGCGACAACCTGCCCGAGTACGCCGAACCGGCGCAGCGCTACTGCCCGGCCGGGGTCTACGAGGTGATCGAGGGTGACGACGGCAAGCCGCAGTTCCAGATCAACTTCCAGAACTGCGTGCACTGCAAGACCTGCGACATCAAGGATCCTGCCCAGAACATCACCTGGGTGGCACCGGAAGGCGGGGGCGGGCCGAACTATCCCAATATGTGAGGCGGGTAGCCGCGAAGCAGTAGCACGGAAGGGCATGCCATAGGCATGCCCTTCCGGCGTTACGAGCCACAGCCGTCGGCGTCAGGCCGCCAGGGCGCCGCGCAGTGCCTCCACCACGCGTTCCTGCTGGACCGGCTCCAGATAGGGATGCATCGGCAGGCTGAGGATGCGCTCGCAGAGCGTCTCGCAGATCAGTAGCCGACAGTGGGAATCGGCCACCGCCGGCTGGCGATGGAGCGGCACGGGATAGTGCACCGCAGTGGGGATGCCCGCCTCCGCCAGGCGCGCCCGGACCCGCTCCCGGTCGTCGAGCAGCAGACTGTACTGGGCATGGGCGCTGAGGTTGCCCGGCATCAGCCGCAGCGGAATCACCGGCAGTTCGGCGAGCAGGCGGTCGTAGCGCGTTGCCACCGCGCGACGCCGTTCGAGCTCCTCGTCGAAGCACTCCAGCTTGACCAGCAGGATCGCCGCCTGGAGGGTATCCAGGCGGCTGTTGAGGCCCAGGTGCTGGTGGTGATAGCGCGCCGTCTCGCCGTGGTGGGCCAGGCTGCGCAGACGAGAGGCCAGCTCCTCGTCGTCGGTGAACAGCGCCCCGCCGTCGCCGTAGGCCCCCAGTGGCTTGCTGGGGAAGAAGCTGGTGGCCGCCACCCGGCTCAGGCTGCCGGAGGGGCGTCCCTGGCAGCTGGCGCCGAGGCTCTGGGCGGCATCCTCCACCACCGCCAGCCCATGGGCCTCGGCCAGGGCACCGAGACGCGCCATGTCGGCACACTGACCGAACAGCGAGACCGGCATGATGGCCCGGGTGCGTGGCGTGATGGCCGCCGCGACCCGCTCCGGGTCGATCAGGCCGGTCTCATGCTCGATGTCGACGTAGACCGGGCGCGCCCCGACGAGCGCCACGCTGCTGGCGGTCGCGACGAAGCTGAAGCCGGGCACGATCACCTCGTCCCCCCGGCCGATGCCCAGCCCGCGCAGGGCGAGCTGCAGGGCATCGGTACCGCTGGCACAGGCGATGCAGTGGTCCA
This sequence comes from Halomonas sp., assembly GCA_003553625.1. Classification (GTDB taxonomy): domain Bacteria; phylum Pseudomonadota; class Gammaproteobacteria; order Pseudomonadales; family Halomonadaceae; genus Halomonas. The sequence continues at coordinate 14,676 of PWEV01000024.1, forward strand.
CCGTCACCCGCCGCGCCAGCGCCCGCTCCAGCGCCTCCACCTCCGGCCCCAGCACATAGCGGCCATGGGCCAGCACAGCCTGAATGGCCGCATCGAGCCGTGGCTTGAGTCGTGCCTGCTGGGCGGCGAGATCGATGAAGTCCATCCAGTCCTTCCCTCTTTATCAGATCGCCGAGGCGATGCCCAAGGACAGCAGGCGAGGATGGCCCTCAGCGTCGCGAGGTGGCTCCGGCTTCGCCATGCGGATGGTATTGACGGTTTCCAGGCAGTGCCGCACGGTCTCGATATCGAAGCCGCGACCCGACAGGATCTCGCGATAGCTCACGGTATGGAGATCGGTAAAACCGCTGGAGAACTCGAACTGCTCCTCATCGCAGGTAATGCTGCGATAGGTCGACTGGCGCCCGCGTACCGAATCCGGCAGGTCCTGCTCGTCGATGGAGAGAAACCAGCGCACCCTGGCCCTCTCATACTCCAGGTAGCCGGCGGCCTTGTGGTCGTCGCTATAGTGCAGTACCTGATGCTCGAGCTCGCCGAAGATCTGATGCAGCATGTCGAAGAAGTGAATACCGATCTCGGCCACCACACCGAATGACTTGCGGGGATCCCCCTTCCAGCTGGCCAGGTACCAGGGGCCGCGGGCGGTGATATAGGTGAGCTCCACGTCGTACTCGCCTTCGCGCGCTTCGCTCATCACCTTGTCGCGCAGCTCGTGGATAGCCGGATGGTGGCGCAGCTGCATGATGCTGTAGACACTGCGACCGGTCTCCTGCTCGACGAGACGCAGCTCGTCGAGTTGTTCGGGGGTAGGCACCAGCGGCTTCTCGCAGATGACGTCGCAGCCCAGCTGCAGCCCGGCGACTATGTGGGCGCTGTGCAGGTGGTTGGGGGAGCAGACCACCATGTAGTCCAGCGCCCCCTCGCCCCGGCGCCGCAGCCGCCAGGCGTGCTCGAGGAAATATTCGAATTCCGTGAAGAAGGCGCAGTCGGTGGAGATGGAGTCTATGATCCCCACCGAGTCGTTGATGTCGTAGGCCGCGACCAGCTCATGGCCGGTCGCCTTGATGGCCTGCATATGACGCGGGGCGATATACCCGGCCGCGCCGATCAGTGCGAAATTCATCGCGGTGGCTTCCCTGACCTGTTCACGCTATAGGGTAGCGGTAACGCCGGCGGCTGCCTAATCGCCCTGCGCCACCGGCCGGGCGGGATCGCGGATCCACTCGCTCCAGGAGCCGGGGTAGAGCCGTGGCAGCGGGCGGCCGGCCACGGCGTAGGCGAGGATGGTGTGGCAGGCGGTGACGCCGGAACCGCAGTAGGCGATCACCTCCTCGGCTTCGGGAAGCCCGGCGTCGAGCTGGGTGGCCGGCTTGAAACGGCCGTAGGCGGTCAGGTTGTCCGCGCTGGGCCGAGACACCGCCCCGGGAATATGCCCCGCCACCGGGTCGATGGGTTCGGCCTCGCCTCGAAAGCGCTCGCCGCTGCGCGCGTCCACCAGCAGCGCCTGGCTGGACGGCAGCTGCTCGGCCTCCACCCACTGCTCGTCGTGGAACGCCGGCACCCAGCGGCTGGGCTCCGGCGCCGCGCGATCCCCCTCGGCGAGCTCCTCTCCGCTACCCAGCCAGGCCTTGATGCCCCCGTCGAGCACGCTAACGTCGGGGTGTCCGGCCCAGCAGGACAGCATCCACCAGGCCCGCGCCGCTGCCAGCTGGCCCCCCATGTCGTCGTAGAGCACCACCGGCACCTCCGGGGTGAGGCCCAGCCGCTGCAGGGTGGCGGTGAAGGCCTCGCGGGTCGGTAGCGGGTGGCGCCCCCCCTTCCCCGGCGGCCCCGCCAGATCCCGGTCCAGATCCAGATGGACGCTGCCGGGCAGGTGGGCCTCCCACCACAGGGTATGGCCGGCATCGGCATCGCCCAGCCGGGCACGGCAGTCGAGCAGACGCGGTGGCAGTCGACTGTCGAGGGCCTCGGCCAGTTCGTAAGCGGTCGTCAGGGGGGCGCTCATGGGCGATCTCCTTCCAGCAGTTCGATGGGGGCTCGGCGCGCGATCAGGCGCCGTCGACCGGCGTGGTGAAAGCGCACCTCGATCACCGGATTGTCCGGGTCACCCTCCACCAGATCGATCTCACCCTCACCGAAGACAGCATGGCGCAGACGCTGCCCCACGTCGAAGGTCCGGTAATCACCGGCGGCCTCGGCCACGCCCGAGGCCGCCGACGGCGTCAGCGGCAGCGAGGTGCCGAGCCTTGCCAGGTAGCGCTCCATCAGGGGCGGACGGGTCACCGGGAGCGGTGACCCGTCATCCGCGCCCTGCCCTTTCGAACGCTCGTCAGGACTCTCGGCCAGGCGCTCGGCCACCCGCTGGCACTCCTCCCAGGCGCTCTCGGCCAGGAAGCGGCTCGGCCGGTGATCGCCGGCGTCGTGAAGCAGCAGCAGCCGCTCTCTGGCCCGGGTGATGGCCACGTAGAAGAGCCGACGCTCCTCTTCGAGGCGCTGGGCCGTCAGCGGGTTGTCACGACTGTAATGAGGGAAATCCTGCTCGTTGACCCCGGCCAGGGCCACCAGCGGCCACTCCAGTCCCTTGGCCCCGTGCACCGTGGTGATCAGCACGCCGTCCGCATCGCTCCGCACCGGCCGCTGCAGCAGTTCGATGAATGCCTCCGGATCGTTGCCCAGTTCGGCGGCCTGCTCCAGCAGCACGTCGAGCAGCCGTACGTCCTCCTCGCCCTTGTCGCGGCGAGCCGCAGCGCGCTTGAGCACCTTCTCGGCCTCCACCGCCTCCACCACGTGCGCGAGGAGCCGCGCCGGCGGCCAGGCCGAACGTTTCGGCAGTTCACAGAGCAGCGCCCAGCGCTTCTTGAGGGTGCGCTGCTGGTGGGGCTTGAGGCCGGCGAGCAGAGGGTCGTGGCGCTCCGGCCAGCGCTGGGTCTCGGCCAGCACCGTGGCGAGTCGCACCAGCCGCTCCCGGGCCACGAAGGGCGTCGGCTGGCTCAGCAGCAGCGCCAGATGGGCCGGATCGGTCAGCAGGGCCGGCTCGCGGGCCAGGCGCAGGTAGCCGGCCAGGGCCTGTACCAGCGGCAGGCGGAAGACGAAGCGATCCTCGCGGGAGAGCCGGAAGGGGATCCCCTCGCGCAGCAGCGCCAGCTGCAGCGGCACGGAGAGAGACCAGCTGCGCACCAGCACGCAGGCCTCGTTCAGATCACGGCCGCCCGCCTGCCAGTCCGCCAGGGCCTCGAGCAGGGCACGGCTGCCCTGGGCCTGGGCCAGGTGGGTCGTGGGGTTGCCCGGTGCGGCCAGGCAGAGCTGGTCGGGGCGGCGCCGGTTGGCCTCGATGGCATGGTTGGCGGCCAGCGCCAGGGCGTGGCCGTGGCGAAAGGTGGTAGAGAGCGGGTAGTCGATAGCGGCGCCGAAGGTCGCGGTGAAACGCTCCAGCATGGTGTCCGGATGCGCGCCGCGCCATTCGTAGATGCACTGGTTGGCATCGCCCACCGCCATCACCTCGGCGCGATCGCCGACCAGCACCGCCAGCAGGCGTTGCTGGGCGACGTTGATGTCCTGGTACTCATCGATGATGACGTGATCGAGGAAGCCCTGAACCCGTTCGCGCAGGGCGTCGTCCGCCTCCAGAGCCCGCAGCGGGCGATAGAGCAGGTCCGCATAGCCCATCAGTCCGTGATCGGCGAGGAGTTGCTCGGCATGGTCGAAGGCCGACACGAAGTGCTCGGTGGCTTCGCCGAAGTCGAGCCCGGCGTACAGCTCCGCCGGCGGAACCATCTCGGCCTTCACCAGGGCGCAGAAGTGGGCCAGGGCCTCGAGGCGCTCGGCGTCCAGAGCCGCCTCTCCCGCCTCGGGAGCGTCCCCCAGGGCACGCTGGGTGGCCTGGCGCAGCAGGCGTTCACCTTGCCAGTCGGCGGTGAGCAGCTGGCGTGGGGCCAGGGCCCCCCAGCGGGTCAGGCTGGCAGTGAGGCGATGTCCCAGGGAATGAAAGGTGCGCACGTCGGGCAGCGGCTGCCCGGCAGGCGCCATGGCGGCGAGTCGCGCCTGGAAGTCTTCCCGGGCCGAGCGGTTGAACATCAGCACCAGAATGCGCGACGGGGAGACGCCCCGGGCCAGCAGATGCAGCACCCGGGCCACCATGGTGGTGGTCTTGCCGGAGCCAGCCACGGCGGCGACCCGGGCGTGGCCGGAGACGTGCTCGACGACGGCACGCTGTTCGGCGGTGAGCCTCACGCCGTCTCGCCGTGGTCCAGACGCCCGAGGGGCTGCCAGACGCCATCGCTGACCAGGCCCAGCTCCTCGCCGCCGCCGGGCAGGGCGCGGTGCTCGGCGGCCTCCACCAGGCGGTAGTAGAGGTTGCGCCCCAGTCGCGCGGCCAGCCCGAAGCGCACCGGCGCCTCGGGCACCGACTCGCCGGCCGGTGTCTCGCTGAGCGAGAGACGGCGCTCCTCGCCCAGGGCCAGACGGTCGCCCACGTTGGTGGTCAGCCACCAGATGCCGTTGTCGTCTAGATCGGCATCCACCAGCAGGAAGGGGTGATCCTCCACACGAATGAACTGCTTCTCGGCCGGGGTGACCAGCGCGTAACGCCCGTCCGCCTCGCGGCGCAGGATCGTCGAGAGCAGCCGAACCAGTCGCGGCCGGGCGATCACCCCCCCCTCATGGATCCAGCGGCCGTCGGCGACGATCACCAGGTCCATCTCGCCGGCATGCTCGGGGCGCCAGCGGTCCACGGGAGGAATCTCGCCCCCGGGATCGAGTTGGGCCAGCAGCGGATCGAGGTTCATGTCGGCTCCCTGATCATGGGATAGAGTCATGCGAAAGAGTCATGCGAAAGAGTCATGCGATGGATCAGCCCAGCAGGCCCGCACCCCGCAGGGTCTCGCGCAGCTCGGCGGGGGCTTCCGGGGCGGCGGCGTGGAACAGGCGGTAGAAGTTGGCGGTGGTCTGCATGGCCACCTCCTCCACGCTGATGCCGCGCTCGGCGGCAATGCACTCGGCCCCCTCCACCACCCAGGCCGGCTCATTGGGCTTGCCGCGGTGGGGAACCGGGGCGAGATAGGGGCTATCGGTCTCGATCAGCAGCCGGTCGAGGGGGACCCTGCGGGCCACCTCGCGCAGCGCCTCGGCGTTGCGGAACGTCACGATGCCGGATAGCGATATGTAGAAGCCGAGACGCACCGCCTCTCGAGCCATGTCGAGATCCTCGGTGAAGCAGTGCAGCACGCCGCCGATGGCCGGGTCGGTGTGCTGGCGGATCAGCTCGAGGGTCTCCTCGCGAGCCTCCCGGGTGTGGATGATCACCGGCAGCTCAAGCTCGGTGGCGGCGATCAGCTGTCGCCGGAATCGCTCGCGCTGCACGTCCCGGGAGGGCACCTTTTCCGGGGCCTTGTCGAGGTAATGATAGTCCAGACCGCACTCGCCGATGGCCACGGCGCCGAAGCGCTCCGCGGCCTCCCTGATCGCCTCGATGCCGGGTTCCTCGGCGACCAGGTGAAGCGGATGGATGCCGGCGGAGAGCACCACGTCGTCGTGCTCGCGAGCGATGGCGGCGACCCCGGGCAGTGCCTCCAGGGTCACACCGATGGCCAGGAACTGCTTGACACCCCGGGTGCGGGCGGCGTCCAGCGTGGCGGCAAGATCCCCGCCGTGGGTGGCAGGATCCAGGCGATCGAGATGGCAGTGAGAATCTACGAACATGGGGGTCCTTGGTTAGAGCGTATAGGTCGGCGCACCCTTGTCCAGGTAGCCGGCAAGCAGGTTCTCGATGCGATCGCGCACCACCTGGTCGCCGGCGCTGAAGTGGATGCCGACGCCGGGCATGCGCCTGCCGCTCACCCCTTCGGGCGAGACCCACACCACCTGGCCGGTGACCGGCGCCCGGTCGCTCTCGCCGGGCAGGGTCAGCAGCAGGTAGATCTCCTGGCCCAGCTCGTAGCGCTCTCGGGTGGGCACGAAGATGCCCCCCCTCTCGAGCATCGGCATGTAGGCCGAGAGCAGGGTCTGGACGTCCTGAATGTTCAGCGACAGCGCCTTCTGAGCAGCCATCAGCCTCTCCTCGTTCACGAGCGCAGCAGCGCGGACCAGCGAACCAGCCAGGCTTCGAGCACCAGCTGGGGATTGGGATTGCCGCCCGCGGCCAGCAGGCGGCGCTGTTCCCGAGCGTAGTCGAGCAGGCGAAACCAGTCGCGCACCCGGGCATTTTTCACCGCCTGACGGTACAGGGGCAGCAGATCGGGATTGCGCAGCTCTCCGGGCTCTCCCGAGAGGCCCAGCCGGATCAGGTCCTCCAGCCAGGCGATACCGTACCACAGGATCGCCTCGGCCGACTGTCGATCCAGACGGGCGGCTTCGGCCACCGGCTCGGCGCCGCGCACCAGCGCGTCGAAGGTCTCGAGCAGCTGCTGGCGCAGCGCCCGGGACTCCGGCTGGGCCTGAGCCAGGGCGGCCAAGGGCAGCCCGCCGGCCAGCCCCAGCCAGAAGCTTGCCTCCTGCTCGTCACCCAGTCGCTCGGCCAGCCAGGGCAGGCAGGCCGACTCGGCAGGCACCGCCAGGCTCCAGTGCTGGCAGCGTGAGCGGATGGTGGGCAGCAGACGCGAGGGAATGTCGGCGAGGAGCACGAACAGGGTGCGCTGACCCGGCTCCTCAAGGCTCTTGAGCAGGGCATTGGCGGCGGCCTGGTTCATGGCCTCCGCCGGCGCGATGAGGATCACCCGGTAGCCGCCCTGCTGCGGCGTCTGGGCCACGAAGGCGTTGACCTCGCGGATGACATCGATACGGATCTGGCGCTTGCCCTCCTCCGGCTCCACCCGCAGCAGATCCGGATGATAGCCCGACGCCAGCATGCTGCACCCGTGGCAGACGCCGCAGGCGGTCTCGCCGGGGGCGGCACACAGGGTGCGCGCGACCAGGGCGTCGGCCAGGGAGCGCTTGCCCACCCCGCGCGGCCCCGATATCAGCAGCGCGTGGGGCAGACGGCCACCATCGGCCAGACGCACCAGCTCGGTGAAGCGCGGCCGCAGCCAGGGCAGCGGCTGCAGCGGCGACGGCTGAGCCGCTACGCCCATGCCGCCACCCGCTCGGCCAGAATCGCCTCGATCTGCTCGCCCACCGCCGCCAGGGGCCGTGAGGCGTCCAGCACGGCGATGCGCCCGGGGTCGAGGGCGGCGCGTGCCAGGTAGGCCTGACGCACCGCCGTGAAGAAGCTGCCGCGTTCGCGTTCGAAACGGTCCGGCGCCCCGCCGCGGTCTGCCAGTCGACTCCGGGCGGCCTCGATGGGCATGTCCAGCAGCAGCGTCAGATCGGGGGCGAGGCCCCGCTGCACGAAGCGCTCCAGCTCGGCGATGCGCTCGGGGTCGATGCCGCGCCCACCGCCCTGGTAGGCATAGGTGGCATCGGTGAAGCGGTCGCACACCACCCAGGCACCGCCCGCCAGGGCCGGGCGGATCACCTGTGATAGGTGCTGGGCGCGGGCGGCGAAGATCAGCAGCAGCTCGGCATCGGCATCCAGCGGCTCCTCGACGCCGGGATCCAGGAGCAGGTCGCGGATCGCCTCGGCCCGCGGCGTACCGCCGGGCTCGCGGGTCTGCACCACCTCGAGGCCGCGTGCCTCCAGCCAGGCGACCACCCGGGCCAGGTTGGTGGACTTGCCGACCCCCTCGCTCCCCTCCAGGGTGATAAAACGGCCGTGCCTCTCCGGGCTCTCCCCGGCGTCCCTCGCTGGCCGATCGGGGTCGTTATTGCTCATGCCTGCTCCAATCAGCGATTGCGTATATACCGGTTTACCGCGTTGTTGTGCTCGCGCAGGGTACGCGAGAAATGGTGGGTGCCATCGCCGCGGGAGACGAAGTAGAGGGTCTCACCGGGCAGCGGATCCACCGCGGCCTCCAGCGACGCCCGTCCCGGCATGGCGATGGGGGTCGGCGGCATGCCGTCGATCACGTAGGTGTTGTAGGGCGTCGCCTCGCGCAGGTCGGCGCGAGTGATACGGCCGTCGTAGCGCTCGCCCATGCCGTAGATCACCGTGGGGTCGGTCTGCAGGCGCATCCCGGTCTCCATGCGCCGCTTGAACACGCCGGCGATCTCGCGGCGCTCCTCGGGCGCCCCGGTCTCACGCTCGATCAGCGAGGCCATGATCAGCGCCTCGTAGGGCGACTCGATGGTGAGGTCGTCGGCCCGCCCCTCCCAGACCTCCTCGAGGATGCTCTCCATGCGGGTCAGCGCCTGGCGGAGGATCTCCACATCGCTCACCCCCTTGTGATAGCGATAGGTGTCGGGAAAGAACCAGCCCTCGGGGTAGACGCCCTCGCGGTCCAGCAGCGCCATGACCTCCTCGTCGGAGAGCCCGGCGGTGCGGCTCTCGAGCTTGGGGGCGTTGTCCAGCAGCTCGCGCATCTGGCGGAAGGTCCATCCCTCCGGAACGGTCAGCGGATAGGTGACCACACGGTCGCTGCCCAGCAGGGCAACCAGCTCACGTCCGCTCATGCCGGGCTCCAGCATGTACTCGCCGGCACGCAGGCGCGGCACGCTCTCGGGCTCCAGGCGGGTCAGCAGGCGAAAGGCCCAGTCGTCGGCGATCACCCCCCGCTGGGCCAGGTCGGCCACCACGCGGTTATAGCCGGCGCCTCGAGGCACCTCGTAGAGGGTCGGCTCACTCACCGCGATGGGCGCCTCGAGGCGCGACTCCCAGTAGCGGTAACCGCCGAACAGGGCCGCGCCGGCCAGGATGGCCAGCACCAGCAGGATCTTCAGCACACGCAGCATCGGCGTCCTCGTCGTGTCATCTTGGGTCAGATCGGCTCAGGGAGCGGGATAGTCCAGCAGGCGATGGGCTTCCGCCTGGAAGGTTCGATGCAGGGGAGAGAGCGACCAGCGCCGTCGCTCGATGCCGGCGCCGTCATCGAGACGCACCACCGGCCAGACCCCCTGCACCGAGTTGCCGAGCCAAACCGCCTCGGCCGCTTCGAATTCGTCGGGATGAATATCAACCTCGTGGATCTCCATGCGTTCCATCAACGCCGCACGCAGGGCCCCCGCCACCCCGCAGCGATCGAGGCGCGGCGTTTCGAGGCGGCCGGCACGCCGCCAGAAGAGGTTCATGGCGGTGGCCTCCACCAGCCTGCCATCGCTGTCGCAGAGCAGCCCCTCGGCAATGTCCTCGTCATCCCACTCGGCTCGGGCCAGCACATTCTCGATTCGGTTAAGGTGCTTGAGACCGGCCAGCACCGGCTGCAGGCCGAGCCGCAGGCGGCAGTGGCGCACCCTTACGCCCTGCCGCCAGCGCGCCTCGGCAGGGGCGAAGGCGGCGAGTTGCCAGCGCAGGCGTGGCGCGGGAGAGACCGGCGGTCGGTAGCCGCGTCCGCCACTGCCGCGGGTCAGCATCAGCTTTAGCACCTCGAGGCCGCTGCCGGCCTCGGCCAGGGGGGCGGCCAGCTCGTGCTCGGCGGGCATGGGGATACCGAGGACGTGGCAGCCGCGAACCAGTCGGGACAGATGCTCATCCCACAGCAAGGGACGTCCATTGCGGAGCAGCACGGTCTCGAAGAGGCCATCGCCGTAGGCGACCCCACGGTCGTCCAGAGGCCAGGCAGTTTCCACCCTCACACTCGGGAGAAGACCAGGGTGCCGTTGGTACCGCCGAAGCCAAAGGAGTTCGACAGCGCCACGTCGATCTTCATCTCACGGGCGGTGTGCGGCACATAGTCGAGATTGCAGCCCTCCTGGGGGTTGTCCAGGTTGATCGTGGGAGGCGCCACCTGGTCGCGAATGGCCAGGATGGAGAACACCGCTTCCACGGCCCCGGCGGCGCCCAGCAGGTGGCCGATCATCGACTTGGTGGAACTCACCGCCACGGAGGCCGCCGCCGCCCCCATCACCTTTTCCACCGCACGGCTCTCGGCCAGATCGCCGGCCGCAGTAGAGGTGCCGTGGGCATTGATGTAGTGGATGGCCGAAGGATCAAGACCGGCATCGCGGATGGCGTTGCTCATGGAGAGCGCCGCTCCCCTGCCATCCTCGGGCGGAGCCGTCATGTGGTAGGCGTCGTCGCTCATGCCGAAGCCGGTCAGCTCGGCGTAGATGGTCGCGCCGCGGGCCTTGGCGTGCTCGTACTCTTCCAGCACCAGCACCCCGGCGCCGTCGGAGAGCACGAAGCCGTCGCGGTCGCGGTCCCATGGACGGCTGGCCGCCTCGGGGTCGTCATTCCGGGTGGAGAGCGCTCTGGCCGCGGAAAAGCCACCCAGACCGAGGGGGGTTGTCGCCATCTCGGCGCCGCCGCAGATCATCACATCCGCATCGCCATAGGCAATGGTGCGGGCACTGTAGCCGATATTGTGAGTGCCGGTGGTGCAGGCGGTCGTTATCGCAATGTTGGGACCGCGAAATCCATGAAGGATGGCCAGGTTTCCGGAGATCATATTGATGATCGAACCGGGCACGAAGAACGGCGAAATGCGCCGCGGGCCGCTTTTCAGCATGGCGCTGTGGTTGTGCTCGATCATCGGCAGACCGCCGATACCGGAGCCGATGGCCACGCCGATCCGCGCGGCGTTCTCCTCGGTGCACTGGAGCCCCGAATCCTCGATCGCCTGCCCCCCGGCGGCCACCCCATACTGGATGAAGTGATCCATCTTGCGGGCCTCCTTGGGGTTCAGGTAGGGGCTGATGTCGAAGTCCCTGATCGAGCCACCGAAGCGCGTCGAGCAACCGCTGGCATCGAAGTGCTCGATGGGGGTAATGCCGCTCTTGCCGGCCTTGATGTTGGCCCAGCTCTCTTCGACGCTATTCCCCACCGGCGTGACCAGTCCAAGACCGGTCACCACAACCCTTCTACGTGCCATCAGTGTTCCTCCCAACATCCAGTATGACAGGACTCCTTCACATGGAGCCGTCCGCTGCGCGCATTATACCGAGTCTCCCCGCCCAGTGCTGCTCTGACAAGCCTCCGGGCAAGCTGCCACGAAAAAGCCGCCTCGCTGGGCGGCATTTTTCCGGGGAACGAGTTCCCCGCGTCAGACGTCATCGACCGTCACCAGGCTTACTGGTGGGTATTCACGTAATCGATGGCTTCCTGAACGGTGGTGATCTTCTCGGCTTCTTCATCCGGGATCTCGGTATCAAATTCTTCCTCGAGCGCCATGACAAGCTCGACGGTATCCAGGGAGTCGGCGCCCAGATCCTCGGTGAAGGAGGAGCTGTTCTGGATATCTTCTTCCTTGACGTTCAGGCGCTCGGCCACAACCTTCTTAACGCGCTCTTCAATGGTGCTCATTATGACGTACTCCAGTCGTTCAAATTGGCCGTCCAGATGACCAGCCGTTGGGGTTCCAGATCCGCAGACGGAAGCTGCGAGGTAGTTTATAGACGCCCCGGGGCCGGCGCAACCGCCTCCCCCGCAGGGTCTCAACGCATGTTCATACCACCGTTGACGTGCAGCGTCTCGCCGGTGATGTAGCTCGCCGTATCGCCGGTAAGGAAGCCCACCGCGGCGGCGATCTCTTCGGGCTGGCCGAGCCGCGCCAGGGGAATCTGGCCCATCAGCGCACTCTGCTGTGCCTCTGGCAGCGCCTGGGTCATGTCGGTGGCGATAAAGCCCGGAGCCACGGTATTGACGGTGATCGCACGGGACGCTACCTCCCGCGCCAGGGCGCGAGTGAAGCCTTCCATGCCCGCCTTGGCGGCAGCATAGTTGGTCTGGCCCAGGTTGCCCATGGTAGCCACCACCGAACTGATATTGACGATGCGCCCATAGCGAGCCTTGGTCATGCCTCGCAGGCACGCCTTGGTCACGCGATAGACCGACTTGAGGTTGGTGTCGACAACGTCGTCCCACTCCTCTTCCTTCATGCGCATCAGCAGGTTGTCGCGGGTGATGCCGGCACTGTTGACGAGGATGGTGGGCGCCCCGAATTCCTCGGTGACTGACTTGACGAGGGCATCGATGCTGGCCGGGTCGGTGACGTCGAGCTTGCGCCCGCCGCCCGGGATTCCCTGGGCCTTGAGGTCGGCGTCGATTCTCTCGGCGCCGGCATCGCTGGTGGCAGTGCCGATCACGATGCGCCCCTGGCGGCCAAGCTCATGGGCGATGGCGCGGCCGATGCCACGGCTGGCGCCGGTGATCAGGGCCACTCTTGCTTCGGTTGTCATGATGGTTTCACCTTCGTCCTGAGGAATGATTCAGCCGTTTACCGAGGCGCCGCTGGATCCGCTGCGCGCCAGCTCCAGAGCCGCCTCCAGGCTGTCAGGGTCATTGACCGCCAGGCCCTTGCTGCCGCGAACAATACGCTTGCCCAGACCGGTGAGCACCTTGCCCGGACCGCACTCGATGAACACCTCGGCACCACCCTCGACCATAGCCTCGACGCAGGAAGTCCAGCGTACCGGGCGATAGAGCTGTTCGATCAGCCGGATACGCAGGGTCTCCGGATCGGCGTTGGCCTGGGCGTCGACGTTCTGGAACACGGTATAGCGCGGCGCGCGCAGCTCGATGGCGTCCATGGCCTCGGCCAGACGCTCGGCGGCGGGCTCCATCAGGGCACAATGTGACGGAACCGACACCGGCAGCGGCATGGCACGCTTGGCGCCGGCCGCCTGACAGGCGGAAATCGCGCGCTCCACGGCCGCCCGGTCGCCGGCGATCACTACCTGACCGGGTGCATTGTAGTTGACCGCAGCAACGACCCCGCCCTGGGCGGCTTCGGCGCAGCACTGCTCCACAACGGCATCGTCAAGCCCAAGGATCGCCGCCATGGCCCCCTCGCCTGCCGGCACCGCGGCCTGCATCGCATCGCCGCGAAGGCGCACCAGCTTGACGCCCTCGGCGAAGGACATCACGCCGGCACACACCATGGCGCTGT
>PWEV01000147.1 GCA_003553625.1 Halomonas sp.
CAACGAAAAGCCGCCATCGCTGGTCCCTCGCGACCCCCTTATCGTCGAGTCCTAGGCCCCACTTCCGCGTCATTGTTTATTAGTTAATTGATTTTAATGATTTATTAGTTTTTTTGGCATGATCCTCGCAATATCCTTGACGAGCAACGGAGACGATTCATTTCGGCTCGAATCGTCTTCGATCGCCAAGGGAATCGGGAAAACACTGCCCTGTGCGCCCGGCTCCCGAAGCGATCAGCGTCTGCTCCTAGCGATGTGTGACTTTAAGGTTGCGATGAGACGGGTACCGACGTAGTCAGGGACGTGTACCACAAGGGGCAAGGATGCCCAGGCATGGATGCCTCTCCCCCTTCCGGGGGGATCGAATCATGCAGCATCGCCACCGGTTCGGCCGCGGCGGTGGTGCCAGGAACGAAGCAGGGCGGTGAATCAGGCGATGATTCGCTACCCGTATCTGGACCCAGCCCCTGGCGGCAAAGGGATCCATATGGCTTCGGGGCCTTCGGGCCCGTGGAAAGGGCGTCGAGTGAACCGGTCAGGCGGTCCTCCGACCCTCTCTCCAGACCCTTCAGTTCCCTGCGTACTTGGGCCGGCCCTGCCGGCCCTTTTTTTTCGCCTCATTGACGTCGAACCGGATGGTCGAAGGAGGTACGTTGCCGCTTGGGCCGGCTGAACTCTGGTATCCTACAGGTGAAGAAGATGGCGGTATTTCCTGCTTTTCTGCCACGCATCATCCTGCAAAGAATGCTGGACATGGCCACCCGTGTGACTCGCCCTTGGCGACCTCGTTCGCTGTTTCAACTCGTCCTTCTCGCCTTCCTGGTGGTGATGCTGCCCCTTGGCGTGCTGATGTTCCAGGCCGGCCAGGTGCTCTCCGAGCTGTCGCGTCTGGCCGATGTCAGCGCTCGCCAGGCGGTGGAGGAGACACGCCGAGCCCGCACCCTCGGGGCCCTGGCGCTGGAAATGGAGCGCAGCGCCCGGCAGTACGCCGTGGTGGAACAGGAGAGCCTGCTCGAGATCTTCGCCGAGCGCCTCGAGGAGTATCGGGATGTGCTCGCGCAGCAGCGGGAGCTGCTCGACGAGGAGCGCGACCTGGCGGTGCTGGAGCGCCAGCTCGCGACGCTGGAGCGGCTTCCCGACCTGCCCATCGAGGAGTTCCGGGAGCAGCTGACGGTGTTTCCCGCCTTTGCCGAGCGCACCGACGCGATAAGGCGCGATACCAATCGCCACATAGATAGCCGTATCGAGGTCATTCGTGAACGCGCCGAGACGGTGCAGGTGCGGCTGTGGTTGCAGACGGCGGCGCTGGTCTCGGCGAGCCTGGTGTTGATGCTGCTCTTCTCCTGGCTGATCATCCGCCCGGTGCGCCAGCTGGAGCGTCGTATCCTTGGCATCGGCAGCGGCGCCCCCCGCGATGCGGTGCGGCCCGTACAGGGGCCGGCCGAGCTGGTTCAGCTCGACGAGCGCCTCGACTGGCTCGCCTCGCGGCTGGACGAGCTCGAGGCCGAGAAACAGCAGTTCCTGCGCCACATGTCCCACGAACTCAAGACCCCACTGGCCAGTGTGCGCGAGGGGTCGGCGCTGCTCTCCGACGGCGTGGCCGGCGAGCTCACCCCCCGCCAGCTCGAGGTCCTCGAACTGATCGACGCCAGCGGTGCTGAACTGCAGCGGCTGATCGAACAGCTGCTCGACTACAACCTGCTGCAGCAAAGCCGCCAGGTCACGCCGGAGCGACTGGATGTCGCCGTCGTGGCCCGGGAGGTGCTGGCCAAGCACCGCCTGGCGCTGGCCACCAAGGGCATGACGGTTGGCTGCTTCGATGGCCCACTGGAGTGGTCGCTTGACCACACTGCCACCGAGCGGATTCTCGACAACCTGGTGTCCAACGCCATCGCCTACGGCGCAGATGGCGGCGAGCTGGAGATTCGCGCCCGGCAACGCCGGAACCGACTGGAACTGGAAGTGGCCAATAGCGGTGAGCCCATCGCCGAGGCGGACCGCCCTCGGCTGTTCGAGGCGTTCTACCAGGGCCGCGTCCGGCGCAAGGGACCGCTGAAGGGCTCCGGCATCGGCCTCTCGGTGGCTGCCGACTGTGCCCGGCTTCAGCAGGGCCGGCTGGAACTGGTGGCCGATGCTCGGCTCGCGGTCTGCTTTCGACTGACGCTGCCGCCGCTGACGCCTGCTGTCGAGCTTTCCCATCCCCGGATGACTGCCCTGGAGGAGGGCCACCATGCGAGGCATTGACGCCATCCGACTACGCCCCCTGCTGGCCTGCGCGACGGTTCTCCTGCTCGCCGGCTGTCAGCTGTTGCCCGAGTCGCCCTTCGCCGTGCCCGCCGGGCGCACGACGAGCGAACTGGCCGTGGCCGGAGAGTGCCAGGCCGAGGTTCCCGATTTCGCTGACAAACCGTGTCTGCTGGCCGACTGGGCAGCCTTCGGCCTGGCCTCTCAGCGCGGCGATCGCGCCTGGCGCGACGCCATGCTGGCGCGGCTGCAAGGCCGTGCCAGCGAACGTCGACTGGCGCGGGCGGTGGTCCTGGCCTGGGGCAGTGAGGGCCAGTGGGACCAGGCTTCGGAGCTCTACAAGGCCGACCTCGCCGCGGCGCCTGCTGAGCTGCAGCCGCTGCTGCGCTACTGGCTGAACGAGCTGGAGGGGCGCCGCGCCATGGCCGGCCGACTGGAGGGTGTCCGCGGGGAACTGGCCGACTCCGAGCGGCGTCGCGCGGCGCTGGAAGAGGAGAACGCCGATCTGGCCGAGAAGCTCGAGGCGCTTACCGCCATCGAGCAGAGCATCAACCTGCGACATCAGAACGACTGACAGGAGAACGCCGTGAAGCACGCCACCTCCCTGCACCTGCAGGCCCACGCCCAAGGCACCCGAATGTCGGGCAGCGCGGTGACGGGCCCGCGCGGTGCGGCCGGCCCGCATATCCTGCTGGTGGATGACGACGTCAGCCTGCTCAAGCTGCTGGGCATGCGCCTGGAGAGCCGCGGCTTTCGGGTCACCACCGCCGAGAGCGGCCGCGAGGCGCTCAAGGCCCTTGAACTGGATCGCCCGGAACTGGTGCTGACCGACCTGCGCATGGACGAGATGGATGGCCTGGCGCTGTTTCAGGAGGTGCAGCGCCGGGCGCCGGGGCTGCCGGTGATTCTGCTCACCGCCCATGGCTCGATCCCCGACGCGGTCAGCGCCACTCGGCAGGGCGTGTTCAGCTTTCTCACCAAGCCGGTGGACCGCGACGAGCTGTTTGCCGCCATCGATGAGGCCCTGGCTCAGGCGCCCGGGTCCGCCCTGGAGGGCGATGATGCCTGGCGCGCCGAGATCATCACCCGCAGTCCGCTGATGGAGCGGATTCTCGAACAGGCGCGCATGGTGGCCAGCTCCGATGTCAGCGTGCTGCTCACCGGTGCTTCCGGCTCCGGCAAGGAACTGCTGGCCAACGCCATTCACCGGGTGAGCCGCCGGGCCGACAAGCCCTTCGTGGCGATCAACTGTGGCGCCCTGCCGGAGCAGCTGCTGGAGAGCGAGCTGTTCGGCCATGCCAAGGGTGCCTTTACCGGCGCGGTGAGAGAGCATCAGGGCCTGTTCCAGGCCGCCGACGGTGGCACCCTGTTCCTCGACGAGATCGGCGACATGCCGCTGCCGCTGCAGGTGAAGCTGTTGCGCGCCCTGCAGGAGCGCCACATCCGCCCGCTGGGCTCCACCCAGTCGACCCCCATCGATGTGCGGATCATCTCGGCCACCCATCGCGACCTGGACCGTGCCATGCGCGAGGGGGAGTTCCGCGAGGACCTCTACTACCGCCTGAACGTGGTCAACCTGCGTCTGCCGGCGCTCAAGGAACGCGCCGAGGATGTGCCGCTGCTGGCCAAGCACCTGGTGGCCAAGGCGGCCGAGCGTCACAAGCCCTTCGTGAAGGGCTTCTCGCCGGAGGCGCTCAACCTGCTGGCCGCCAGCGCCTGGCCCGGCAACGTGCGTCAGCTGGTCAACGTGGTGGAACAGTGCGTGGCGTTGACCAGCACGGCGATGATTCCCGAGGCGCTGGTGTCCCAGGCCCTGATCGCCGAGGACAGCGCCCTGCCCACCTTCAATGACGCCCGCGCCGCCTTCGAGCGCAGCTATCTAATCAAGGTGCTGAAGATTACCGGGGGCAACGTCACCCAGGCGGCGCGCATCGCCGGACGTAACCGCACCGACTTCTACAAGCTGCTGGGGCGCCATGATCTCGAGCCCGGCGCCTTCAAGCCCGATCGGTGATACTCCTGACCCACAACGAGCCCCCCCGCCATCGGGCGGGGGGGCTCGTTGTTTCCGCTCGGCGAGATGCGGCTTACTTGGGCAGCTTCGCCTTGCGCAGATAGGGGAATACCTTCTCGATATCCCCGAACTTGGCCCTGGCGTCCTCGTCGGACAACGACAGCGGGACGATCACATCCTGGCCCACGGTCCAGTCGGCGGGCATGGCGACGCCGGCAGTAGTGGCCATCTGCAGGGCGTCCAGGGCGCGCACCACCTCGGCGAAGTTACGCCCAACGTTCATCGGGTAGATCATGGCGAGCTTGAGCTTCTTGTCCGGGCCGATGATGAACACGGCGCGCACGGTGGCGCTGTCATCCGGGGTACGGCCGTCCGGCAGATAGGCGTCGGCAGGCAGCATGTCGAAGAGCTTGGCGACCTTCAGGTCCTCGTCGGCGATGATCGGAAAACCGACCTCGCAGCCGGCGTAGCTGGCGATGTCGTTGATCCACTGCTTGTGCTCTTC
Organism: Halomonas sp.; assembly: GCA_003553625.1. Classification (GTDB taxonomy): domain Bacteria; phylum Pseudomonadota; class Gammaproteobacteria; order Pseudomonadales; family Halomonadaceae; genus Halomonas. The sequence goes on from PWEV01000147.1 coordinate 4,764, forward strand.
CACACCGTCCACAGAGATGCCGATGACCTTGGTGCCGCGGGTCTTCCACTCATCGTTCAGGCGAGCGACGGCGCCGAATTCGGTGGTGCAGACCGGCGTGAAATCCTTGGGGTGGGAGAACAGGATGGCCCAGCTGTCGCCGATCCACTCGTGGAAGCGAATAGGGCCCTGGCTGGTGTCGGCTTCGAAATCCGGTACGACATCGTTGATACGCAGTGACATGTTGTGACTCCTGGGTGGCGGGTACATGCCCCGCAGGCCGTGGCGAAGCGCCAGGGCGCGGGGACACGTCGAGTGATTCGATGTAAGTCCAAGCCTATCGACCTCAGTCGATGCTTCGATACCATCATGACTATTGTTTTGTGGAATATCCATATTCCAAAAGCTATTGGCTCGATGGGGTTCCAACCTGCGGTTTGGTGTCACAGGCGTCGGCGCGAATCACCCTGAGGTCGAGACGCCCCTCGCCCAGGCGGGCGCTGAGCGCCTGGCCGGGCGCGGCATCCGCCGCCCGACGCACCACCTGCCCCGTGTCGTCCTCCAGGATGGCGTAGCCGCGACCCAGAACCGCCAGGGGGCTTACCGCCTGCAGCTCTCGCGCCAACGCCGCCAGCTGCTGGTGGTGGGCCGTCAGCTGCCGGGGCATGGCGGCGTGCAGCCGTGTCCTGGCCCTGGCGAGACTCTCGCCGGCCTCGGCAAGTCGCCGCGCCGGTGCATGGGCGGCCAGGCGGCCAGCCAGCTGGCGCCGGTGGCGACGTTCGGTTTCCAGCCGCGCGGCCAGGGTGCGCTCCAGCCGCCCCCGGAGCAGGACCAGGGCCTCGCGGCGGCGAACCAGCACCTCGCCGGGGTGGCGCAGCCGAGCGCGCAGGTGGTCGAGTCGCTGGGCCTCACGCTCGAGGCGCGTCTCGGCGGCTCGACTCAGGCGCATTTCCAGCGCCGTCAGACGACGCGCCAGCTCGCGCCGGTCTGGGACCAGCTGCTCGGCAGCGGCCGAGGGGGTCGGTGCACGGGCGTCGGCGGCGAAGTCGGCAAGGGTCACGTCCACCTCGTGGCCCACCGCCGACATCACCGGCAGGCGAGAATGAAAGATCGCCCGGGCCAGGTGCTCGTCGTTGAAGGCCCACAGGTCCTCCAGGCTGCCGCCGCCGCGAGTGATCAGTATGGCGTCGCGGCTCGGGTCCAGCGCCGTCTGACGATTGAGCAGCCCCAGCGCCGCGATCAGCGCCGGCGCCGCCTCGCGGCCCTGCACCGGCACCGGGATCAGGGTGATCTGGGCCAGCGGCCAGCGCGCCGCCAGCACCGCCAGCACGTCGCGGATCGCCGCGCCGGTGGGCGAGGTGAGCACCAGCAGGTGTCGCGGCGGGCAGGGCAGGGGCCTGGCGTTGGCGAATACCCCCTCCGCGGCGAGCGCCGCCTTGAGCCGCTCGAAGGCGGCCAGCAGTTCGCCAACCCCGGCCGCCTGAACGGCCTCGGCGATCAGCTGGTAGTCGCCGCGGGGTTCGAAGATCGACAGCCGCCCACGCACCCGCACCCGGTCACCGTCACGCAGGGGGGCGGCCACGAAGCGAGCGCGGATGCGAAACAGCGCGCAGCGCAGCTGGGCGCGATCGTCCTTGAGGGTGAAGTAGAGGTGACCGGAACTCGGCCGCGACACCCCGGAGAGTTCGCCCTCCACCCACAGCTCGCCGAAGTCCCGCTCCAGGGTCTGTCGGGCCCGGTGGTTCACTTCGCTGACGGAGAGGGCATCGGGGGCGGTGGGCATGGGCTCGGCTCCTGGGGCTGACGGCCCCCAGCCTACCACGCCGGCCGTCGGCGCAGCGTCCGGCACTCGCCGCCGCCGGGCGCATGGCCCGGCGGCGGCGAATGCCGCTGGTGGACAGGCGGATCAGTTGTCGGTGCCCACCGCATCACGGGCCGCTTCCCAGGCCCGCCGGGCGTTCTCGCGGGTGGTTTCCCAGGCCTGCTCGGCCCCTTCCTGGGTGGTCTGCCAGGCGCTCTCGGCGCCCTCCTGGGTCTGCAGCCACGCCTCGCGGGAGCGCTCGCGGGCCTGCTCCCACCAGTCGTCACTGAAGACCGGGTACCCCTCGAGCTCCCGGGAGCTGGCCACAAGCATCACGCGGTGTTCGGTGTCGCCGTCGTCATCAAAGTGCGTGATGAGGGTAAACCGGCCGGATTCGACGATGACATCGCGGCCGCCCAGCCCCAGCACGCTGCCGCTCTCGATCACCAGGGCGGTGACCTGCATCGCCTCGTCGAAGAGAATGTCCTCGACCTCGCCGACGCGCTCATCGGGGTCGCTGGTCAGGTAGACGTGGGCGTCGAGGATGTCCTTGGCGGAGTAGAGGCCCTGGGGCTCGTGGGCCGGCTGGGCCTGGGCGCCGAGGGCGAGGCCGCCGGCCAGGGCGGCAATGGCGAGGGTGAGTGCATGTTTGCGCATCATTTTCTCCTTGGGCGCTTGATTCCTTGGGGTGTCGCGTCGGATCGCGTGGTGGGTCAGAGCTTGTTGGCCCACTCATCGGCCTGCTTTTCGGCTTCCTCGCGGGCCAGGCCATACTTCTGCTGAAGCTTGCCAACCAGCTGGTCACGCTTGCCGGCGAGCTGATCCACATCATCATCGGTGAGCTCACCCCAGCTCGAGCGAGCCTTGCCCTTCAGTTCCGTCCA
>PWEV01000074.1 GCA_003553625.1 Halomonas sp.
ATGGCGGCCATGGTGGGACCGTCGGCGCCCGGCGCCCGGCCCAGGCCCAGATCGATGCGCCCGGGATAGAGGGTCTCCAGGGTGCCGAACTGCTCGGCGACCACCAGCGGCGGGTGGTTGGGCAGCATGATGCCGCCGCTGCCCACCCGAATGCGCTCGGTGGCGCCGGCCACATGGCCGATCAGCACGGCGGTGGCGGCGCTGGCGATGCCCTCGATGCTGTGGTGCTCGGCTAGCCAGAAGCGGGTGAAGCCCAGGCGTTCGGTGAGCCGTGCCAGGGCCACGCTCTCGCGGAAGCTGTCCGCCGCACTGCCCCCCTCGCGGATAGGAGCCAGATCGAGAACGGAGAGGGGAGTGTCGGCAAGACGGGGCATGGTATCTCCATAATGTTAGCCTGCTGATAAAGCCTACCATGGTGGCCGACAAGCCGCCGTGCAATCCTACGAGATCGAGGGTGCTGCTTGACTGGCCTGGCGGCGTCGCAGGCCGTAAGCTCAGCGAAATGGTGAAAACGGACTTCGACCATGTCACTCATGCCTACCGCCCATGGCCCTCGCCGCGGGGCATCTAAACGTCGCCAGCCTCGGCGGGGCTTCCGTGTGCCTGGCGGTGCTCTTTTCGATCGCTGGCTCGACCGCCTGGTGGACATCGCCGTGATCGTGGCGCTGGTGGTAGGAGGGGTTGCGCTGTTGTTGACCCTTCTCTCGCTCTCCCGGGGTTGACGTCGACCGTGTCTGGCGGTCGTCTCGCTCGACCGCTTGCTCTACACTCGGAATTCTCCCCGCCGGATGAAGGATATCGAGCCCCATGTTGGGATTCTTGCAGGGATTTTCCTACGGTCTCTTCATGACCTGCCTGCCCTGGCTGCTGGTGGGGCTGGTCAACCCGCGGCTGGCCGTCGGTACCGAGACCCCTGCCCGCTGGCAGGTCATCGTCCGCTACTGCCTGGTGGTGCCCTTCATCGGCATGCTGCTGTGGCTGACTTCCCTCTGGGGAGGTTTCGGACCGAGCCTGCCGGGATGGCTGGCGGGGATCGTCGCTATCCCCCTGGCGTTGCCGCTGGAGCGGCGTCTGCGTGGCTGGCTGCGTCACCGACGCGAGCGGCGCCTGCAGGCACAGCGGGAGGCCGAGAGCCGTCAACGCCGAAATCGCCAGGCGGGCGAAGCCCAGGAAGCGGGCGTGGCGATACTCGATCCGGCCCGGCCACCGGTGGATGCCGATAGCCTGGTACTGGCGATGTGTCGATCCAAGCAGGGCCTTCTCGATGCGAGCCGACCCGACCTGGCCGTTCAGGCCGACCGTCTTTACAGCCGTTATCGCCATGTGCTGACCGTGCTGAGTGGTCGTTTCGACAGCGGTGAGCTGGCCTTCGAACGGGCACGAGGCCTGGTGGCCGAGGTCTGTCTTGGCACGGTGGACACTCTCAACGCCATGGCTTCCCAGGCCCGCGGGGTGGCCAGCGTGGATGCTGATTTCGTGCGCCGTCGCCTCGCCACCGCTGGCCAGCGGCTGGGTGAGGAAGAGCGGGCTGCCCTGATGCGGCGCCTGGAACTGGTCGAAGAGACCGAGCGCCGGCTGGGCGAACTCACCGCGCGCAACGAGTCGGCGCTGACCGTTCTCGACGATACGGCCGTGGCCATGGCGCGTATCGAGACCGGGCGCCCCCAGGCATCCTTGACCACCGAGAGGGCGCTCGAAGAACTGAGCCGTTTTGTCGAGGGGGCCGATCGGTACGGTCATGGAAGCGGGTGACGGGAGGAAAGATCGGTTCGATCTACCGGCCAGTGGCCAAGGGTGTTTCACATCTCGAGAGGTGCTTATGAATCAGGAATCCGCAGGTGAACCCCGTCTGTCTTTGCCCCCGGTGGAGGAGATCGCCCGTGAGCTTGGCGCACCGACAACCGAGGAGGGCGACACCGAGGTCTCGGATGGCGATGCCACCCTGGCCGCCATGGCCGATGAGTTTGTCGCGGAGGTGATTCGCGGCGGCGAGGAAGGATCGCTGGCACGCCAGCGCCGGGCCGTCGATGAGATGGGGCTGGAACTGCAGCAGCAGGCCGCTCATCGCAGCGCCATGCTGGATGCCCCCCTTCGCCAGCTGGCCCACCAGGGCGACGAAGGCGGAGCGGTGGCGAAGTCGCTGCTCGAGCTTCGTGAGCGCATGCACCGGCTCGACCCCTCCCGGCACCGGCTCTCGCCGGGTCCACTGGATCGCCTGATGGCGATTATTCCCGGCGTCGGCAGCCGCCTGCAGCGATATTTCCACAAGTTCGAGAACGCCCAAGAGGCACTGGATGCGATCATCGCCGACCTGCAGGCGGGGCGAGACATGCTGCGTCGCGACAACCTGACGCTGAGCGACGATCAGACAGCGCTGGGTGAGACCCTGGGCCAGTTGGAGCGTCAGGTTGCCCTGGGCCGCCTGATCGACAGGCGCCTGCAGGAGGCGATTGCACGACGCGACGAGTCGGACCCCCTGCGAGGCTTTCTCGAGGAGGAACTGCTCTTTCCGCTGCGTCAGCGCGTCCTCGACCTTCAGCAGCAGCTGACGGTGAGCCAGCAGGGGGTGCTGGCACTCGAAGTGGTCATCCGCAATAACCGAGAGCTGATACGCGGCGTCGATCGTGCCATCAACGTCACCGTCTCGGCCCTGACGGTGGCAGTGACGGTGGCCCTTGCCCTGGCCAACCAGCGGCTGGTGCTGGACCGTGTCGAGGCCCTCAATACCACCACCTCGACCATGATCGGTGGCACCGCTCGCGCCCTGCGCCAGCAGGGGGTGGAGATTCAGCAGCGTGCCTCCTCGGCGATGCTGGACATGCAGGCCCTCGAAGAGGCGTTCGACGACGTGATAGGGGCCATTGATGACCTGTCACGCTATCGCCAGGAGGCCCTTCCCCGGCTGGACGCCCAGATCGATCGCCTGGCCGACCTGTCCCGGCGCGGAGGGTCGGCCATCGACCGTCTTCAGCGGGGCAATACGACACCATCGATTGACGATGGCAAACCGGAAGATAAGCGGTCCGGCGGAACTTGACCCGGGCAACCTGGGCTATGCTCCTGGTGTGGTGCCTTTGCCAACCTGGGAGAGCAGCTCGTGAATGAGCACAAGAATATCTTCGTGATAGGGCTCAACGACTTCAACCGCGAGCGTCTCGAGACCCTGCGCGGGGCCGAGAGCTGGCGCTTCCATGGGTTGATTGCGCCGGCGGCCGTCTACGATACCGAGATCTTCGATATCGCTGCCATGCTGGAGGAGGCCACTGCCGAGCTTGAGGCCTTCGAGGGGTCCATTGATGCCATCGTGGGCTACATGGATTTTCCGGTCTCGACCATGCTGCCGATTCTTTGCAAGCGCTTCGACACGCGCAGCACTTCCCTCGAGAGTCTGCTCAAGTGCGAGCACAAGTACTGGAGTCGCCGGGTTCAGCGCGAGGTGATCCCCGATCACATTCCTCGTTTCACCGCCTTCGATCCCTTCGATGACGAGGCGATGACGCGCATCGGCGAAGCGGGGCTCTATTTCCCCTTCTTCGTCAAGCCGATCAAGTCCTCCGGCTCGCGGCTCGGCTTTCGCATCGACACCCCGGAGGACTTCTACCATGCCATCGCTCAGCTAAGAGACTCCATCGGCACCATCGCCGATCCCTTCAACACGGTGCTGGAGCATGCCCACCTGCCTTCGGAAATCGCCGCCGTGGATGGCCACTTCTGTATGGCCGAGGAGATCATTGGCGGCTGGCAGTGCACCGTGGAAGGCTACGTCTTCGAGGGGGAGGTGGTCAGCTACGGTATCGTCGATTCGCTGCGCTACCCCCACGTGCTGAGTTTCTTCCACTACCGCTATCCCTCTGGGTTGCCCGAGGATATCCAGGCCATCATGGTCGAGCTGACCGACACCGTCATGGCCCATGTCGGCTACGATAACGCCGCGTTCAACGTCGAGTACTTCTGGGACGAGGTTCAGGGGCGCGTCTGGCTGCTGGAGATCAACACCCGCATATCGCAGTCCCATTGCGACCTCTTCGAGAAGGTGGACGGGGTCAGCAATCAGCAGGTCACCATTGATCTCGGGCTGGGACGGCGCCCCGACATGCCTCGTCGCAAGGGCGAATTTCCCATTTCGGCCAAGTTCTTCCACCGGGTATTCTTTACCGACGCGGTGGTGACTCGGGTCCCCACGGACGCGGAACTCGCGGAACTCCTGGCCGACTTCCCCGGTTGCCATATCGCCGTGCAGGTAGAGAAGGGGCAGCGCCTCTCCTCCTTGCCCGAGCAGGACGCCTATAGCTTTGCACTGGCACATGTCTATCTGGGCGCGTCGTCGGCCGAGCAGCTGGTCGCGGACTTCGACCGTCTGGTGGCAAGACTGGCGTTCGAGTTCGACGATATCCAGGGCTGAGATTTCCGAGAGCGGCACGCAAGACCACAAGGAAGGAGACGGACAGGCCCATGCGTATCGTTACCGATTTTCCCTGCCGTGTGCAGGAGGAGGAGACCTGGATCCCCCTGGCGGACGGCACCCGCCTGGCGGCCAGGATCTGGCGTCCGGTGGATGCCGACCGACACCCGGTGCCCGCGATCCTGGAGTACCTGCCCTATCGTAAGCGCGACCTCACCGCCGAGCGCGACGTCCAGAGCCACCCCTACTGGGCAGGTCACGGTTATGCCGGAGTGCGGGTCGACATCCGTGGCACCGGCGACTCCGATGGCGTGCTCACCGACGAGTATCTGCCCAGCGAGCTCGAGGATGGCCTGGAAATCCTCGCCTGGCTCGAGGCCCAGCCCTGGTGCACCGGTGAAGTCGGCATGATTGGCATCTCCTGGGGCGGTTTCAATGGCCTGCAGATCGCCGCCCTTCGGCCTCGCCAGCTCAAGGCGGTGATCACGCTCTGTTTCACCGATGACCGCTACGCCGACGACATCCACCACATGGGCGGCTGCCTGCTGGGCGACAACCTCTCCTGGGCCTCGACCATGTTCGACGGCAACGCCTGCCCGCCGGATCCTGATCTGGTGGGGGAGCGCTGGCGGGAGATGTGGCTGGAGCGACTGGACGGCAGCGGCCTGTGGCTCTCTCAATGGCTCGCGCATCAGCGTCGCGATGACTACTGGAAGCACGGCTCGGTGTGCGAGGACTATTCGGCCATCCAGTGCCCGGTCTACGCGGTCAGCGGCTGGGCTGATGGCTACTGCAATGCCGTCTTTCGGGTGCTGGAGAGACTTTCGGTGCCGCGCAAGGGGCTGGTCGGCCCCTGGGCCCACAAGTATCCGCACCTGGGAGTGCCGGGGCCGGCCATCGGCTTCCTGCAGGAGTCGCTGCGCTGGTGGGACCACTGGCTCAAGGGTATCGACACCGGGATCATGGACGAACCCATGGTGCGGGTCTGGATGCAGGAGTCGGTTCCACCCTCGGCGCGTTACGATGAGCGCCCCGGTCGTTGGATCGCCGAGCCGTCGTGGCCATCGCCGAATATCCTGCCAGCCTCGTTTCGCCTCACCGCGGGCCATGATCTCTTGCCCGAAGCCGACGGCCAGGATGACGACTCCACCCTGGACATCCGCTCGCCGCTCTCGGTGGGGCTCTATGCCGGCAAGTGGTGCTCCTACAATGCTCCGCCGGACCTTCCCCACGACCAGCGCGACGAGGATGGCGGCTCGCTGATCTTTCAGACACCTCGCCTGGATGCGTCATTGGAGATTTTTGGGGCGCCCACGGTCGAGCTCGAGATCTCCGCCGACCAGCCCGTGGCCATGGTCGCATTGCGTTTATCCGACATCGCCGAGGACGACAAGGCCACTCGGGTCTCCTATGGCCTGCTCAACCTCACCCACCGCGACAGCAACGAGTTTCCGAAACCCCTGGAGCCGGGCAAGCGCTACCGGGTAAGCATTCCCCTCAAGCACATCGCCCAGCAGTTCGCCGCCGGACACGCCATCCGTCTGGCACTCTCCACCAGCTATTGGCCGCTGGCCTGGCCGGCGCCCAATCCGGTGCGATTGACCATTCTGCCTGGTCGCTGTCGCCTGGTGCTGCCGGTGCGTGCGCCGCGACCCGCCGAGGAGGCCACGCTGCCGGCCTTTGGCGAGCCGGAGGGCGCGTCGCCAATGGCCAAGACGCTGTTGCAGCCGACCCAGGAGAGCTGGCAGGTGATCCGCGACCTGGCCAACGATCGGACCACCCTGGAAGTGATCAACGACGAGGGGCGCTACCGGATCGACGACATCGATCTCGAGATCTCAGCCCGGGTCACCGAGCGCTATCAATATTCCTACGGCAGCTACGATAGCCTCAGCGGCTGGACGGAATGGCAACGCAGCTTCAAGCGCGGCGACTGGGAGGTGCGCACCCTGACCCGCACCCTGATGACCAGCGACGCGGACAATTTCCGCCTTCGCGCCACCCTGGATGCCTGGGAGGGCGATACCCGGATCTTTGCGCGGACCTGGGATGAGACCATCCCCCGCGATCTCGTCTAGGCCGGAAGGGGCTGCTATGGTGATGTCCTTGTTTTCACAGGGACGTCACGCATGAGCCTGACAGACGCGGTGCCGAAGACACCTCGTGCCTCGCGCAAGGAGATCTTCGGCTGGGCAATGTTCGACTTCGCCAACCAGGCCTATACCCTGCTGATCATCACCGTGGTGTTCGGCGAACTCTTCACCACGGTGATCGTGGGCGATCGCGGCGACGGCTTCCGGTTGGCCAACTTCCTGTGGAGTCTGGCCCTGGCGGTGAGCTACCTGCTGGTGGTGGTCACCGGCCCCCTGTGCGGGGCGGTGATGGACTATCAGGCTGCCAAGAAGCGCTTCCTGTTCGTCAGCTATCTGGCCACCGTGGCCACCACCGCCATGCTCTACTTCGTGGCGCCGGGCTACGTGCTGCTGGGCCTGCTGCTGATCGTGGTCTCCAACTACGCCTACTCCATGGGCGAGTCCTTCATCGCCGCCTTCCTGCCCGACCTGGGTCCACCCGAGGATCTGGGCAAGATCTCCGGCTTCGGCTGGGCGCTGGGCTACGTGGGCGGGCTCTTCGCCGCGGGGTTCACGCTGGTGGTGCTGGGCGAGGCCACCGCGGAGAACTTCGAACGCATTCGCTGGGTGGGACCCTTCGCGGCGGCCTTCTTCCTGGTCACCGCCATCCCCACCTTCCTGTGGGTGAAGGAGCGCGGCACCCCCCAGCCGCCGGGCAAGCCCTACCGGGAGATCGCCTGGGAGCGGGTTTCCACCACCCTGCACGAGCTGAGGCGCTTTCGGGACCTCGGCATCTTCCTGGTCTCGCTGCTCTTCTCCATGGCCGGGGTCTACATCATCATCGCCTTCGCCTTCATCTACGGCGCCCAGGTGATCGGCTGGGACGAGTCGATCCGCAACCTGATGTTCATCATCGTGCAGATCACCGCGGCGG
>PWEV01000304.1 GCA_003553625.1 Halomonas sp.
AACTGCTGGGCGAATAGCTTCTCGTTGCACTCGAGCAGCGCCCGGGTGGGATTGACCACCAGCACGCCCTCGCGCTCGGCGAAGCCGAGCAGGTGCACGGCATTCAGAAAGTGGGCGTCCACCGGCGGGTCCTTGCGCATCAGGATCACGTCGAGCTCGGCCAGGGGGCGCGCCTCGGGCTCGCCGAGATCAAACCAGTGGGCCGGATCGCGATGCACCTCGAGGTCGCGCAGGCGGCCGTAGGACCGGCCATCGCGCAGGAAGAGGTCCTCCTGCTCCAGGTAGTGCAGCGAGGCGCCGCGCTCCTGGGCGGCCCACAGCATGGCCAGGGTGGTGTCCTTCTTGTAGGCGATGTGGGCGATGGTGTCCATCACCACGCCGATCTTCAGCGCGCGTTCGCTCATGACGTCGGGGTTCCGATCCGGAGAGTGAATGGGGCCAGTATGCCGCAGGGGTGGCGGGCGCACCAACAGGCTACTCCCCACTAGGCACCAGTCGGATGCCGGTAGGCTCCAGGGTGATCAGTTGCCGCTTGTAGAGTCGCCCGATGGCCTGCTTGAAGGCGCTCTTGCTCACTCCCAGCCGCGCCTTGATCTCGGCGGCGTCGCTCTTGTCGCCCAGGGGCAGGTAGCCACCGCTCTCACGCAGCACCTTGAGCACCGTCTCACCCACCACGTCCAGGCGCGCCGACCCCGGCGGCAGTAGCGAGAGGTCCAGGCGGCCATCCTCGCGCAGACGCTTCACGTAGCCGGTCAGGCGCTGGCCACGGCGCAGCGGGCGGGTGATGTCATCGCGGAAGAGCAATCCCCAGCAGCGGTGGTCGACCACCACCTTGAGACCGAGGTCGGTCTGATCGGCGATCACCAGCGTCACCTCGTCACCTGCCCCCAGGCCCTGGGCCTCGTCGGCAATAAAACGATCGAGCTTCTGGGAGGCTACCGGCCGGCCCTGCTGGTCCTCGTAGATTCTCACCAGCACACGCTTGCCCACGCTGGGGCGAAAACGCTGCTCGCCATAGGGCAGCAGCAGATCCTTGGGATGGCCCCAGTCGAGGAAGGCACCGGTCTCGTTGACGGTGACCACCTCCAGGTAGGCCACCTCGCCTACGACGGTCCGCGGTGCGCGATAGCGCCTGCCGGGAGCGGGGCGGTCGGAGCGGCTGTCGCGGGAATCGGACATGGAGGGTTCCTCATATAGGGTGGCCGAAGCTCAAAGGTCGCCGAAGCGGTGCTGCAGCAGGCTGAGTGCCACCACCGGGGCGGTCTCGGTGCGCAGGATTCGCGGTCCCAGCGAAAGCGGTGCGAAGCCCCGGTCTCGGGCGACCCCGAGCTCGGCCTCGGCGAGCCCCCCTTCCGGGCCGATCACCAGGGCCACGCTGGCCGGGGCGGCCTCGCACTCCAGCAGGGCCTTGGACTCGGAATCGGTGGCCGGGTGCAACACCAGACGCAGCGCTTCGTCGCGCTCGGCCAGCCAGTCGGCCAGCGCCATGGGAGGATGCACCGGCGGCACCCGGGTGCGACCGCACTGCTCGCAGGCGCTGGCTGCCACCGCCTGCCAATGTGCGAGTTTCTTGGCCTCGCGCTCGCCCCTGAGGCGCACGTCACCGTGCTCGGTGTAGAGCGGCGTGATGGCCGCCACCCCCAGTTCGACGGCCTTCTGGATGGCGTAGTCCATGCGATCTCCCTTGGAGATCGCCTGGCCAAGATGGACGGCCAGGGTCGATTCGCCGCCGCCCGGCTCGACGGACTCGATGCGCGCCACCACTCGCTTGCGGCTGGCCTCCATCAGCACGGCGCGGGCTTCCTGGCCGGCACCGTCGAAGAGGCGCAGCGCGTCCCCTTCGCCCAGGCGCAGCACCCTCGCCACGTGCCGGGCCGGGCCCTCGGGTAGAACGACGTCGCCGCCAACGATGAAGTCGGCGGCGACGTGGATGCGCGGTGCTTTCTTTATCATCACCACAGGGCCACCGGCTATCCTTTACTGGGTGGTCTGGGCGCCCTGCTGCTGGGCCTGCTCGGCCTCACGCTTCTTCTTCTGGGCGTAGATCGCCTCGAAGTTGACCGGCGCCAGCATCAGGGGCGGGAAGCCACCGCGGTTGACCAGGTTATCGACGCATTCGCGGGCGTAGGGGAACAGCACGTTGGGGCAGAAGGCGCCCAGGGTGTGGTCCAGTTGGGCACCCTCGATGCCGGCGATGCGGAACAGGCCAGCCTGCTCGATCTCGGCCAGGAAGGAGGTGGTGCCCTCTTCGCTATGGGTCACCTGGGCGGTCACCTTGATTACCACCTCATAGAGACCCTCGCCCACCTGCTGGCTGGACGTGTTGAGGTCCAGGCCAACCTTCGGCTTGAAGGGCTGCTGAAAGACCGCCGGCGAATTGGGTGCCTCGAAGGAGAGGTCCTTGACGTAGATCCGCTGCACGGAGAACTGCAGCTGTGGTTTGTCCTGCTGGTCGGCCGCCGGGTTGCCGGCAGCGGTGCTCTGGTTGTTCTCTTCCGCCATGGGGAAAGGTCCTTTGACTCGGTAAACGAAGTTGAGGCGATAGGTGAGGTTACTTGCGCACGACGGGCAAGCCGTCGGCCTGCCACTGCATCATGCCGCCCTTGAGCTTGAGCACGCGAGGATAGCCGCCCTTGGCCAGCTTGGCCACGATGGTTCCCGCTGTCTGCCCGGACTTGCAGACCACAATGATCGGCTTCTCCTTGACCTTCTGAAGTTCCCCCATCCGCTCGTCGATACGGCTCTGGGGGATGTTGCGGGCCCCGGCGATATGGCCGGCCTTGAAGGCGTCGGCATCGCGGGTATCCACCACCACGGCATCCTCGCGGTTGATCAACTGAGTCGCCTCGCTTGAGGTCACGCCGTTGGCACTGCTGTTGCGGACCTCATAGAGGATCCAGGCGGTCAGCACCAACAGGAAGGCGCCTACCAGCAGCGGATGGTTCTGCACGAATTCAAACAGCTGATCGATCATGGGTCCAGATAACTCTTGTCTCGGTGCACGAAGGGAAAAGGCCGGGGCCATACAGGCCCGCCGACTGAACGGCGGTCAGTATACACGACGTCCCGCGGGGTGCGGCCGGCAATGACGCCCGGCGGCGCCATGCGATATCATGCCGCAAACCGCCATCGGCCGCGACCCCGCCCTCATCTCGCCTGCCCCCGGGCAGCCCCCCGGTACCGCGCCTGCACCGCGAGCCGTTCAGGGCATGGAGGTGTCGCCCGCAACGCTAGAGGAGAGCCCCATGACCCAGCCCGCAAGCCAGAGCATCCCTCGCCCTGTCGCCCTGATCATCCTGGACGGCTATGGTCACAACCCCGACGCCGCCCACAATGCCGTGCTGGCCGCTCGAACCCCGGTGATGAACCGCCTGCAGCAGGCGCACCCCGCCACCCTGATCCACACCGACGGCCGCCACGTTGGCCTGCCGGAGGGCCAGATGGGCAACTCCGAGGTTGGCCACATGAATCTGGGCGCCGGACGCGTGGTGTACCAGGACTTCACCCGCATCACCAAGGCGGTCGAGGACGGCGACCTGGACACCATCGCCGCCCTGACCGCGCCCATCGATGCCGCCGTGGCGGCGGGCCGCGCGGTTCACCTGCTGGGCCTGCTCTCCCCGGGCGGCGTGCACAGCCACGACGACCACTTCATCGCCATGGCCGAGCTGGCCGCCCGCCGGGGCGCGAAGCGCATCTACGTCCACGGTTTCCTGGACGGGCGCGACACGGCGCCCAAGAGCGCCCTGGCGTCGCTGGAGCGGGCCAATCGGCGGCTCTCCGAGCTCGTCGGTGCCGACCACGGTTTCGTCGCCTCCATCATCGGCCGCTACTACGCCATGGACCGCGACAACCGCTGGGACCGCGTCGAGAGGGCCTATCGCCTTCTCACCGAGGGCGTTGGCGAGTTCGAGGCGGCGAGCGCCGAGGAGGGCCTGCGCGCCGCCTACGAGCGGGGCGAAACCGACGAGTTTGTCGCCGCCACCAGCATCCGCCCCGCCGGCACCCCGGTGGTGCTGGAGGATGGCGATGCCGCCATCTTCATGAACTTTCGCGCCGACCGCGCCCGGGAGCTGACCCGCGCCTTCGTCGAGGACGCCTTTGGCGGCTTCGAACGCCGCGTCTGCCCGCGCCTCGCCGCCGACGGCCTGGTGATGCTGACCCAGTATGCCGCCGACATTCCCGCCCCCGCGGCCTTCCCGCCGGCGTCTCTCACCAACACCCTGGGCGAGGTGATGGAGAGCCGCGGCCTGACCCAGCTGCGCATCGCCGAGACCGAGAAGTATGCCCACGTCACCTTCTTCTTCTCCGGCGGCCGCGAGGCCGAGTACGCCGGTGAGACCCGGATCCTGGTGCCTTCCCCCCAGGAGGTCAGGACCTACGACGAGAAGCCGGAGATGAGCGCCGCCGAGGTCACCGACCGGCTGGTGGCGGCCATCGAGTCCGGCGACTACGACCTGATCGTCTGCAACTACGCCAACGGCGACATGGTCGGCCACACCGGCGACTTCGATGCCGCCGTGAAGGCCATCGAAACGGTGGACGGCTGCGTGGGCCGCGTGGTGGAGGCGATCGAGAAGGTCGGTGGCGCCTGCCTGGTCACCGCCGACCACGGCAATGCCGAACAGATGGTCAACCCGGAGACCGGCAACCCCCAGACCGCCCACACCACCTTCGAGGTGCCGCTGATCTACGTGGGCCAGCGCTCGGCCCGGCTCAAGGGCGACGGCAGCCTGTGCGACATCGCTCCGACCCTGCTGACCCTGATGGACCAGCCGGTGCCCGAGGAGATGACCGGCCGAGTGCTGATCGACTTCGACGCGGCCTCCTGAAGAGGGCCGGCCCATCCATGGCCAGCCTCTTCTGCCTTCCCCGGCGAGCCGGCCGGTTCGCGGCGGCACTGCTGGTCCTCTGCCTGGCCGCGCCGCTGGCCGCCCAGCCCAGCGAACAGGCGGCGCGGGAGAGGCTCGACGCCATCGGCAGCGAGATCCAGGGCGCCTCACGCCGACTTTCCACGACGCGCGAGGCCCAGGCGGAGGCCAGCCAGGAGCTTCGCCGGGTGGAGACGGCCCTCGCCGAGACCCATCGTCGCCTCGACGTCCTGCAGGGCGAGCGCAGCGAGCTAGGCGACGAGATCGTCACACTGGAGCGCCGACGCGACCTGCTGGAGGCGGAGCGAGCCGATCAGGTCGCCGCGCTCAACCTTCAGCTCGATGCCCTCTATCGCCTGGGCCGCAGCCCTCAGCTCAAGCTGCTGCTCAACCAGGACGACCCCGCACGCCTCGACCGCCTGCAGCACTACCTCAACCAACTGGCCAGGGCCCGCAACGAGCGCCTGGACGAACTGGCCCGGTTGAATACCGCCCTGGGCGAGACCCGCCGCGAGCTCGAGGCCCGCGGTAAGCGCCTGGACGCTCTTGCCGCAGAGCTGGCCGCCCGCTCCGGCGACCTGGCCAACCAGATGCACGAACGCGCCGAACTGGTCGCCGAACTGGACGGCCGCTACGTCAGCGAACAGGCCCGCCTGGAAGAGCTTGAGCAGGACAGAGCCCACGCCGAGCGGGTGCTGCGCCAGATCCAGGAGGAGCTGGCACGGCTCGATCGCCCCCCCCCTTCCACCGCCATCGAGCAGACCCGGGGCGACCTGCCCTGGCCCGTGCAGGGCAGCGTCACTTCCCGCTTCCGGGCCGGCGACGGCGTACACCACAACGGCATCCTGATCCAGGCCGCCGAGGGCACGCCGATCCGGGTCGTGCACGCCGGTCGCGTCGTCTTCGCCGACTGGATGCGCGGCTTCGGCAACCTGCTGATCGTCGACCATGGTGATCAGGTGATGACCCTGCACGCCCACCTGCAGCATTTTGGCGTGCAGGTGGGCCAGGCGGTCTCCCGGGGCGACGTGCTGGGGGCGGTGGGGAGCAGCGGCGGCCACCCTCGCCCGGCCCTCTACTTCGAGGTGCGCCGCGGCGGCGATCCCATCGATCCCCAGTCGTGGATCGCCACGCGCTGAGCGGCACGCTATTTCCCTGCCCGGGGCCGGCGGGCTATGCTGGGCCTTTACCGTCCCGGAACAGCGGAGATCGCATGACCCCAGCGCTTCCCATGCCTCGCAGGGCCGGCCTCGCCCTCTCGCCGCGACGCCTGCTGGCATTGCTGCTTCCCGTCGCCCTGCTGGCGCTCCCCCTGCCCGCCTACAGCGCAGTGAACGATGACCTGCCGGTAGAGGAGATACAGACCTTCGCCGAGGTGTTCGAGCGCATCAAGCGCGCCTACGTCGAGGAAGTGGGCGACGCCACCCTGCTGCGCAACGCCATGCGCGGCATGCTCAGCGAGCTAGACCCCCACTCCGCCTTCCTGGATCGCGAAGAGTTCCAGAGCCTGCGCGAGTCGACCCAGGGCGAGTTCGGTGGGATCGGCATCGAGGTAGGGGTGGAGGACGGTCAGCTGATGGTGATCACCCCCATCGACGATACCCCGGCCTCCCGCGCCGGACTCCAGGCCCGCGACCAGATCCTGCGAATCGACGACACGCCCACCGAGCGCCTATCGCTTCAGGAGGCGGTCAGCCTGATGCGTGGCGAGCCGGGCACCCGCATCGAGCTGACCGTCCAGCGTCGCGGCGAGAGCTCACCGCGCACCGTCACCCTCACCCGGGAGGTCATTCGCACCGAGAGCGTGCGCAGCGAGCTGCTGGAACCCGGCTTCGGCTACCTGCGGATCAGCCAGTTCCAGAGTCGTACCGGCGATCAGGTCGGCGAGCACATCCGTCGACTGGAGCGCGACGCGCCGCTGTCCGGCCTGGTGCTCGACCTGCGCAACAACCCGGGCGGGGTACTCCAGGCGGCGGTGGGCGTGGCCGATGCCTTCCTCGACGATGGCCTGATTGTCTACACCGAAGGGCGCCTGGCAGACACCGAGATGCAGTTCAGCGCCAACCCGGACACCGCCGCCCCCAGCGTGCCGCTGGTGGTGCTGATCAACGGCGGCAGCGCCTCGGCGGCGGAGATCGTCGCCGGCGCCCTGCAGGACCAGCACCGTGCGGTGGTGATGGGCACCGAGAGCTTCGGCAAGGGCTCGGTGCAGCAGATCATGCCGCTGGGCAACGGCGAGGGGCTCAAGCTCACCACGGCGCTCTACTACACCCCCAACGGCCGCTCCATCCAGGCCCAGGGCATCGAGCCCGACGTGGAGGTGGTACGCGGACGAGTCGAGGTGACCGAGAGCGGTCGCCAGGTGCGCGAGGCGGACCTGGAGGGCCACCTGCGCTCCCAGGAGGCCCCGCGGGAGCGCGCCGAACTGAGTGAGCGCCTGCGCGAGGACTATCAGCTCGGCGAGGCGCTCAACCTGCTCAAGGCGCTCAACGTGCTGAGTCGTCGCTGAGCCGCCCCGGC
>PWEV01000257.1 GCA_003553625.1 Halomonas sp.
CCTCCTGATGCGTCGCATGCAAGTGCTGGCGGGCCTCGGCGCCGTGGACTGGGTGGTCCCCTTCGCCGAAGACACCCCCCAGCGGCTGATCGAGGCGGTGCTGCCCGATGTGCTGGTCAAGGGCGGCGACTATCGTCCCGAGCAGATCGCCGGCGGTGAGGCGGTACGCGAGGCCGGCGGTGAGGTCCGGGTGCTGGGGTTCGAGGACGGTGTCTCCACCACGGCGATGATCTCCACCATTCTCGATCGCGAGGCCTGATGGGCTGGCCCCGCGGCCTCTACTCGGCGCTGCTGCTGGTCCTGGCTCCGCTGATCTGGCGGCGCATTCGCCGTGAGCATGCGCTCACTGACTCTCGCCAGGCCCCCCGTGAGCTGCGACTGGGTCGCATTCCCGAGACACCTTCGGGCGGGCGCATGCTGTGGCTGCACTGTGCGTCGGTGGGTGAGGTGCAGGCGGCCCGTCCGTTGATCGAGGCGATGCTCGAACGCTACCCCGAGCACCGTCTCACTCTCACCACCATGACCGCCACCGGGGCGGAGCGCGTGCAGGCCCTGGCGGCATCTCGTGACGATGAGCGCCTCGTTCACCGCTTTGTACCGTTGGACTTTCCCCGGGCCGCGGCACGCTTCGTCGAGCGCCTGCGGCCGGAGCTGGCGCTCTTCTTCGAAACCGAGCTGTGGCCCAACCTGCTGCATGCCTGTCGCCGGCACGGCGTGCCTGTGGCGGTGATCAACGGTCGTCTCTCGCCGCGGGCCTTCCGAGGCTATCGTCGACTGCGCCCACTGATGCGTGAGGCGCTGGCTTGCGTGGACTGGTTGGCTGCCAAGTCGGCAGCCGATGCCGAGCGCTTCGCGCGGCTTGGCATGGCAGAAGAGCGTATCGACGTGGTGGGTTCGCTCAAGTTCGATATCACCCGGGATGACGGCTCCCTCGAGGTGAGTGAGCGCTTGCGTACCCGGCTTGGTGAGCGTCCGATCTGGGTGGCAGGCTCTACCCATGAGGGGGAGGAGACGGCGCTGCTGGCCGCCCATGCCAGGCTGCGAGAGAACCATCTCACTCCCTGTCCCGAGGCGCTGCTGGTGCTGGTGCCGCGGCATCCCCAGCGCTTCGACGCCGTGGCGGCGCTGTGCGAGCAGACGGGCATGCCAGTGGCGCGTCGATCTCGCGGAGAGTGGCCGAAGCCCACCACGGCCGTCTATCTGGGTGACACCATGGGGGAGCTGCTCACACTCTACGGCGCGGCCGACCTGGCGTTCGTGGGCGGCAGCCTGGTGCCTATCGGCGGCCACAACCTGCTGGAGCCCGCGGCGATGGGAGTGCCGGTGCTGACCGGGCCCGAACTTGCCAACTTCGAGGAGGTGGCCGAGGTGCTGCGCGGTGCCGATGCCCTGGTGGAGGTGGTCGACGATAGAGCGCTGGCCGCTGCTCTGGCGAAGCTCTTCGCCGACCCTGCCGAACGTTGCCGCCTGGGCGAGGCGGGCCGCGTCGTGGTGGCGGCCAATCGAGGAGCGCTTGCGCGCACCCTGGAGGGCCTGGCGCGGCTTCTGCGGCCGAAGTGAGCCTTCGCTTCGGCCGCAGGCCAAGATCAGACGGGGATGAGTCGCTCCACGCCTCCCTCTCCTCCCAGCAGCAGCACGTCGGCGCCCCGAGCGGCGAACAGACCGTTGGTGACCACCCCGACGATGGCGTTTAGGCGTGCCTCCATGGCCACCGGATCGTCGATCATGAACTCGTAGCAGTCGATGATCTGGTTGCCGTTGTCGGTGACTACCCCTTGGCGATAGACGGGATCGGCGCCCAGCTTGACCAGTTCCCGGGCCACGTAGGAGCGCGCCATGGGGATCACCTCCACCGGCAGCGGGAACTCGCCCAGCCGATCGACTCGCTTGGAGGCGTCGGCGATGCAGATGAACCGCTCGGCACAGGCGGCGACGATCTTCTCCCGGGTCAGGGCCGCGCCGCCACCCTTGATCATGTGCAAGTGAGCGTTCACTTCGTCGGCGCCATCGATATAGTAGGGCACGGTGCCTACGCTGTTGAGTTCGAATACCTCGATGCCGTGGCTGCGCAGGCGCTCGGCGCTGGCCTCTGAGCTGGCCACTGCTCCCTTGAAGTCATCGCGAAGCCTGGCCAGGCGGTCGATGAACCGATTGGCGGTGGAGCCCGTGCCGATGCCGAGTACGGTGCCGCGTTCGAGCCAGGGCTTGATCTCATCGATGGCGGCCGCGGCCACGGCGTCCTTCAATTGATCCTGGGATAGGCCGTCCTGGGTCATGGTCGCTCTCCGATGGTTGCAGGGTGGGACGGTAGGATGGGGCATGAAACCGGCGCCATTATAGGGCAGGGGCCCCTTCCTGCCGATGCTCGCTGGACTCGGGGCCACCACAATGCTACCAATGGTAGCCCTCCGCAGTGCAGCACAGATCTCTGCACGACCCGCGTTTCCCCTTGGGACATCAGGATGCTTGAATCAATCGTCAAGAAGATACTCCAGGCCCGCGTCTATGAAGCGGCCGTGGAAACCCCCATCTCACCTGCGCCCTTCCTCTCCCGCCGCTTCAACAACACCATCCTGATCAAGCGCGAGGACCTCCAGCCGGTCTACTCCTTCAAGATTCGTGGCGCCTACAACAAGATGGCCCAGCTCAGCGAGGCCCAGAAGGCCAAGGGCGTGATCGCGGCGTCTGCCGGCAACCATGCCCAGGGCCTGGCAATGGCGGCGAAGCAGATGGGCGTCAAGGCGGTGATCGTGATGCCGCGGATCACGCCGGACATCAAGGTGCAGGGGGTGCGTTCGCGAGGCGCTCGTGTGGTGCTCAAGGGAGACTCCTTCGCCGAGGCCGCCTCCCATGCCCAGGAGTTGATCAAGGAACACGGCTATATCTATATCCCCCCCTTCGATGACATCGACATCATCGCCGGGCAGGGCACCATCGCCATGGAGATCCTGCGTCAGCACAGCGGTCCCATCGACACCATCTTCGTGCCCGTGGGCGGCGGGGGCCTGATGGCCGGTATGCTGGCCTACATCAAGTATCTGCGCCCGGACATCAAGGTGATCGGGGTGGAATCCGAGGACAGCGCCTGTCTCAAGGCCGCCCTGGAGGCCGGTGAGCGGGTGGTGCTCGACCAGGTCGGCGTCTTCGCCGAAGGGGTGGCGGTGGCGCAGATCGGCGAGCTGCCCTTCTCGATCATCCGCGACCTCATCGATGATGTCATCACCGTCAATACCGACGAGATATGCGCCGCGGTGAAGGATATCTTCGAGGATACCCGGGCGGTCGCGGAAACCTCCGGTGCGCTGTCGCTGGCGGGCCTCAAGAAGTACGTGCAGCAGACCGGTGTCGAGGGCCAGACCCTGATCTGCATCAACTGTGGCGCCAATATCAACTTCGATCGCCTCCAGCACATCGCCGAGCGCACCGAACTGGGCGAACAGCGCGAGGCGATTCTTGCCGTGACCATTCCCGAGAAACCCGGCAGTTTCAAGAAGTTCTGCAGGACGATCGGCAAGCGCATGGTGACCGAGTTCAACTACCGCTACGCGGACCCGGAGAACGCCCATATCTTCGTTGGCGTCCAGGTCAAGCCGGGCGGAGAGGATCGCCAGGCGGTGATCGACAAGCTGAGGGAGGCAGGTTACCCGGTGGAGGATCTCACCGACAACGAACTGGCCAAGCTGCACATCCGTCACCTGGGCGGCGGCCGCCCCAAGGAGCACTTCGATGAAGAGGTCTACCGCTTCGAGTTCCCGGAGCGTCCCGGAGCGCTGATGAACTTCCTCACCCACCTGCCCCACGACTGGAGCATCTCCCTGTTTCACTACCGCAACCACGGTGCCGCCTATGGCCGGGTGCTGGTGGGCATGCAGATTCCCAACGGCGACCGTGCTCACGTCGAGGAGCACTTCGACGAAATCGGCTATCGCTACTGGAAGGAAACCGACAACGCAGCCTATCGGCTGTTCATGGCCTGAGGGCCTTGCCGGGCGTGGGTAAGCGCTGACTCGCATCGTGCGCCACGCCTGCCGGGTTTTATTATCCGGCAGACGTGGCAGCTGGGTGGTTGTCGAGAGCGTGGAATGGCCCTATAGTCTCGAGCAGTTGTTTCCCCCTACGGAGTCCAGGATGAAGCGCAAACCCGATCTGGTCATGGCACTGGTATTGCTGTTCGGCATCGGCGTGGTGGCGACCGGTTACGCACAGGCGCTGGCGGGCAGCTGAGCCGGTAACCCGGGTTGGAAACATGGGTTGGTAAGAGGTCCGTCAGCGCCTTGATCCGAGACCGACAGTAAACGGGGCGATGCCGTCAGGCATCGCCCCGTTTGCATGGGAGCTGCGGCGTGGGAAGTCGTCAGGGGCGCACGACTCGGGTATCGCTGACGATGGCATCCAGCGGTACGTCCCAGGGCTCCACCGGCAGTGCCTCGACCCGCTGACACTCATGGGCCAGGCCAATCAGCCGTGGCCGCGGGCCTGGGTGACGTGTGAAGGCCAGTGTGCGGTCGTAGAAGCCGCCGCCCATGCCCATGCGCTGGCCGGCGTCATCGAAGCCCACCAGGGGCAGCAGGATCAGGTCCAGAGCCCAGGCGGGCAGGCGTCGGGCGCGATGGGCACCGTGGCGGGTCTGGGGCTCGGGGATGCCGAAGCGGTTGGCTACCATGGGGGTGCCGGCGTGATAGTGGACGAACCACAGCCGGTTGCGTGAAAGTGGCCGGAGCACCGGGAGATGCACGCGGGCGCCACGACGGCGGAGCCAGTCGATCAGCGGCGTGGGGTCGATCTCCCCGTCGTTGGGCACGTATAGCGCGACGCGGCGAGCACGCTGAACTTCGGGAAGGCGGCGCAGCCAGCGGCACAGACGTTTGCTGGCTGCCTGGCGCTGCCGCGGAGTAAGGGCGCATCGGCGGCGACGCAACTCGCGTCTCAGGAGCTGTCGAGAGCCGTCGAAGTCATCGAGAAAAAGGGGTGCGGCGGATGTCGTCATGAGATGGGTCATGGCAGACGAGGTTCCCCAGAGTGCCGCTGTCGTTCTGGCCCTGAACCCATAGGTTCAAGGTGGGTGGCCGCAGCCGAACCGTCAGGCTTTCCGACGCGCGGACATGCACACGGGTCCGGCTAGCATATGGCCCCCTGGGTACTGCGCATAGGCTCGAGGGACGATAACGACTGGCAAACACCCCAGGGAACGATCTCATCCTAACAGAGCCATTCGGCCCGTCCAACGGATTATGCCGGGGGCGAGTCTTGCCCGAAGTGGGGGCGATAGGGAAAGTCAGCGCTGGGGAGCATCGACAAGGGCGCGTTCCAGGCGGGGGCTGAGCGCGTCAAGGCTGCTTTCCCCTGCGCGCTGGGCGTCCAGTGCCTCCAGCAGTTCATGTGTGATGTTCAGGGCCGCCATGATGGCAATACGCTCCGTGCCCATCAGGTTGTTCTGGGAGTGAATGCCGCCCATGGCGCGATCCAGGTAGCGGGCGGCACGCTCAAGCTTGTCCTGCTCGTCGGGGGGGCAGGCAATCACATAGCCGCGCCCCAACAGGGTGATTTCAGTGGTCGGACGCGTAGCGTCGGTCATCGGAAAACTCCGGGTCGGCCTGCCGGTAGAGCTGCCGCGCGCTCCGGTGGCCCGATGCGTTAACATCCATGGAAGGAAAGGTTTCGTACCTCACTATAAGAGAGCCCTTCCGGGGCGGTCAACGCGCTGCCCCGGGTGAGGCTCACTCTTGCTCGCACTCGTCACGGATTTTCGCATGTCACTGATCAACGAACGCCAGGATTTCTCCACCATCGCTGACCTCTTCCTGCTTCACGGCAGTATGCAGTCGCCGGCCTTTCTCGACGGGCGGCTCTGCGCCGGCCTGGCCATGCATGGTCTTTCCGCCGAGGCGTGGCTCGAGGAGGTCTGCCTGGCCCTGGGCGTCGAACAGCCCCGCGATGAGCCCTCTGCCGAACGTTTTCTGGGTTGGCGGCGTCAGACCCTCGACGCCCTTTCAGGCAGCGAGCTCACCTTCGAACCTCTGCTGCCCGACGACCTCTTCTCCCTGGCCGAGCGCGCCCAGGGGCTCAAGGAGTGGACCCTGGGCTTCATCGAAGTGGTGCATGACGCCGGTAGTGCTCCTCGGGAAGCCTGGTCGCCTACGCTGCGCGAGGCCCTCGAGGATCTGGAGGGGGTCGCCGCCATGGAGGTAGAACTTGAGGAGAGCGTCGAGAATGAGGGGGATCTCTTCGCCCTCGCCGAACATGTACGCATGGCCGCCATGTTGCTTTACACCGAGCAGCACCCTGGTCGTCCCCAGGTCGAGGATGCCGGGAACGATACCCGCCACTGACGCTGTCCCAGTGGATCCCTATCCCAGCCCAGCCCCATTCAGAGGAGCCTCCATGCCGCCCGAGATCCTGCCCCGTCCCGCCCCCATCGCCAACGACGAGTACCTGGCTCGGCGTCGGGCGCTGATGGCGGCGCTGCCCGCCGACAGCGCCGTGCTGCTTCCCGGCGCCTCCCTGGTCACCCGTTCGAGGGACAGCGAATTCCCGTTTCGTCAGGATAGCGATTTCCACTACCTGACCGGCTTCCCGGAGCCCGATGCCCTGCTGCTGCTGCTGCCCGGGCGGCCGGAAGGCGAGAGTGTGCTGTTCTGCCAGGACCGCAACCCGCTGATGGAGGCCTGGACCGGCATCCGGTTGGGAGCCGAGGGGACCGTGCGTGAGTTCGGAGTGGACCAGGCCTTCGAGAATGCCGAGCGCGGCGAGCGTCTCGAGGCCCTGCTGGACGGCCGCCGCACTCTCTACCTGCCTCTGGACAGCCCCGAGGCCATGGCCATCGCCGATGAGGTGCGCACCGCCCTGAAGGCCGGGGCGCGCCGTGGTGCCCGCCCCCCGGAGGCACTGGCCGACGTGGCGCCGCTGCTCCATGAGTCGCGCCTGATCAAGAGTGAGTCGGAGCTGGTGCTGCTGCGCCATGCGGCCGAGATCTCCGCCAGGGCCCATGTGCGGGCCATGCGGGCCGCCCGCCCGGGGCTTGCCGAATATCACCTTCAGGCTGAACTGGAGCACGAATTCCGCTGGCAGGGCGGCACGGGCCCCGCCTACGCCAGCATCGTCGGTGGCGGCGCCAATGCCTGTGTGCTGCACTACATCGAGAATCACGCTTCGCTACGAGACGGCGACCTGGTGCTGATCGACGCCGGCGCCGA
>PWEV01000019.1 GCA_003553625.1 Halomonas sp.
CGCTTCTCGGCGGGGGTGCCGAGCCCCTCGGCCTGCGGGTCCCGGGCCTGGATCGCCTCGCGCATGCTCTTCACGCAGCCCTGGCAGTTCATGCCGGGCACCGTGCGCTCGCGGCGCAGCGGGCGGCCCTCGGGCGGATAGCCGGCCTCCTGCAGGGCGCCGTCCAGGGCGGTGTCGTCCAGCACGGTGGTCACGTCCAGGCGCTTCTCGGCGGGGGGGCCGATCACCTCGGCCTCCGGGTCCCGGGCCTGGATCGCCTCGCGCATGCTCTTCACGCAGCCCTGGCAGTTCATGCCGGGCACGATGCGTTCGAATGGGGTGCGGGCGTTCATTGGGTCTCCTCGGTGGATGGGGAACCGCCGGGCGCGCTGCCGCCGTCGTTGCCGCGCGCTGCGTTGCGCTCCTTGTTGAGCTCTTTATAACTCTCTGTGTTACCCAGGGGCTCGGGGAAGCTCTCGATCAGGCGGCAGAGGCTGTGGCCGTCCGGCGTGCCATCGGGCATCTCGGCCCAGGCGTCCAGGGCCTGCTCCATGCGGGCGGCCAGGGCCTGCAGCTCGGCGATGCGGGCATGGATCTCCGGCAGCCGGCTGGCGAGCAGGTCGCGGACCATGGGGCAGGGGGAGTCGCCCTGGTCCGCGTGGGTGAGGATGTCGCGGATCTCGGCCACGCCGAAGCCCAGGGTGCGGGCGCGCTGGATGAAGCGCAGGCGCTCCAGATCCCCCCGTTCGAAGAGCTGATAGCCGTTGTCGGGGTGGCGCTCGGGGGCCAGCAGCCCCTCGCGTACATAGTGGCGGACGGTCTCGGCGGTCACGCCGGCGGTCCTGGCCAGTTCGCTCACCTTCATGTGGGGTCCTCGCAGGTCGATGCCTTGCAGCGGTTCAGGTTGGGCCTAGTGTAAAACCCTTGTGTTACCCAAAGGTCAAGGCAGATGAGGTATAGCCTTATGCCGTTTCGGCACGGCCGTGGCGGTGTTGCGTAACCCACTGAAAGTTCGATTTATCAAACAGGCGTGCGACCAAAGAATTAGTTAATACGGCATTAAAACGAACGTTTGCCCTTGAATCTAACGGGTGATTGCGAGAAAAGGGGGTTGCACGCATCTGCCTCCGCTGCGAGGACGCGCCAGCGCCAGCGTAAAAATAAGACCGCAAGGGATATGACCCCATGAAGAACAAATTCAATCGCCTTTCCCTGGCAGTGGCCATCGCCGCTACCGCCTTCGCCAGCCAGGCCCATGCCGGCGGCTACCAGATCAACGAGCAGAGCGTCAGCGGCCAGGGCTACGGCCACGCCGGGCGTAGCTCCAACGTCAACGACGCCACCATCGTCTTCGGCAATCCGGCGGGCATGTCATTCCTGGACCGCGCCCAGGTGACTGCAGGTGGAACCTACCTGCACGTCAATAGTGATATCGACAATGCCAGCGCCACTCGTTCTGTGGGCGGTGGCCCCGAAATGCCAATCGATGGCTCTTCCGAAGGGGATATGGTGCCCGGCACCCTGGTACCGTTTGCCTTCTATGCGCACCCGGTCAACGAGCGTCTGGCCTTCGGCTTCGGGGTCTATGCCCCCTTCGGCTCCAAGACCGACTATGAGGATGGCTTTATCGGGCGCAACCTCGGCAGCTACACCGAGCTGACGGTCATCAGCGCTCAGCCGACGGTCTCCTACCGCTTCAATGAGCAATGGTCGGTGGGTGCGGGTATTACCTATAACCGGGTGGAAGGGGAGCTACACCGCCAGGTGCCCACTCCTACGTTCGGTGCTGTTGGTATGACAGAAGCTGGCCCAATTATAGGTGTAACTGGGACCCAGGAACTGGATGCTCGCATCCAGGGCGATGATGATGGCTGGGGCTACAACCTGGGTGTCATCTTCCAGCCCGCGCCGGAAACGACCCTGGGCCTGACCTATCGCTCAAAGGTCAGCTACACCCTGACCGGCGACTATCGCTCGCGTGATGCCAACGGAGACATCTATGTCAATCCGCTGACCGGCGAGCGTCAGGACAAGTCGGCAAAGCTGGACCTGGATACCCCCGAAACCGTCAACTTCTCTGTTACACAGCAGATGACCGACCGATTGAAGCTGATGGCAGGCGCTTCCTGGACGCGTTGGAATCGATTCAACGAGATTCTTGTCACCGACCCGAGCGGTGATGAGATCACTTTCGAGGAGCAGGACTACTCCAACGCCTGGGCCTATTCACTGGGTGGCGAGTACCAGCTCAACCCCCAGCTGGCCTTGCGTGCCGGTATCACGCTGGATTTCACGCCGACCAGCGACGAGTTCCGCAGCGCGCGGATTCCCTCGGATGACCGTCGTATCTTCTCTGTCGGTGCCGGCTGGACGCCGGTCGACAACCTGACCGTCGATCTCGCCTACTCCTACCTGACCGAGCGCAGCACGCGTGTCGACCAGGAGCGGCAGGATGCGGATGGCCTGATCACCTCGACCTACACCGCCGACTACAAGAACGAAGCCCACGGCTTCGGCGCCCAGCTGACCTACCGCTTCTGAGCGACCGCCCGCCAGCGTGACCAGGGAACCCGGCCTACGCCGGGTTCCCTGCGTCCGGGCGGTCGAAAGGCCAGGGCGGCCCCGGCGGATGCGGGGTGGCGCCAGGTTCGCTACAATGCTCGTCCTTTAGCGCAACACCTCAAGCTTTAGCACAAGCCCTATTCGTGCCGCCGGGGCGCCGGTTCGATGCCTGCGCCGCGGCGGTCGCTTTTCCACCGCAGATTCAGGCGAGTGAGCCATGCTGGAAACCAACCCGATTCACAACCTCATCAAGGACCTGTCTGAGAGGACAGATGTCCTGAGGGGGTATCTTTGACTATGCCGAGAAGAAGGATCGGCTAGAGGAAGTCACCCGCGAGCTCGAGGACCCGAACGTCTGGAACGACCCGGACTATGCCCAGAAGCTGGGCAAGGAGCGCGCGACGCTGGAAACCATCGTCCAGACCATCGATGAGCTGGATCAGGGCCTGGCGGACAGCCGCGACCTGCTCGAGCTTGCCGAGATGGAGGAGGACGCGGACACCGTCGCCGAGGTCCAGAAGGAGCTCGACGGCATGCAGGGCAGCCTCGAGAAGCTCGAGTTCCGGCGCATGTTCTCCGGGGAGATGGACGCCAACAACGCCTACCTGGACATCCAGTCGGGCTCCGGCGGCACCGAGGCCCAGGACTGGGCCAATATCCTGCTGCGCATGTATCTGCGCTGGGCCGAGCATCACGGCTTCAAGGCCGAGATCACCGAGCTCTCCGGCGGGGAAGTGGCGGGCATCAAGTCGGCCACGGTGCATGTCCAGGGCGACTATGCCTTCGGTTGGCTGCGCACCGAGACCGGCGTGCACCGCCTGGTGCGCAAGAGCCCCTTCGACTCCGGCGGCCGCCGCCACACCTCCTTTGCCTCGGTGTTTCTCTCGCCGGAGGTGGACGACAGCTTCGAGGTGGAGATCAACCCCTCGGACCTGCGCGTCGATACCTATCGCTCCAGCGGCGCCGGCGGTCAGCACGTCAACACCACCGATTCGGCCGTGCGTATCACCCACGAGCCCTCCGGTATCGTGGTGGCCTGCCAGAACCAGCGCAGCCAGCATGCCAACCGCGACTTCGCCATGAAGCAGCTCAAGGCGAAGCTGTGGGAGCACGAGATGGAGCGGCGCAACGTTGCCAAGCAGGAGGCGGAGGAGTCCAAGTCGGATATCGGCTGGGGCAGCCAGATCCGCTCCTACGTGCTGGACGACCAGCGCATCAAGGACCTGCGCACCGGCGTGCAGTCCAGCAACTGTGACAAGGTGCTGGATGGTGATATCGACCAGTTCATCGTCGCCAGCCTCAAGCAAGGATTGTAACGACATGGCCAACGAAAGCGCTTCACGGAACGATGAGAACCACCTGATCGCCGAACGCCGTGCCAAGCTGGCCGCCCGCCGCGAGCGGGCCGCCGCCCGCGGCGAGAGCGCCTTCCCCAACGACTTCCGCCGCGACAGCCATGCGGCCGAGCTGATCGAGGAGCTGGGCGAGAAGGAGAAGGACGAGCTGGAGGCGCTGAACCGCCAGGCCGGCGTGGCCGGGCGCATCATGCGCAAGCGTGGGCCCTTCGTCGTCATCCAGGACGTCAGCGGGCAGATCCAGCTCTACGTCGACAAGAAGGGGCTGCCGGCGGACGCGCTCGAGGAGATCAAGGGCTGGGACATCGGCGATATCGTCGCGGGGCGCGGCCCGGTGCACAAGTCGGGCAAGGGCGATCTCTACGTGATGATGGTGGAGGCGAAGCTGCTCACCAAGAGCCTGCGCCCGCTGCCCGACAAGTTCCACGGCCTCACCGACATGGAGGCGCGCTACCGCCAGCGCTACGTGGATCTGATCATGAACCCGGATTCGCGCCGGGTGTTCGAGACCCGCGCCGCGGTGATCAGCGCCATGCGCCGCTTCTTCGAGGCGCGCCGCTACATGGAGGTCGAGACCCCCATGCTGCAGCAGATCCCCGGCGGTGCCACCGCGCGGCCCTTCGTCACCCACCACAACGCGCTGGATCAGGACATGTACCTGCGCATCGCGCCGGAGCTCTACCTCAAGCGCCTGGTGGTGGGCGGCTTCGAGAAGGTGTTCGAGATCAACCGCAACTTCCGCAACGAAGGGCTCTCCACTCGGCACAACCCCGAGTTCACCATGATCGAGTTCTATCAGGCCTACGCGGACTACCACGACCTGATGGACCTCACCGAGGAGATGCTGCGCACCCTCACCAGGGAGGTGCTGGGCACCACCACGGTGGTCAACACCGTGCGCAACAGCGAGGGCGAGGTGCTGGAGACCTTCGAGTACGACTTCGGCAGCCCGCTGAAGCGGATCACCGTCTTCGACTCTATCCTCGAGATGAACTCGGATATCCACGCCGAGGCGCTGGCCGACGAGTCCGCCGCGCGCCAGATCGCCGAGCGCCTGGACATCGACGTCAAGGATGGCTGGGGCCTGGGCAGGATCCAGATCGAGATCTTCGAGAAGACCGTGGAGCACCGCCTCAAGCAGCCCACCTTCATCACCGAGTACCCCACCGAGGTGAGCCCGCTGGCGCGGCGCAAGGATTCCAACCCGTTCGTGACCGAGCGCTTCGAGTTCTTCGTCGGCGGCCGCGAGATCGCCAACGGTTTCTCGGAGCTCAACGACGCCGAGGATCAGGCCGAGCGCTTCCGCGAGCAGGTGGCGGAGAAGGAGGCCGGCGACGACGAGGCGATGTACTTCGATGCCGACTACGTTCGCGCCCTGGAGGTCGGCCTGCCGCCCACCGCCGGCGAGGGCATCGGCATCGATCGCCTGGTGATGCTGCTGACCGACAGCGCCTCGATCCGCGACGTGCTGCTGTTCCCCGCGATGAGGCCTGAAGTCGATTGAGGGGCCGCTGACCGAGGGGCGCCTGGAGCAGGCCGAAGAGGAGGTCCGTGGACCAGGGATGGTCTAGGTAGCCCCCAGGGAAGGGTTTATGGCGCCTCCTCGCAGGCCTGCTCCAGGATCAGCCCCGTGAGGTTGCCTCCTGGTCGGGAAGCATTGGTAAACCCCGCGGCCAGCACCCATAATGGTCATCGTTTCGACGTCGAGGAGACACCCATGAAACTGCTCAACCGCTCTGCCCTGAGCGTCCGCCCTACCCAGCATTTCGTGGACTGGATCAACGCCCTCGAGCCGACCATGGGCGATGACGACATCGCCCTGTCCGACGTCGAACGCGAAAGCACGGTCTATCTGATTCCGGAGATGGATACCCCGGAGGCCCTGGAGGGCTTCGTGCGCGAACGCCACCTCGAGATTCTCGAGACCGAGCTGCGCGCCTGGGAAGAGGACGAGAACCAGTGGCCGGAGCCCGTCGACTGGGCGCTGTTCCAGCGCTTCCTGCAGGTGGAGCACAGCTACCTGGCCATCGATCTCGACGACGAAGCGGCCCTGGAGATTTCCGAAGTCGACGATTCGCTGCTGATGGACTTCGACCAGGACTAGGCTCCAAGCCCGAGCCCAAGCCCGCCCCACAGGCTGGCAGGATGAGACCGGCTTCGGCCGGTCTCTTCGTTACGGTCTCTTCGTTGCGGTCTCTCGGTGTCTATCAACACAATGGAACGTGGAATGAGTCGACTCTTCGAGACCCGCCCCGACGATGACGGCCTGCCGGGGCCCGAGCGGCGCCTGGCCGTGCTGGCGCTGATCCTCGGCACCCTGATGGCGGTGGTGGATACCACCATGATCAACATCGCGCTGCCCTCCATCGCGGCGGGGCTCGAGGTGTCCGCCTCCCGGGCGGTGTGGGTCACCAACCTGTTCCAGATCAGCTGTGCCGCCTTCCTGCTGGTCTTCGCCGCCCTCAGCGAGCTGGTCAGCCGCCGCCGGCTCTACGTGGCCGGGGTGGGCGTCTTCACCCTGGCCGCCCTGGGCAGTGCGCTCGCTACCAGCCTGGAGTCGCTGCTGGTGTTTCGTGCCCTGCAGGGGCTGGGGGCGGCGGCGACGCTCTCCATCGGGCCCTCGCTCTACCGCTCCATCTTCCCCTCGCGCCTGCTGGGCACCGCGCTGGGGCTCTCCGCCATGGTGGTGGCCGGCGGCTATGCGGCGGGGCCGGCCATCGGCGGCGTGCTGCTCTCGGTGGCCGACTGGCCCTGGCTGTTTGCCCTGCATCTGCCGCTGGGGGCGGTGGCGGTGGTGCTGGCCTGGAAGGCGCTGCCGCGGGAGGCGGGGCGGCGCGGCGGTTTCGACCTGGCCGGTGCGCTGCTCTCGGTGGCCATGCTTCCCCAGGATCACCTGGAGGTCTTCTCGCCCCGCTTTTTTTCCCGTGGTGTATATCTGATTGTGTTTCTCCTGCGCCTGCTGGTGAAGGTGTTTGTGGCCAGCTACAAGGTTGCCTTTCTGGCTTTGCATCCCGGGATTGCAACCTCTACTTCCATCCAGGCCTACGATTTTCAGCTCGAAAGCGGTATTGGCATCCTCCTTTTGAGTACGGCGATCACCTTGACCCCAGGGACCTTCGTTCTGGACATCAACAGGGAGAAGCAAAGGCTGTACATCCACCGGCTTTTTCACATGGGCCGGGAGAGTAAAGGGGAGCCGCTGGAGGGTATCCAGCACATGGAGAGCAGTATCGGGAGGGTTTTTACATGAGTGTGGAGATCGATGTGGCGGTGATAGTGGTGATC
>PWEV01000274.1 GCA_003553625.1 Halomonas sp.
AGGAAGAGAGCGAGGAAGAGGGCCAGCAAGAAACCAGGGCCTGATCCCGCTCATCTTCTTACGGTGGGCGTGCCGGCGATCGTCGCGCCCATCCAGCCGCTTCCATTCTCCGGATGCAAGGACATCACACTGATGAGCAACGAGTTCGAGATCCACAATGCCGGCGGTCTGGTGCCGATGGTGGTTGAGCAGAGCGCGCGCGGCGAGCGGGCCTACGATATCTATTCCCGCCTGCTCAAGGAGCGTGTGATTTTCCTGGTGGGTCCCGTGGAAGACTACATGGCCAACCTGATCGTCGCCCAGCTGCTGTTCCTGGAATCCGAGAACCCGGACAAGGACATCCACCTCTATATCAATTCGCCCGGAGGGGGTGTCACGGCGGGCATGTCGATCTACGACACCATGCAGTTCATCAAGCCCGATGTCTCCACGGTGTGTATCGGCCAGGCAGCCAGCATGGGTGCCTTCCTGCTGGCGGGAGGAGCCGCTGGAAAGCGCTTCTGCCTCCCCAATTCGCGGATGATGATTCACCAGCCGCTGGGGGGTTACCAGGGCCAGGCTTCGGATATCGAGATCCACACCCGCGAGATCCTCGGCATCCGCGACAAGCTCAACGCCATTCTGGCCCACCACACCGGCCAGGATATCGAGACCATTGCGCGGGATACCGACCGCGACAACTTCATGAATGGCCCACAGGCGGCCGAGTATGGCCTGATCGATGCGGTGCTGGATAAGCGGCCCACATCCTGATAGCGTGATTTCATCACGTCCTGACACCGTTCTCCGGCAGCCTGTGCTGCCGATGTGAGCCCGGCCGGGCGCCACGTGCGCCGGGCCAACTGAGAAGAGGTATGCGAATGGCCGACGGCAAAGGCAAGGACGAAGGCGGCAAGCTGCTTTACTGCTCGTTCTGCGGCAAGAATCAGAACGAGGTGCGCAAGCTGATTGCCGGCCCGTCCGTCTATATCTGTGATGAGTGTGTCGACCTCTGCAATGACATCATTCGCGAGGAGGTGCTCGATGCCGATGCCGAGACCGACGAGGAGCGTCTGCCGACTCCCCGCGAGATTCGTCACACCCTCGACGACTATGTGATTGGTCAGGATCGCGCCAAGATGGTGCTCTCTGTAGCGGTCTACAACCACTACAAGCGCCTGCGCTCCGAGGTCAAGAAGGGTGATGTGGAGCTCGGCAAGTCCAACATCCTGCTGATCGGTCCCACCGGCAGCGGCAAGACCCTGCTGGCCGAGACCCTGGCGCGCCTGCTCAATGTTCCCTTCACCATCGCCGACGCCACCACCCTCACCGAGGCGGGCTACGTCGGCGAGGACGTCGAGAACATTATCCAGAAGCTGCTTCAGAAGTGCGACTACGACGTCGAGAAGGCCGAGCGCGGGATCGTCTACATCGACGAGATCGACAAGATCTCGCGCAAGTCGGACAACCCCTCCATCACCCGGGATGTGTCGGGCGAGGGCGTACAGCAGGCGCTGCTCAAGCTGATCGAGGGCACGACCGCCTCGGTGCCGCCCCAGGGGGGGCGCAAGCACCCGCAGCAGGAGTTCCTGCAGGTCAATACCGGCAATATCCTGTTCATCGTCGGCGGTGCCTTCGCCGGCCTGGAGCGGGTGATTCGTGACCGCGCCGAGAAGGGGGGCATCGGTTTCAGTGCCGAGGTGAAGAGCAAGGACGAAGTTCGCGGCGTGGGTGAGCTGCTGGCCGACGTCGAGCCAGAGGATCTGGTCAAGTTCGGCCTGATTCCTGAGTTCGTGGGGCGTCTGCCGGTGATAGCGACGCTGACCGAGCTCACCGAGGAGGCGCTGATCGAGATCCTCACCGAGCCCAAGAACTCCCTGATCAAGCAGTATGCCAAGCTGTTCGAGATGGAGGGGGTGGACCTCGAGTTCCGCGAGGACGCGCTTCGCGCAGTGGCGATCAAGGCCATGTCGCGCAAGACCGGTGCTCGCGGCCTGCGCTCCATCCTCGAATCGGTGCTGCTCGACACCATGTACGAGATTCCCTCGCTGGACGGTGTCAGCAAGGTGGTGATCGACGCCTCGGTGATAGCCGGCGAGAGCGAGCCGCTGCTGATCTACTCCCAGCAGCTGGAAGCGGCCGGCGACGGTACCGACGGCTGAGCCTATCTGGCCCGCGTCATATTGTCGGGCCCCGACGCGGGAGCGAGCCTCGCCAGTGCCGGTGACTGCCGGTTTGGCGATGCCGCTCCCGCGCTTTTATGTGGGCGCCGTGTCTTGTGCCATCCGCTGCCAGGCCTTCCCTTGCAAAGCGGCCGGCTCGCCCCCACTCCTGTGTCATCCACCCGTTGTTTGAGGAACGTCTGCGATGCAGCAGAACGCCGATCAGACCCTGAGTCTGCCCCTACTGCCGCTGCGGGACGTCGTCGTCTACCCGCAGATGGTCATTCCGCTTTTCGTCGGCCGGGAGAAGTCGATCCAAGCCCTCGAGGCGGCCATGGACGCCGACAAGCGGGTACTGCTGGTAGCCCAGCGTGAGGCCAGCAAGGATGATCCGGACCGCGATGACCTGTTCGCCATCGGCACCGTGGCCGACATCATGCAGCTGCTCAAGCTCCCCGATGGCACCGTCAAGGTGCTGATCGAGGGCGTCTCCCGGGCCGATGTGGGCGAGCTCCACGCGGCCGAGGCCTACACCACCGCCGAGGCAGTGCTGCGCGAGAGCGAGCCGCTGACCGAGCGCGAGCAGGAGGCGCTGGTCCGCGTGCTGCTCAACCAGTTCGAGCAGTACGTCAAGATGTCGAAGAAGGTGCCCAACGAGGTGCTCAATTCCCTCTCCGGGATCGAGGATCCGAGCCGTCTGGTGGACACCATCTGTGCCCACCTGTCGTTGAAGATCGACGACAAGCAGCGCCTGCTGGAGATGGACCGCGTCCGCGATCGCATCGAGCACCTGATGGCCCTGATCGAGGCCGAAATCGATCTGCTTCAGGTCGAGAAACGCATCCGTTCGCGGGTCAAGGACCAGATGGAGAAGTCCCAGCGCGAGTACTATCTCAACGAGCAGATGAAGGCCATCCAGAAGGAGATGGGCGAGCTCGAGAACGTGCCCAACGAGGCCGAGAAGTACGAGCAGGCCATCGAGGAGTCGGGGATGCCCAAGGAGGCCCGTGACAAGGCCACCCAGGAGCTCGGCAAGCTGAAGATGATGTCGCCCAACTCCGCCGAGGCCACGGTGGTGCGCTCCTACCTGGACTGGCTGGTGTCGGTGCCCTGGAAGAAGCGCACACGGGTGAAGCATGACCTGGTGCATGCCCAGCAGGTGCTGGACGAGGATCACTACGGCCTCGACGAGGTCAAGGCGCGCATCCTCGAGTACCTGGCCGTCCACAAGCGGGTCAAGAAGCTCAAGGGACCGGTGCTCTGCCTGGTGGGTCCCCCCGGGGTCGGCAAGACGTCGCTGGGCAAGTCCATCGCCCGGGCCACCAATCGCAAGTATGTGCGGCTGGCGCTGGGTGGCGTGCGGGACGAGTCCGAGATCCGTGGCCACCGCCGCACCTACATCGGCTCGCTGCCGGGCAAGATCGTCCAGCGCATGTCCCGGGCCGGGGTCAAGAACCCGCTGTTTCTGCTCGACGAGATCGACAAGATCGGCATGGACCATCGCGGCGATCCCGCCTCGGCGCTGCTCGAGGTGCTCGATCCGGAGCAGAACAACACCTTC
This sequence comes from Halomonas sp., assembly GCA_003553625.1. Lineage (GTDB taxonomy): Bacteria > Pseudomonadota > Gammaproteobacteria > Pseudomonadales > Halomonadaceae > Halomonas. The sequence goes on from PWEV01000274.1 coordinate 3,703, forward strand.
AGCGATCATTACCTGGAGCTGGATTACGACCTCTCCGAGACGCTGTTCATCTGCACCGCCAACTCCATGAACATACCGGGCCCGCTGCTCGACCGCATGGAGGTGATCCGTCTGCCGGGCTACACCGAGGACGAGAAGCTGGCCATCGCCAAGCGCTATCTGGCGCCCAAGCAGCTCATCGCCAACGGCTTCAAGGAGGGCGAGCTGGCCTTCTCCGACGAGGCGATCCTGGAGTTGATCCGCTACTACAGCCGCGAAGCGGGTGTTCGCGAGCTCGAGCGTCAGCTCGCCAAGGTGTGCCGCAAGGTGCTGCGCGAGCGGCTCGAGCAGGAGGCCAAGGAAGGCGCACTAGCGCCCGTGATGCTGGCCGCTGCGGACATCGAGGCCTATGCCGGTGTTCGCCGCTACAGCTACGGCCTGGCCGATCAGGACGACCAGGTGGGTCGCGTGACCGGCCTGGCCTGGACGTCGGTGGGCGGCGAGCTGCTCTACATCGAGTCGGTGTTGACCCCGGGCAAGGGTCGCATCAACAAGACCGGCTCGCTGGGCGACGTGATGAAGGAGTCGGTGAGCGCGGCCCAGACCGTGGTGCGTGCTCGCGCCCTGAGCCTGGGCATCGACCCGGAGCGCTTCGAGAAGGAAGACCTGCACATCCACGTGCCCGAGGGCGCCACGCCCAAGGATGGTCCCAGCGCCGGCGTCGCCATGGTCACCGCCATGGTCTCCGCCTACACCGGGCGCCCGGTGCGCTGTGACGTGGCGATGACCGGCGAGGTCAACCTGCGCGGCGAGGTGATGCCCATCGGTGGCCTGAAGGAGAAATTGCTGGCCGCCCGGCGCGGTGGTATAAAGACCGTGCTGGTGCCCGAGGAGAATCGCCGCGACCTCAAGGAGGTTCCGGAGAATATCAAGGAGGCTCTCGACATCAGACCGGTTCGCTGGATCGACGAGGTTCTTGAGGTGGCCCTGGCCAAAAGGCCCGAGGCTCCCCCGGAGGATTCTCGATCCGAGGATGCCGCCTCATCCCCGTCGATGATCAGCACGCATTGACATTATTTTCTTCGCCATGATCCGGCTAAAAGCCTGATATGGTGGGGCCTGGCGAGGTAATATGCTTGACAGTCCTTTCATCGCATTGCTATAAAATGCGCCTTGCTGTGATCGTGACTTCTGGTTGAGTTGTTGCGCCGATTAGAGCCAAATTCCGAAAAATCAAGGGGTGAAGTGTGAACAAGTCCGAGCTGATCGAAGCCATCGCCGCGTCTGCCGACATTCCCAAGGCAGCCGCTTCCAGGGCCCTGGACGCCATGGTCGAGACCGTGACCGATAGCCTCAAGAAGGGCGACAGCGTTTCCCTGGTGGGCTTCGGCACCTTCCAGGTCAAGGAGCGCGCCGCGCGCACCGGTCGCAACCCCCAGACCGGACAGCCGATCGAGATCAGCGCCGCGAAGGTGCCGAGCTTCAAGGCCGGCAAGGCGCTCAAGGATTCCGTCAACTGAGACGTGCGCGTTGCCGTGACACTGATGGTTGACTCTCCTACAGGCGCATCGCCCACGGCGGTGCGCCTGTCTTGGTTTAAAGACCGCACTTTCCACACAATACGTTGCCGAGGCCTGCATGCTGCAAAGTATTCGTGACCGCTCCCGAAGCTGGGGCGCCAAGATCATCGTGGGGGCCGTGGTAGTGACCATGGCCCTGTTCGGCGTCGAGTCCCTGGTGGGACTGTTCGGCGGCGGGGGCGACGAGATCGCCAAGGTCAACGGTGAACCGATCACCCGCCAGGAACTGGAGCTCGAGGTCCAGCGCGCCATTCGCAGCGGACAGGTGCCCCCTGAGCAGGAGCGCGCCCTGCGCGCCCAGATGCTCGACCAGCTGATCAGCGACCGCCTGCTGACCCAGTATGCCGCGGACGGCGGCCTGCACCTCTCCGAGGAGCAGCTCGACCAGATCATCGTGGCGCTGCCGGAGTTCCAGAATCAGGAGGGCCGTTTCGATAGCGAGCTCTTCCGCAACCGCCTGGCCAGCGCCGGCTATACGCCGGTGGCCTTTCGCGACGAGCTGCGCGTGGACATGAAGCGCCAGCAGCTGCAGCAGGGGCTGGCCTTCAGCGACTTCACCCTGCCCAGCGAGCAGGAGCGCCTGGCGACCCTGCAGCGACAGACCCGCAGCTTCCGCTACGCCACCTTCTCCGCCGAGCAGGTGGAGGACCAGGTGGACGTGACCCAGGCAGCCCTGGAGGAGTACTACGCCGCCAATGCCGACAACTACCGTCGGCCGGAGCAGGTGCGTCTGGAATACGTGATCATCGATCGCCAGGAGATGGCCGAGGCGGTGGAGGTGGAGGAGTCAGCGCTGCGTGAGGCCTGGCAGGAGCGCACCGCCGACGCCGATCGCCGCATCGCCCACATCATGCTCACCGTCGGCGGTGAGCGCACCCGCGCCGAGGCCGAGGCCGAACTCGAGGCGGTGCGTCGGCGCCTCGACGAGGGCGAGTCCTTCACCGACCTGGCCGCCGAGGTCTCCGACGATCCCGTGTCGGCGGAGCAGGGCGGCGATCTGGGCGTGATCAGCCGCGGCTTCTTCGGCGACAGCTTCGATGAGGCGGCCTTCAGCCTGGACGAGGGAGACGTCTCCGGCATCGTCGAGACCGACAACGGCCTTCACCTGCTGACCGTCACCGGCCTGGAGCGCCAGCCCTTCGAGGCGATGCGCGACGAGCTGCGTCGTGAGCTGGCGCTGTCTCGCGTGTCCGGCGAGTTCAACCAGCGGGTCCAGCGCCTGATCGACGAGAGCTTCGCCGCCGACGACCTGCAGAGCGTGGCCGACGATATCGGCCTCGACCTCGAGGTCAGCGACTGGGTCTCCCGTGACGGCGGCCAGGGGGTGCTCTCCGAGCCCGGGGTGATGAGCGAGGCGTTCAGTGCCGACGTGCTGGAGGAGGGCTTCAACAGCGAGGTGATCGAGCTCGACAACGATCGTCGCCTGGTGCTGCGCGTTGCCGAGCATCGCGAGGCCACTATCCTGCCGCTCGATGAGGTGCGGGATCAGGTCGAGGCCAGCGTGGCCGCCAACCTGCGCCGCGAGGCGCTGATGGAACTGGGCGGGGAGCGTCTGGATGCGCTGCGCGCCGGGGATGATCAGGGCCTCGACTGGCAGCGGGCCGAGGGCGTCAGCCGCCAGGATACTCAGGGCCTCCCCCGCGCGGTGATCGATGCCGTCTTCCGCCTGCCGGCCCCCGAGGGCGACGCCCCCGTCTATGGCCGCGCCGCGGACCGCGACCGGGTAGTGCTGCTCGCCCTGGAGCGGGTCGAGGAGGGCGAGCTCGATGCCCAGGTGGAGGAGTTCGTCGCCAGCATGGCCGAACGCCTGCGCGCCCAGGCCGC
>PWEV01000243.1 GCA_003553625.1 Halomonas sp.
AGCAGGGCGCGCAGGATGGCGCGGGCCTCGGTCACGCCGATATAGATCGGGACCACCTCCTGGGCACCGGGCTCGCGCAGCAGCACTACCGGTACCCCGGCCATGCCCGACATGCCCACGGTGGCCACCTCGACCTCGACCATGCTCCCCGGGTCGGTGGCGAGTTCCCGTGCCTTCGCCACCTGACTCAGTGAAAAGACCATCAGCCCAAGAAGGGCAGGTACCAATAGACGCCTGAGCGCCGGCAAGAAGAGGGGGAACATGAGCAAACCTCCGAGGTCGTTATCCTGGCGCGGGATGGATACCCCGGCGGGATGGCAGGAAAGGCTCTACGGCCCCAAGCCAGGCGTTCCACCTCGGCCCGCTGCCATTAGCGCGAAGGGGACTCGCTCGAAGCAGCATCAATCCTGCGAAGAAGCTTTCAGAATGTTTTCAAGACGATCGACCTCGGCCCTGACGTTGACGAGTTCACTGACATCATATTGCACGCCGAGATAATAGATTAAGCGGCCCGATTCATCACGAAGCGGCTGAATCGATAGCCGGTTGTGAAACAGGGTCCCATCCTTGCGATAGTTGCGCAGCGTTACCTCAACGGGGGCATGCTCCTTGAGGGCAGCACGAATCTCGTCGAGCTCGGGCTGATCGCGATCCTCGCCTTGAAGGAAGCGGCAGTTGCGACCCAGGATTTCTTCCTGACTGTAGCCCGTCAGTCGCTCGAAGACGGAGTTCGCATAAACAATCGGTGAGTCCGGCAGGTCCGGGTCAGAGAGGGTCACGCCGTTCACGCAGGTATCCAGGATCTGAGTCAGGACGTGGGGGATAATTCCGGTATCTTTATCGGCGGTGAACAGCATGGTGTCTCCAGCGGAGTATGCGCTCGGGATGTGAGTCAGTTTGTCTTTTGCTGACCAAGTTCTCTTTCGGCCAGGGCCTTAAGGTCGCGCACGACGCGTTCCGTACCATCCTGAACCGCGAAGCGTATGAGTTTCTCGAACGGCCGCATTGCCAGGCTCAGACGCGCCAGTTCGAAGCTGAAGGTCAGCTGCGTGCTCTCGCCGTTCGGTTCGAAGAAATAATTGATCACGAACGGATCCTTGATTCCCTTGAAACAGACACGGCGCTCGGGGTCGAGAGCGATGACCCGGAAATCGGCTTCGGTACGCCGCCCCTGATCAACCCTTACCTGTCGGGCCGTCCAGCCCAATGCCAGCGGACCCTTGCTCAAGGGTTTCAGCTGTTTGACCTCGGGAGACCACCGAGGGTAGTTGCGGACGAAGTCGGTCACCACGAAACAATAGACGTCAGGCAACGGGCAGCGAATCAGAATGCTGGACTGGGACTTTACCATCGTTCGAGCGCTTCCCATGGAGAAGATTTGCGGGAGTCTGCAATGCTAAGGGGGTGTGCGTGATACAGAACCGGCCACCCTAGCTGCCAACCCTGCCGACCTGACCATAGCAGCATTACCGGAAGGCGCTCAAGGGGCCATTTCCTCGATGCCGGCAGTGGGTAAGGCGCGGCCTATCCTGTCGAAAAATCACATGGCAAAGCCTGGAATACAGCCGTTCGACATTCATGGTCGATCCGAGTTCGGATCGGCCCGCGGGCGGGCCTCAGGACTTGCCGGCGGTAAAGCCCCCGTCGACCATGAGGGTAGTGCCGGTGATGAAGCTGGCCTCGTCGCTGGCCAGGAACAGGAAGGCGTTGGCCACCTCCTCGGAGCGGCCAAGACGACCGAGGGGATGCAGGTTGATCAGCCCCTGAAGCATGTCGTCATCCAGCGCCTCGAGCAGCGGCGTATCGATATAGCCGGGACCGATGGCATTGACCCGCACGCCCTGCGGGGCAGCCTCGATGGCCAGGCTACGGGTCATGTTGACCACGCCCCCCTTGGCGGCGGTGTAGGCGGCGGTCTGGGACTGACCGAACACGCCAAGGATGGAGGCGCAGTTGACGATGCTGCCACTGCCCTGTCGATACATCACCCTGAGCGCGGCCCGGGCCACCCGGAAGACGCCACTGAGATTGATGTCGATGATGCGCAGGAACTCCTCGTCGCTGACCTCGTCGGAGGGCGCGATGCCGCCGATGCCGGCGTTGTTGAACACCGCGTCCACGCCGCCGAGCTCGTCCACAGTATCCGCGAACAGGCGGTCGACCTGTGCGGTGTCGGTGACGTCGCAGGCCTTGAACAGGCAGGTTCCTGCGTGTTTCCCGTTCAATTCCGCCGCTCGGGAGGCCCCTTCACTGCCTTCAAGGTCGGCGATCACCGCGCTGGCCCCCTCTTCCAGGCAGCGCTCCACGCTGGCCAGTCCGATGCCGCTGGCCCCGCCGGTGACGATGACACTCTTTCCCTGCATGCGCATAAGTCAATCTCCTCGACGATGATGAACCAGGCAATTCGAGCAACTTCCGAAACCTGAAGATGCCTCGGCCCTTCAGGGTAGCCAACTCGCGATCCGCTTCCCACCGCTTGGCTTGCGTAACATCCTCATTGTGCCAGGACGTTGCTCAACCCGTCTTGACCCGCATCAACTCGCCCCAGCGCGTCGTGTAGCGCGGCGTACGCCGCTCGCAGCGTAGCGCCCAGGCATTGCCCTGGCGGGGCAGGCCGAAGCGCACCGTATCACGCCCCATCTCGCGGTTGAGCCGATCCAGGGTGGCCATCAGCTGTTGGCTGCGCGCCCGGCGGGCGTCGTCATCCGGCGTTTCCAGCAGCGAGGGCTGGGTCCCTTCGGCGTCCGTCAGGTCCAGCAGCATCACCCCGCACTTCTGGTAGCGGTAGCCCTCGAGGAAGATGGCCTCCAGAGCGCGGCTGGCCGCCGCCAGCAGTTCGCGGCTGTCGGCGCTGGGGCCGGGGAGTGCCACCAGGGCGGCGTTGCGGTACTGGGGCTCGCCTGCCAGGAAGGGGTGGGTACGCACGAACACCTGCACCGCCCGGGCCAGACTGCCCTGGCGGCGAAGCTTCTCGCCGGCGCGGGCGGCGTGCTGGCGGACCGCCGCCTCCAGCTCCTGGCGCTCGCCGGTGAGTCGGCCAAAGGAGCGCGACACCAGCAGTCGCCGACGCGGCTCACTCATGTCCTCGAGGACGATGGCCGAACGGCCGCGCAGTTCCCAGACGAGGCGCTCCATCACCACCGAAAAACGGCTGCGCACCCAGCGCGGATCGGCCTCGCGCAGCTCCCAGGCGGTGGTAATGCCCATCAGCGCCAGCCGTTCGGCGCTGCGTCGAGCCACCCCCCAGAGATCTTCCACCGGACAGGCGGTGAGCGCCCGACGGGTCGCCTCATCGTCGGCATCCAGCCGGCAGACTCCTTCGAAGGCCGGCTCGCGCTTGGCCAGGCGGTTGGCCAGCTTGGCCAGCACCCGTGTCGGCGCCAGACCGACCCCCACGGGGATACCGGTCCAGCGGCCCACGGTCTCGCGCAGGGCGCGGCAGCGGGCCTCCAACCCCTCCTCGGGAAAACCATCGAAGCCCACGAAGCTCTCGTCGATGGAGTAGGGCTCCACGTCCGGCGAGAACTCCGCCAGCACCTGGTTGACCCGCCGCGACATGTCACCATAGAGCGCATAGTTGCTGGAGAGCAGCACCGCCTGGCGGCGCACATCGGGCGGCAGCAGGTGCAGGGGTGCCCCCATGGCCACCCCCAGCGCCTTGAGCTCCTGGGAGCGCGCCACCACGCAGCCGTCGTTGTTGGAGAGCACGCCCACCGGTCGCCCCGCCAGGCGCGGGTCGAAGGCCCGCTCGCAGCTCACGTAGAAGTTGTTACCGTCGACCAGGGCGATCATGGCGCCCGCCCCAGCAGGTCATGCACCACATGGGTGACCACGCCCCACACCTCGCACTCGCGCCCCGCCAGGGGAATCGGTGCGAAACGCGGGTTGCTGGCCACCAGCCACACCGCCGCACCGCGCTGCTCCAGGCGCTTGACGGTGGGCTCCCCCTCCAGGGCGATGACGATCACCCGGCCCGGCAGCGGCTCCAGGCTGCGATCCACCACCAGCAGGTCGCCGTGGTGAATGCCGTCGCCGAGCATGGAGTCGCCCTCGGCGCGCACGAAGTAGGTGGCCGCCGGGCGCTTCACCACGTGGGCGTGCAGATCGATCTCGGCGTCCAGATGATCGTCGGCGGGGCTGGGAAAGCCCGCCCGCACTCGACAGCCCATCAGCGGCCGTGGCGGCCCCACCCCCTCACTGGCGGCCCGACCGACGATACGGATCCTCGTCCGATGCGAGAGCGACATGGATATCTCCTGAATACTGTAATTCCATACAGTATCAGGCAGCGAGAACCGCTTGGCAAATGACTCGCCCCTCGCTCAACGGAGCGACATGCTAACGTAGCATCAGGGCACCGGAGAGCGCCTCGCACGACAACAACAACGACAACGCACGCCGAGAGGTCCCCGCCATGGAACGCCGCACTCACCCGCTGCTCACCGACCGTCCCTTCAGCCCCAAGGGCAAGGTGGTCTCCGCCCACGAGGCGGTGGAGCTGATTCGCGACGGCGACGCCGTGGCCACCGGCGGCTTCGTGGGCATCGGCTTCGCCGAGCACCTGGCGGTGGCCCTGGAGGCGCGCTTTCTGGAGAGCGGAGCGCCGCGCGACCTCACCCTGATGTATGCCGCCGGTCAGGGAGACGGCAAGACCCGCGGACTGAATCATTTCGGACATGAAGGGCTCGTGGCCAGGGTGATCGGCGGCCACTGGGGACTGGTGCCGACGCTGCAGAAGCTGGCCATCGAGGGGCGCATCCAGGCCTGGAACCTCCCCCAGGGGGTGATCTCCCACCTGTTCCGCGACATCGCCGCCGGCAAGCCCGGTACCCTGACCCGGGTGGGACTCGGCACCTTCGTCGACCCGCGCCTGGAGGGCGGGCGGATCAACGCCATCAGCACCGAGGAGCGGGTACGGCTGATGACGATCGACGGCGAGGATTACCTCTTCTATCCGGCGCTGCCGCTGCAGGTGGCGCTGCTGCGCGGCACCACCGCCGACACCCTGGGCAACGTGACCATGGAACGCGAGGCGCTGGTGCTGGAGGCGCTGGCCATCGCCACCGCAGTACACAACTCCGGCGGTCTGGTCATCGTGCAGGTGGAGCGGCTGGCCGAGTCCGGCACCCTGCACCCCAAGGAGGTGCGGATTCCCGGGGTGCTGGTCGACTGCGTGGTGGTGTGCGACGACCCCGAGCACCACTGGCAGACCTTCAGCACCCTCTACAACCCCGCCTACTCGGGCGAGATCAGGGCACCCATGGCCGCGCCGGGGCCCATGTCCCTCTCCGCGCGCAAGATCATCGCCCGCCGCGCCGCCTTCGAACTCACGCCCAACAGCGTGGTGAACCTGGGCATCGGCATGCCGGAGGGAATCGGCGCGGTCGCCAGCGAAGAACGCATGCTGGAACTGGTGACGCTGACCGCCGAGCCCGGGGTGATCGGCGGCCTGCCCGCCGGCGGGCTCGACTTCGGCGCCGCCCTCAACACCCAGGCGATCATCGATCAGCCAGCCCAGTTCGATTTCTACGACGGCGGCGGCCTGGACATCGCCTTCCTCGGCATGGCCCAGGCCGACGCCGCCGGCAACGTCAACGTCTCGCGCTTCGGGAGCCGCCTGGCCGGCGCCGGCGGCTTCATCAACATCAGCCAGAACGCCCGTCGCGTGGTGTTCATGGGCACCTTCTCGGCTTGCCGGGAGGAGCTCACGGTGATCGACGGCGCCCTGCGCCTGCCCGCGGGCGGCCACCCCAAGTTTGTCGCCGAGGTGGAGCAGCGCACCTTCAGCGGCGCTCTCGCCGCCGCCGACGGCAAGCCGGTGCTCTACGTGACCGAGCGCTGCGTCTTCGCGCTGACGCCAGAGGGCCTCGCCCTCGTCGAGATCGCTCCGGGAGTGGAGCTCGAGCGCGACATCCTGACCCAGATGGGCTTCACGCCGCTGATGCCCGAACCGCCGCAGGAGATGGACCCGCGCATCTTCCTCGAGGCGCCGATGGGCCTGCGCGAGTCCCTGCTCGAACGCCCGCTGGCCCAGCGCTTCCATCTGGACGCGGCGAGCGAGGTGCTGTTCATCGATCTCGAGAACCTGCGCATCGACGACCCGGCGGACGTGGACGCGATCAAGCGGGAGGTGGAGGCGCGGTTAGCGCCTCTCGGCCGGCGGGTCTATGCGGTGGTCAACTATGACCACTGCCGCATCGACGACGCGGCGCTGGGCGCCTACACAGCGATGGTGCGTGATCTTGAGGAGCGTTTCTATACCAGGGTGACGCGCTATACCACCAGCGGCTTCATGCGCCGCAAACTGGGCCATGCCCTGGAGGCGCGGGCCGTGGCCCCGCATATCTACCAGAGCGCCGCGGAAGCCGAGGCCCACCTCCACGACGGCGATGGCTGACGCCTTGCCTCAGGCATCGAACTCCAGCGCTTCCAACGGCAGCGGCCGCCCGAACAGGTAGCCCTGCATGACCGTGCAGCCATGCGCCAGCAGCCAGTCTCGCTGGGCCACGGTCTCGACTCCCTCGGCGACCACCTCCAGCTGCAGGCTCTGAGCCAGGGCGATGGTACTGGCGACGATTGCCTCGCTGGCCTCATCCTCCAGCAGGTCGCGCACGAAGGACTGGTCGATCTTCAGCTGATCCAGCGGCAGCCGCTTGAGATAGGCAAGCGACGAGTAGCCGGTGCCGAAGTCGTCCAGGGCAAAGCGCACGCCCCGCTCGCGCAACTCCAGCATTCGGCTGCGCGCCTCGTCCCTGGCCTCGAGTAGCAGGCTCTCGGTCACCTCGAGCTTGAGGAGGGAGGCCGGGGCGCCGGTCTCCTCGAGGATCTCCAGCACGCGCCTGACGAAATCCGATTCACGAAACTGCCGCGGGCTGACGTTGACGGAGACGCTCAGCGCCGCCCGAGCAGGGTCGGAGACCCAGGCCGCCAGCTGTCGGCAGGCCGTCTCCAGCACCCAGTGACCGATAGGCACGATCAGTCGGTTCTCCTCGGCCAGGGGAATGAACTCGCCGGGCGAGACCAGCCCACGCAACGGGTGCTGCCAGCGCAGCAGGGCCTCGACCCCGACGACGGCGCCCCGCTC
>PWEV01000326.1 GCA_003553625.1 Halomonas sp.
ACCCCAACAATCAGCGCTAAGCTACCGGTTCGCGCCACATGTTCGGCTTCCAAGATCATGAGGTCGTCTGTGAACCCGCGCGACAACCTCTCCCCGGGCGGAGTCCTCGAGCCCGGCAAGGTAGTCCGGAGGAGAGCTACATGGGCGAGGTGTTACGTGCCTACATAGCAAACGACCAGCCACACGCGCACTCGCAGCGATTTGCCGCTACCTTGAAATTGTTGCAAGGCTTGAACAAGATGTGATGCAGGGCTGCTGTTCGCCCGTGCTGACATTGAAGTACCCGCCCTGCAGCGAAATCTCTGTGCCGATCGGGAGATGTTGAGCTTATGGATGCCGCTAACATCAATCAGCTACTTACCGCCGCTCGGATCGATGACGCTCACCCTGCCATGTTCGCCCTGAGTCGCGACAGCATCGAGTCCACCTCTCGCAAGAGCGTGTTCGAACAAGCCGCCCGCCTGGCAGGCGGTCTCGAAGCTGCCGGGCTAGAGCGGGGAGGGCGGGTTGTGATCATCGCACCCAACAGTGTCGACTGGTTGGTCTCGTTGCTCGGGATTCTTCAGGCTGGCGGCGTGATAGTGCCTCTGGATACCCAGATGCCCCGAGAGGACTTGCACCATGCCCTTAATGATTGCGATCCCCAACTGGTCTTTACCACCGTCGCGCTGCTGCCCCGCCTTGAGACCAGTGAAAGTCTCCCGAAGGTTTATCTCCTGGATGCCGACGAGGCCGACGCTGATACTGCCAAGGCCACTCGCCGATGGGCCTCTCTTCTGGACAGCGACCCCATTGAGCCGCGCGCCGAACAGCAGGATCAGGCCGCGATTTTCTACACCTCGGGCACCACTGGCCCGCCCAAGGGCGTGCCTCTGACGCACGACAACATCGGCAGCAATGTAGAAGCCCTGTGTACCCAGGGACTAGCCGACAGTCGTGATCGGCTGCTGGTGCCTTTGCCCTTTCACCACGTCTACCCCTTCACGGTCGGCATTCTGATCCCGCTATTTCTTGGCGCCCCCATCATCATACCTCTCTCCCTGGTGGGGCCGCAGATCGTTCGCGCCCTGCGTGAGGGTGAAGCCACCGTGATGTTGGGTGTGCCGCGCCTCTACGAGGCCATCTGGCGTGCTCTGCATGAACGAGTTAGTGAACGTGGGGCACTGGCTGCCGCCCTCTTCAACGTTCTGCTCCAGTTCTCAACGTTGGCTCGTGAGCGATTCGACCGGCGGCTGGGCAAACGCCTCTTCGGGAGCCTTCATCAGCGTGTCGGCCCCGACCTGCGCTTGATGGTCGCCGGGGGCGCGGCACTCGACCCTGAACTGGCGCGCAAGCTGCGGGGCATCGGCTGGGACGTCGCTACCGGGTATGGCTTGAGCGAGACCTCGCCGATACTGACCATGAACCCGCCGGACAGAGTTCGCCTGAAAAGCGCCGGCAAGGCCCTGCCGGGCGTCGAGTTGCGTATCGATGCCCAAGAAGGGGAGAGCCGCGGCGAAGTCCTGGCGCGCGGGCCCAATGTCTTCAGCGGCTACCGCAACCTGCCGGACAAGACCACCGAGGATATCGACGAGCAGGGCTGGTTTCATACCGGCGATGTCGGTTCGCTGGACAAGGATGGTTTTCTTTACCTGCATGGCCGAAAATCCGCCATGATCGTGCTCGCCGGTGGCGAGAACATCGATCCGGAGAAGGTCGAATCAACGCTTGCAGCGGCGAGCAAGCTTCGCGAAGTCGGGGTGCTCGAGGCGGGAGGTCGCCTCGCTGCGGTGGTGGTGCCCGAGCCTGGAGTGCTCAGAGAGGCGGAGGGAGATGCGCTGCGCCGGATTCTGGAAGAGGCGGTGGATGATGCGGCCGGCGAGCTTCCTAGCCACCACCGTCCCAGAAAGCTTCGCATCGCGCTCGATCCGCTACCTCGCACACGTCTGGGCAAGCTGCGCCGTCACAAGCTGCAGGAGCTGTTTGAACACCTGGAAAAAAGCGATGAAGTCTCCACGGCCGCCCCGGAGCCCATCGATCCCGAGGAGATGGCGCCCGAGGATGCGCAGCTTCTCTCCGATCCCGCTGCGGAGGGCGCCTGGCGCTACCTCGCCGAACGCTTCCACGACATTCGCCTCACGCCGGACACCAGCCTCGCGCGAGACCTGGGTATCGACTCGCTGGGCTGGGTGGATCTGACCCTGTCACTGCGGCAGCACGCCGGCATCGATCTCGATGATGCGGCTATCTCTCGAGTCCAAACGGTACGCGACCTGCTCAACGAGGCTGCTGCCGCCGCCGGGGCCTCCGAGGAGAGGGGGGAGGATCTGGTAAATGCCCTGAAGCATCCCGAGGATATGCTCGACCAAGAACAGAAGGCACTGCTGGCCGACCATAGTCGATCCAGGCACTTGGCGCGAAGCGGCTTGTGGGGGGTGTCGCGGTTGGCGACTCACTCGTTGCTGCGCATCTCGGTGAGCGGCTCGCTTCCCCCCGGCGGTCCTTTCGTCATTGCACCGCGCCACCTGAGCGTGCTGGACCCGTTGGTTTTGGTACATGTTCTCGACCGACAACAGCTCAAGTCGCTCTACTGGTCGGGTTGGACGGGGCTGATGCATGCCGGGTTCGTGACCCGCTGGTTCAGTCGAACCACCTCGGTATTGCCCATCGATCCCGGGTCAGCGCCGCGTCGCAGCCTTTCGCTTGCTGCCATCTGCCTCGAGCGCGGGCACAGTCTGGTGTGGTTTCCCGAAGGTCAGCGATCACCCGATGGCGAGCTCAAGCCGTTCAAGCCGGGACTGGGGCTGGTGTTGCGTGCTCAGCCGGTACCGGTGGTGCCGGTATGGATCGAAGGCACGGATAAGGCCATGCCGCCGGGACAAAGACTGCCGCGCCCGGCCAAGGTTCAGGTCGTGATCGGTGACGCGATTCTCCCTGAGCGGCTCGCGGATAGCGAGGACAAGATCGCCGAGCAGTTGCATGATGCGGTGGCGGCGCTGGGTCAGGCGCTGCGGAAGTAGAGTCCCTATGTATCTTGGATGGCCTCACTGAGATGACAGGTTTCACAGTCGACGTCGAAGGCATTGGGAGGGAAAGTTGCAAATGTCCAGCCTGCCACCGCTCAAGGTCTACTACCATGGCCTCTGCCCCAGTTGCCGGAAGGATCGTGCCCGCTATGAGCGCTGGGCCGGGGAGGTCGGCCGGCAGGTGGCGTGGTGCGACGTGACAGGGCATCAGGAGATGCTGCGCGAGAAGGGCGTTGATCCACAGGCGGCACTGCTCTCCCTGCATATAGAAGAAGAGGGCGGACGCATCATGGAAGGCATCGAGGCCTATATCCTACTGATGCGTCGGGTGCCACGCCTCAAGCCGGTTGCCTGGCTGATTGGTCTGCCGGGACTCAAGCCCTTGCTCCGCTGGCTCTACGACGACTGGGTTAGGCGGTGCCTGGCACGTGAGGGTCGCCTGCCGTGTTCCCTCCTTACCCGCGGAGCCGAGGACTCAGGCCATGGCGCTCGTGCCATCCGGTGCGCCGTCGATAGGGGGGGTGCTGGTAAGTTGATCGGAGCGTGCCACCCGGCTTGTTTGGGTGTCCGAGTCGGATGTCGAGTGGGCCAAGACGGAATGATGCACTTCGGCGGCCCTGGGAGGGGGCTCGATGGCCAATGATTTTTACGATGCCTCGGGCAGGACGGCAGACACCGTCTCGCTTCGGGATAAAGTCGCTTTTCTGTCCAGTTCTCGGGCCTATGCCGATGCCGAGGGTATCGTCGAGGCCAGGGAGACCCACATGGCCTGGGTGTTCTTGACGGAGGATCGGGTCTACAAGCTCAAGAAGCCGGTCGTGTACCCGCATCGTGACTGTTACCTTCTGCGCGATCGTGAAGTCCTGTGCCGTGAGGAGGTGCACCTCAATCGACGCCTGGCACCGGAGATCTACCTCGGCGTGGTCGCGTTGAGACTCGATGGGCAGGGCCGGCTGGCGATCAGTGACGAAGGCGAAGTCGTCGATTGGCTGGTGGTGATGAAGCGATTGCCCGAGCCGCTCATGCTGGATGTGGCGGTGTCGACAGGTCGCGTCTCGAAGGCAAGGGTCAGTCGGGTCGCAGGGATGCTTGCTGATTTCTATCGGGGCCTCGAGCCGGTGGAGGTGACGGCCGCCAGCTACGTGGACCGCTTCAAGGGTGAACTCGACAGGAATCGAGAGGTGCTCGTCGATCCGCAATTCGGCCTGGCAAGCGGTGCGGTATCGCCGATGCTCGATCGTCTCGCCCGTTTGCTGGAAGAGGAGCCCGGTCTTCTGGGGGATCGCGCCGATCAGGGCCATATCGTCGAGGGGCATGGAGATCTGCGTCCGGAACACGTGTGTCTGCTTGAGCCACCGGCCGTTATCGACTGTCTTGAGTTCAGTCGTCGCCTGCGACTGGTGGATCCGTTCGACGAATTGAGCTTTCTGGGCCTGGAGTGCGAGCGGCTAGGGGCAGCCTGGATCGGCGAACAGATGATCAACGAGTGCGCTCAAGCGCTCGAGAATCGTCCAAGCGGGCGACTACTGGCCTTTTACACGGCAGCTCGAGCCTGCTTGAGAGCCCGCCTCTCGCTGGCTCACCTGCTTGAGCCAGCTCCGCGTAAGCCGGAAAAGTGGCAGCCGCAGGCCAGGGAGTACCTGGCCCTTGCCTTGCGGGCATGTCGCGAACTCGGCTAGCCGGTCCGACATGGATTCTTGCCTTGCTCGACGGGCATAGAGGATGCCGTTATGTCGGGCCCTCAAGCAGTTCGGTTAGTGAGCCATTTTCATGGACGCGGCGGATGGCCTCGGCAAAGAGGGGCGCAGCACTGACCACCTCGAGGTGCCGGCGGACCACCGCGGGATCGAGGCGACTCGGCGGAACGGTATCGGTGACAATGACCTTGGACAGTGCGGGGTCGCTGATGACGCTGCTGGCATTGCCGATGAAGAGGCCATGTGCCGCCAGGCCATATACCGCCTTCGCCCCCCGGCTCAGGCAGGCCTGGGCGGCGCGCAGCAGCGTACCCCCCGAGCTGATCAAGTCGTCAATCACCAGAACGGTGGCGCCTTCAACCTCACCGGCCAGCAAGGTGCCGCTTACCTTGCCTCCGCTGCGGCGTTTCTCCATATAAGCGGAGCCGATATTATCACCCAGCATGGGCTCGAGCATTTCCCGGAAGCCCTGCGCCCGTTTTACCCCGCCCGGATCGGGAGAGGCCACCACTAGGGGCCATTGGCCAAAGTGCTCGCGGATATGTTCGGCGAACAGACGTCTTGTATCCAGGCCGTAGGCGGGGCAACGGAAGGCATTCTGAAAGGCCGCGGGATTATGAATATCGAGCGCCATGACGGCATCGAGGCCCATGGCCTCGAGCAGCATGGCCAGATAGCGGGACGTAAGCGGGTCGCGTGATTGTGTCCGGCGATCCTTGCGGGCATAGGCGATATAGGGAATCACTGCCGTGACACGGCCCGCTCCGGCGTCGCGGATGGCACCGAGGAAAAACAGCAGCCGGCAGAGCCGTTCGTTGACACCCTGTGCCGGGTCACCATTGAGTCCTTGCAGGACGTAGACATCCTCACCGCGCACGCTTTCCAGCGGTCGCATCTTGTGTTCGCCGTCCTCGAAGTCGCGCTCTTCATGCTCGGCAAGCGGGATGCCCAGTGCTTGGGCCACTTTTTCGCCGAAGGGACGGCTGGCATTCAAAGAGAATAGTTTCATACTTCATAGCATAGACGCTGAACTCGCCGACTGACCAAGTTTACGGTGCAGCCTGACCGCCCTCAGGCAGGGGTAGAGGCTACCTCGCTAGGCCTCGGCGTAGTGGTCCAGCCGGTGGGGCGGTACGGACATATCCAGGTGCTGGTCCTTGAGGAGCCTGGGCGCTTGGAGGCCCAGGCCGAGGGGCAGAATCTGGCTGCCGTCCATGCCATACCTCCTGTCGTCGTGGAGGTCATATCCTTGCCCAGCTCAGGGGGCGAATTCCACACCCAACCACGAAGAGCCAATTGATCACTGACGCGTGCCACATGATCAGCACGGGGGCCGATTGACCGACGCAAGGGGGACTCAGGCCTGGGGCGTCACTCCTCGAGCCTGTCGCTCCTGGGGCAGCAGGGCGGCATGGATCATGGCGTTGACCGGGGTGGCCACCCCGGTCTCGCGACCCAGACGAGCCACGGCGCCGTTCTGGGCCTCCAGCTCTGAGGGCAGTCCGGCCATGATGTCTCGCTGCATGGAGGCGGTGCTCTCCGCCGGCAGGGCATCAACGAAGCGCATGGCGTGGGCCACCGCATCCTTGGGCAGCGTTACGCCGCGGGCTTGGGCCACCGCGGTGATCTCGGTGAGTATCTGCACGATCAGCTCGCGGGTTTCGGGCAGGGTACGGGTCACGCCGATCGGTGCTCGTGTCACGCTCCCGATGCCGCTCATGGCGCAGATGAACAGGAACTTGCTCCATACCGCGACCTGGATATCGTCGGGGATCTCGGCGGTGACGCCTCGGGCCTGGTCGAAGGCCGCCTTGAGCCGCTCGGCGCGCTTGCTGTGGCGATTGTCGCGCTCGCCGAAGCGCACGAAGGGCGAAACACCGGCGTGCTTGATGTGCCCGGGGGCCTCTCGCCAGGCCAGAATGCCGCACAGGCCGTCGAGCACGTGGGCACTGCCTAGCACGGAGGCCAGGGTCTCGGCGGCCTCGACGCCATTTTCCAGTGGCACCACGAAGGTGTCGGGGCCGATCATCGGGCGTATCGCCTTGGCCGCTTCGGCCACCTGCCAGGCCTTCACGGCCACTAGAACGGCATCCACGGCGCCCACTCGGGCCGGGTCGTCGGTGGCTTTCACCTCGGCCAGGTGTACGTCGCCCTCGATGCTGGAGACCCTGAGTCCCTCACGCTTCATCGCTGCCAGGTGCTCACCTCGGGCGATGAAGGTCACATTGTGCCCCGCCTCGGCCAGGCGCGCCCCGAAGTAGCCGCCCACGCCTCCGCACCCCATGATCGCCAAACGCATTGTCTCTCCTCCTGCATGTTATCCGTTACAGCAGCCTACACCTCCCGGGTCGCCAGGGCATCGTCATGACGGCCTGCCGGGG
>PWEV01000231.1 GCA_003553625.1 Halomonas sp.
GACTATCGTCTGGGCCGTTCAACGGGCCTGGATGTGGTTCGTCTGCTGATGACATGTTCATTTTCACCCCGTGTGATCCTGCTCAGTGCAGCGGATCGTGCAAGCGTCATGGGGGCGGTGGAATTGGGGCGCTCTTGCGGGCTGCGAATGCTGGGCATTCTCGAGAAGCCGCTTGATGCCCGCGCCCTGTTGCGGATCATTGAGCAGCTGCAGGCGTCGCTAGGAACAGTGGCTTCCTGTGACATTCATGCCGCCCTGAAAAGCCGCCACTTCTTGCTGGCCTACCAGCCAAAGTTTTGTCTGTCGACTGGGCGGGTGACTGGAGTCGAGGCGCTTGCCAGGTGGGAGGATCCCGAGCTGGGTCTGGTGCCTCCCGACCGATTTATCTCGGCGGCCGAAAAGGACGGCCAGATCATTCCCCTGACCTGGCAACTTGTCGATCAGGCTCTGGCGCAGCAGTATCGCTGGCGCCGTGCGGGCATCAGCCTGGATATGGCCATCAATCTTTCGCCGGCGGTGCTTGATGCTGATGACTTCCTGCCACAGTTCTTGCGCCGTCTGGAGGCTCATGACGTCCCTCCGGAAAGCCTGACACTGGAACTGACGGAGACGCAAGGCATCCGTGACATGGACAAGGCCGTCAAGCGACTCTCACGACTGCGCGACCTGGGCTTCAATATTGCGATCGATGATTTCGGCACCGGCAATGCCTCAATGCTCCAGCTCTATCGGCTTCCCTTCACTCAGCTGAAGATCGACAGGTCTTTCGTGGCCAACTGCACCGACGACGACAAGGCTCACTCGATTATCCTGATGGTCGTCGAGCTGGCCAGACGGATTGGGCTCGACGTGGTGGCGGAGGGGATCGAAACCCCCGAGCAGAGCCGGCTGCTCAAACAGGCGGGCTGTCACACCGGCCAAGGCTACTTTTTCTCTCGGCCGATGTATGCGGATCGCTTCGAAAGCTGGTACGGCTGTTTTGCCAAACAATCCGCCGGCAGAGAGGAGGTATCATGGCGGACACTGCAGCGGTTAATTCAACAGTGCCACCCCGCCTAGGCGCCCCGGGCAGCCGTGCAAAACGCCAGCAATTCATGACCCATCACCCATCACCCATCACCTATCACCCATCACCCATCACCTGTCAGGTTTCAGAGATGATGCCGGTTGCCAATTGAGGATGAGATCTCTGCGGGCTGCCGCATGCGGCAGATCATCTGGCCACCTATTCCACGGTGATATGGGCGACTTGCCAAACGGTTCGGAACAGCAGCTGCTGACTGGATAGCCCATGTCCTTGGGGATATAGCAGGATCAGCGGCCCGAATTCACGAACATCGATGGGCTTGTCGTTGCAGCGGAGCGCCAGCATAGCTTCTGTCTCGAAAGCCTCGACCAGAGAGATGCGAGTGCTGTAGCCGTCCAGGCCCGTCACCACTAGGGTATCTCCGCGAATGTCGAGATGCTTCATCAAGCTGCTGATCAGCGGTCCCTCGAAGCGTGCGGATTCGTCGTGCCAGGGCACCTTGGATTCCATGCTGGCCTGCGGCAGCGCCAGCAACGCCGTGCGATCCAGGGTCACTTGCGAGTTCGCGGAATGAGACATCTCGCTGGCAACAACGGTCAACAAGGGGGTGGCATCGGAGGAAGCGTTGACGACCAATGGCCACAGCCAGATAAGGCAGAAAATGCAAGAAAAGACAGCTCTTGTATAACTCTTTATCCGCATTGGCTCTCTCGGTACGGGCGCCGTTCTCTTTTCGTGAAAATGCAAAGAGAACAATGCGTTGTCTCACATTTGTAAGCTCGAAGGTCGACGAGTACTACGCCAGATGCGTGAGCCCGGACCTAAAGCTAATCAAATGATACAACACTCGTACAAGAATTTGCTATGCGTATTGCGTTAGATGAAGGTCGCGACCTGCTCATGCGCAGCATTTGAAAGTCTGGTTGTCGTCTCGAGGAGATGTGGCCGGACGATCAGGCCTGACGGCTGGCGATATAGCCCAGCCGTGCGAGGGCCGCCCGGGTAGAGTCGCCCAGTTGGGTCAGATGCTCGACCTGTGCCTGCAAGCGGGGTATGTCAACGTCGGAGGCCTGGCGTTCCAATGCGGCGGCAGCGCCGGCGAGCCCCGTGCAGCCCATCGAGGCGGCGGCACCCTTGAGGGCATGGGCCGCTTCGGCAAGCTCAGTGCGATCCTCACAAGCCAGGCTTTCGGCCATGCGTGCATGACGTTCCCCCAGCCGCTCGATGAAGCGCTCTGTCAGGTCGCGCAGCGTATCGTGGCCCAGCGACTCCTCAAGGGAGGTCAGGGTTTCGGCGTCGAGCAGCGGTTTGGTGGCTGCGGGAGGCAACGGGGAGTCGGCCCGGGGCAGGAAGACGTGGGGGCGGGGACCACCGTCCGTGGCGTCGGGTCGTGTCAGCACCTGGCGCAGCGTGCGGTAGAGGTCGTCTCGGGTGAAGGGCTTGCAAAGCACATCATCCATCCCTGCCTCGCGGCAGCGGCGCTGGTCTTCGGGCATGGCGTTGGCGGTCATGGCGATGATCGGCAGGCGAGGGCCGTCCGGCGTTTCCCGTTGGCGCCAGCGCCGTGTGGTTTCCAGTCCGTCGAGCACTGGCATCTGCATGTCCATCAGCACCATATCGAATGGCTCCCGGGCCAGGTGTTCCAGTGCCGCCTCGCCGTTTTCTGCCAGGCACACCGACTGGCCGAGTCGCTCCAGCATGGCCTGGGCCAGTTCCCGGTTGGTGGGGTGGTCCTCCACCACGAGGATACGACCCTGGGGTAACGACGGGGCAGGGCGCCCGGTGCCTGATATCAGCAGGCCAGCTTGACGGTCCACCGTATCTCGGGAGGCGCTCGCCAGCGGCAGGTCCAGCCAGAAGAGGCTGCCGAGGCCGACATGGCTTTCGAACTCGATGCGGCCTCCCATGGCGGTCACCAATCGTTCGCAGATGGCCAGCCCCAGTCCGGAGCCCCCGTAGCGCCGCGAAATCGAGCTATCGACCTGGGAGAAGGGTTTGAACAGAGCCTGACGGCGGTCCTCGGGAATTCCGCAGCCCGTGTCACGAATCAGAAAACGTATGTCTCCCCGCTCGGTGCGCTGGACCTTGAGGCTGATAGCCCCCTCGGCGGTGAACTTGAAGGCGTTGTTGAGCAGGTTCATCAGCACCTGACGTAGCCGCTTGGTATCGCCCTCCAGGCAGTCGGGCACGTCGTCCTCGATGATCACCTGGAAGGCGGTGCCGCGCGTCACGCTCTGGAGCCGATAGGCCCGGGTCAGCTGGGTGATGAAGGGGTGCATCTCGAAGGGCCGAGGGTCGAGATCCAACCCACCTGATTCGTACTTGGTGTAGTCGATCACGTCATCGATTACCGCCTGCAGGCTAAGCACGCTGTCGTTCAGCGATTCCAGCAGGCGCTGGCCTCCGGGCGGCAAGGGCTCGTCTGCGAGCAGGTCAGCCACGCCCACGACCCCGTTGAGCGGTGTGCGGATCTCGTGACTCATTACCGCCATGAATTCCGACTTGGCCCTGCTCGCCTGTTCGGCTTGCTTCGCCGTCTCGTCGAGCTCGCGGGCCTGGTCCTCGAGCATACGGGTCTTGCGCGCATGTTCACGACCCTCGCGAATCAGTGACACCACCAGCACGGTGCCCGATGCCATCAGCAGAACGATCAGCGCCAGTACGATTCCATAAAGGCTCAGCAACTCATTGCGCTCGACGTTGCGCAGGCCGGCCACATGTGAGTTGGTGTCGATCAGCAGAGAGGAGGTGATGGCCTGCAGGGCGACCAGCCGCTCATCCAGTTCCTGCCGCGCTGCCGGGTCAAGCAGACGCTCGCCGCTTTCTATCTCCGCCAGCAGATCCTCCATGAGGTAAACATCCTGGATGGCGGCCTGAAGCTGTTCGGTCAGCGTCGTCTCCAGCATCGCCTGTCGAATCTCGCCCTGCTGAAACAGGCCGGTACGGCTGACGAGAATCTCATAGCGCAGCAGGACGTCATCGGGATGCGAGACTGAGGCGCCGTGCAGCGCTAGCCGCAGCTCACGTACCTCCCGGTCAAGCTGATAGGTGGCCCAGGTCAGATTCTCGAGCATCTTTTGCTCGACCTGCTGCTGGCGATGATAGATGGCCCCTCCGGTAATCAGTGCGGAGAGGAATAGCAGGATGGTCGCGAAGGTAGCGGTCCGGTAGCGAAGGCTGCTGGTCGATGGCATGTCGATGCGTTGCTCAGTCGCCGACCACGTCGATCCGATGAACCTGCCAGACGGAGCGCATCAACACTTCCTCGTTGAGCAGTTGAGGGCTGTCATCGAAAGGGTAGATGACGAAAATCGGCCCGTGATCCCGCACCCGAAGCGGTTCCCCGTCGAGGGTCATGGCCAGGATCACATCGTGGTCGTGCAGATCGGCTACCGGCATGTTGGCTGAGTAGTCGTTCAGCGCCGTGATGCGCAGGGTACTACCTACTGCGCCGACGGCGGCAAGCAGGTCTCGGCCGAGGGGGCCGGTGAATTGGACCGCGCCGTCGTGCCAGGGAGTGCCGGTCACCGTCTCGTGCTGGGGCAGGGCCAGCAGCATCTCACGATCGAAGTGCGCCTCATCGCCGACGTTGGACGTGGCAATGTCACCCGTCACCGTCAGCAGTACGCGGCCAGACGGCGATTCAAGGGCATGCGCCACGGGAATCAACAGAAGCCAGGCGAAGAGGGCGGCGAGAATGGATCTCATTGAAGTGGCCTTGGTCGGAATTGTCGATGTTTGCGTCAGTATAAAGGGCGTGGCCGGGATAAATGTCAAAGATTGTGACGTTCCTGCCGCGGTGGCATGCTTGTCTGCTGACAGCCAGTTCAGGGAAGGGGGAGGCGGTGTGCATATTGCTATATTGGAAGACGATGAGGATCAGCGGGACTTTCTGGTGAGTTGCCTGGTACGGCAGGCAGCCACCGTCAGCGACTTCGGCAGCGTTGCCGACCTGCAGCGGGCTATGCAGCGCCAACGCTATGATGTGTTTGTGGTCGACTGGCGCCTACCGGAGGTGAGCGGGCTGAGTTTCGTTCAGCAGCTGCGTAGACAGCTTGGCTGGGGGGTGCCCATTCTGATGATCACTGCATCTCGCTCGGAGCAGGACGTGATTGAGGCGCTCGCCAGCGGCGCCGACGACTTCCTCGCCAAGCCGCTCCGCCCCGACGAACTGCAGGCTCGCGTCCAGGCTCTCGGGCGGCGCGCACTTGCCCGCAGCGAGCGAGACGCTGTCGAACTTCCCCCCTACCGGGTCGATATCACCCAGCGTGACGTTACCCTGGCAGGACAGGCCGTGGCGCTTACCGACCGGGAATATGCCCTGGCAAGCCTGTTCATCGGGCATGCCGGCGAGCTCTTCTCGCGCCATCAGCTTCTGGAGATGATCTGGGGCATTCGAGGAGATCTCACAACCCGCACCGTGGATACCCATGTGAGCCGGCTGCGGCGAAAACTGGAGTTCGATGGTCGACATGGCTGGCGGTTGCGCAGCGTCTATCAGCACGGTTATCGGTTAGAACCGCATCGGCGCGGAGCGTGAAACACTCCTCAAAGGGGTAAGGGCTCCTCAATCCCATCTTCATGCGCTGTGTTCCATCGGTCCGACGGGTGAGCTCTGCTGGAAATGGGCTTAAGATCATCGGCGAGATGTCCAGCAAACGGCTCTCGGGGAGTCGCCTTGATCTCGACAACAGCGATAGCGAATCATGGCCGGTGATCTTCTTCGCAGAGTCTACAAAATCATGACGTTAAAAAGAAAATAGGGGAAAGCGGCCAGCAGGAAAGGTGAATCATTGTCAAAAATTGACATGGCTCAAGAGAGACCCTTTCCGACGGTTTTACTGGGTTGATTAGGAACAAGCGAAACACTAGCCTCTCGACGAAAGGTTAAGCACGGATTATTCACTGTCGCTGACCGGGATTTTCATCGTAGAGGGCAACAACCATGATCAAGAAATATCTGCTGGCCTCGGCCATTGCCATGGGTTCGGCAGTGGCCATCGCCGTCCCGGCCATGGCCGATGATGGTTTGGGCAACTATCGCGACCGCTTCGAGCCGCTTCCCCACTTCCCGCCGATTCCCGCCGACAACTCCCTGACCCCGGAGAAGGTCGAACTTGGAAAGTTTCTGTTCTTCGAACCGCGCATCTCCTCCAGCGGCGTGATCAGCTGTGCGACCTGCCACAACCCGGCACTGGGCTGGGCGGACCGTATTCCCCGCGCCACCGGCCACGACGGCCAGATCGGTGAGCGCAACACGCCCACCGTGCTGAACTCCGGCTTCCTGGGCTCCCAGTTCTGGGACGGCCGCGAGCCGGATCTGGAAGGCCAGGCTCTCGGTCCTATCGAGGCCGACGTCGAGATGGCCATGGACCTCGAGACTGCCCTCGAGCGACTCAACGACTTCGAGCTCTACCAGACGAAATTTGCCGAGGCCTACCCGGGCGACACCGATCCGATCAATGCCGACAACCTGGCCAAGGCGCTGGCCAGCTTCCAGCGTACCCTGAACACCCCGAACTCCCCCTTCGACCGCTACCTGCACGGCGACATCAACGCCCTGAACGACCAGGAGAAAGATGGCATGGTGGCCTTCGTGAATAACGGCTGCATTGCCTGCCATAGCGGCCCAGCGATGACCGACAGCAACTTCCACCGCATCCAGGTGCCGGGCTCCACCGATGTGGGCCGCTACGAAGTGACCGGTGACGAGGCGGACATGTACCGCTTCCGCACGCCGACCCTGCGCAACGTCGCCGTCACCTACCCCTACATGAACAACGGCGCTACCGAGACCCTCGAGGAATCCGTCGCCATCATGGGTAGCGAAATGCTGGGCCGTGACTTGGAAGAGCAGACCATTGCCGATATCACCGCCTTCCTGCACACCCTGACCGGCGAGATGCCCGACCTTGTGGTGCCGGCGCTGCCGTAACCTAAGACGC
>PWEV01000164.1 GCA_003553625.1 Halomonas sp.
ACTCCCCTCGACCGTATAGGGGAGGGGCTCCCGAGTGGGCTCCGGAGGGCGGCGTTTCAGCCGGCTCGCTTCGCTGCCCGCCGCGATATCCCCCAGGGCCAGCATGGCCTCATAGCCGCGGCCGATGCTGCTGCATCCTGCCAACAAGGGTGCGGTCAGTCCCATCGCCAGCAGGAGGGTGATAACCCGCGTCGCAGAGGTGATGCCCATTGGGTGGAGACTCCCCACTGGTAGCGTTAGAACGATCCTACCAGAGTGCCCAGGGTGATCAGCAGCACCAGCGAAATGATCGGGATCAACACGGCCACCACCGCAATATCGAGATAGGCCTGGCGGTGTGTCAGGCCGCAGATGGAAAGCAGCGTGATGACCGCACCGTTGTGCGGCAGGGCATCCAGCCCGCCGGTGGCCACCGCGGTGACCCGGTGCATCAGTTCCGGGGCGATGCCGCTGGCCTGGCCCATGGCCAGGTAGGTGTCGCCCAGCGTGGAGAGGGCGATGCTCATGCCGCCGGAGGCCGAGCCGGTCATGCCGGCCAGCAGGTTGACCGCAATGGCCAGCGAGATCAACGGATTGTCGCCGCCCACCGAGGTCACCCAGAGGCTGATCGTCTCGAAGGCCGCAAGCGACGCGATCACCGAACCGAAGCCGACCAGGCTGGCGGTATTGAAGATCGGCAGCAGCGAGGCATTGGCACCGCTGTCCAGGGTGGTGGTGAGGTCCGCGAGGCGCCTCCTGTTGGTGGCGATGATGACCATGATGGCGATCACCAGGGCGGCGATCACCGACCAGACGCCGCGCACCGAGTCGATGCTGGTGGCGCCATAGGTCGGTTCGGCGAGATATCCGGTGTCCATGGCCGGAATCACCACCGCCGTGAACAGCAGGTTCAGGGCAATGACCAGCAGGATGGGCAGCAGCGCCAGCGTCAAGGGGGGCAGGTCGCGCGTCGCCTGGGGTTGAGTGACCTCGGCCAGGTCGAAGCCTTCCCCCGCTGCGCGTTCTCGCAGGTGAGTGGCCGGCGCTGCCTCATGCTGGTGGTCGCCGTAGCCTTCGCCGGCCACTCGCGCCTGGCGCGCCCGCCGGCTCAACCAGGCCTGCCCCAGCCCCAGCATGACCAGGCCGGTGAGGATGCCGAGCCCCGGTGCGGCAAACGGTGAGGTGCCGAAGTAGGGCATGGGAATGGCATTCTGGATGGCCGGCGTGCCCGGCAGCGCCGTCATGGTGAAGGTGAAGGCCCCCAGGGCGATGGTGCCCGGGATCAATCGCTTGGGCAGGTTGGCCTTGCGGAACAGCGCCGCGGCTATTGGGTAGACCGCGAAGGCCACCACGAACAGCGAGACGCCGCCGTAGGTCATCACCGCGCAGGAGAGCACCACCGCCAGGATGGCGCGGGTATCGCCCAGGCGCTCGACGAGCGTGCTGGCCAGCACCTCGGCGCTGCCCGAATCCTCCATCAGCTTGCCGAACACCGCCCCTAACAGGAACAGCGGAAAGAAACGGACGATGAAGTCGCCGGCGGCGCCCATAAAGACCTGGGTATAGCTGGCCAGCAGGGGGGTGTCGACCGAGACCAGCGCCACCAGCACGGCCAGCACCGGAGCCAGGATCAGCAGGCTGAGACCGCGATAGGCCAGATACATCAACAGCAGCAGCGCGATGGCGATTGCCGAGATACCGATCATCGGACGTTCTCCTCGTCAGCCGCTGAATGGTTCATTCCGATGTCGCCGGTCGCCATGGACTTCTCCCGCTCTGCCGTGAATGCTGCAGTGCAGTGTAGGCGGCCCGCTGGATATTGTCTTCTGCAGAATCGCGGTCAACGATGCCGATTGATGGTGCCGCTGAAGGGTGGTGGCGGGATCAGCAGAGCCGGCTGCCCAGCAGCAGCTGGGCAGCGTCGAGGTGATGCCAGCCCCACCAGACCAGGCCCAGGGCGGCGGCGGTGACGATGAGAGCGGCGATCGGCAGCAGACGCGAGCGGCTCATGCCTCGGCCTCCGCGGGGGCAGGGCGGTGGACCGGCCTTTCGCTGATGAACCAGTGCAGGGCGGCGGCCACCACCGAGAGCAGGATGGCGATGTTCCACACCACCGCGTAATCGCCCTGCAGGTCGTAGAGGTAGCCTCCCAGCCAGACGCCCATGAAGGAGCCGAGCTGATGGAAGAGAAAGACGATGCCGCCCAGCATGGAGAGGTGCTGCACGCCGAACACCGAGGCGACGATGCCGTTGGTCAGCGGCACCGTGGAGAGCCACAGCAGCCCCATGGCGATGCCGAACAGATAGGCGCTGGCCGGACTCAGTGGAGCGACCAGGAAGAGGGTGATCACCACGCCGCGGATCAGGTAGAGCCAGGTGAGCAGGCGCGGCTTGGAGTAGCGTCCTCCCAGCCAGCCCGCGGCATAGGTGCCGAAGATGTTGAACAGGCCGACCAGGGCCAGCACGGTGCTGCCCACCTGCACGGCGATACCGCTGTCGAAGAGGTAGCCGGGCAGATGAACGCCGATGAACACCACCTGGAAGCCGCAGACGAAGAAGCCCAGGCAGAGCAGCCAGAAGCCGCGATGGTTGGCGGCCTCGTCGAGGGCGGCACCCAGGCTGATATCGCTGGACGCCTTGGCCGAGGGGCGGTCGCGGAGCATGGCGCCGAGGGGCAGCATCAGCGCGGCGATGGCCCCCATTGCCAGCAGCGCCGCCGACCACCCCAGCCATCCCATCAGGCCCAGGGTGCCGGGCAGCATGGCAAACTGTCCGAAGGAGCCGGCGGCGCTGACGATGCCCATGGCCATGCTGCGCTTCTCCGGTGCCACGGCGCGGCCCACGGCGCCCAGGATCACCGAGAAGGTGGTGCCGGAGAGGCCCAGGCCGATCAGCACGCCGGCGGAGAGGGTCATGCCCAGCGCCGACTCCGAGACCCCCATGAACAGCAGGCCCAGGGCATAGAGGGCGCCGCCCACCACCACCACCCGGGCGGCGCCGAAGCGGTCGGCCAGGGCGCCGGCAAAGGGCTGGGAGAGACCCCACAGCAGGTTCTGCAGCGCCAGGGCGAAGGCGAAGACGCCGCGGCCCCAGCCCAGCTCCGAGCTCATGGGCTCGAGGAACAGCCCGAAGCCGTGGCGCAGGCCCATGGCCAGGCTGATCACCAGGGCGCCGAGCACGATGATCAGCAGTGAGTGGCGACGGATGGCATCCATGTCGATTTCGCTATTTGCAGGCTAATGGTTGCCAATATGGCGCGTCTTACCCTGTTTGGCTAGCGCTTGAGCGCCGCTTCGAGGATCGCCAATCGCCCGGGGGCGAGGGCGTCTTCCACAGCGGTGATGCGCAGCACATGCCCGAGCGCCGGGTCGGCGGGGCGGGCGATCAGCTTGCCCTCGTCGAGGAGCGCCTGGTGGACACGCCCGGCCAGGTCGGCATCGGCCAGCCGGATGCCGACGAAATTGGTGCTGCTCGGCAGCACATCGGCGCCCAGGGCACGGAACTGCGCCGCCAGCCGCTCCCGTCGCTTGCGCACCGCGGCCACATGGGCGTCGACCTCGTCGGGGTGATCCAGCACCACCTCGGCGGCCGCCTGGGTCAGGGTCGACACCGCATAGTGGATCCTGACCTTCATCATCACCGCCAGGGTCGCCGGCTCGGCGATGGCGTAGCCGACCCGCAGGCCGGCCAGGCCATGGGCCTTGGAGAGGGTGCGCAGGCGGATCACCCCGCGCAGCACCCGCCGTCCGAACTCGCCGTCGGCGTCCTCGCGGAAGTCGTGATACGCCTCGTCCAGCAGCAGCCAGCAGTCCTCGGGCAGTGCCTCGCGCAGGGCCAGCACGTCGGCATCCTGGTGAAGGTGGCCGCCGGGATTGTCGGGGTTGGCCAGGTAGACCAGCCGTGCGTTTTCCTCCCGGGCGGCGCTGGCGAGGGTGGCCAGGTCGGGCGCCAGGCGGCCGGGACCCTCGTCGTAGGGCACCTCCACCAGCCGGCAGCCCTGGCCGCGGGCGAAGTAGCCGAAGGTGGGGTAGGTGCCGGCGGTGCTCACCACCGCCACGCCGGGTTCGGCGACGGCGCGCAGGGCCAGCGCGATGAGGCTGTCGGCGCCGGCGTCCACCAGCATCGCCTCCAGGGGGATGCCCTTCTGCTCGGCCAGGCGTCGGCGGATGCCCAGGGCCTCACTGTCGCCGTAGCTGTAGACGTGGGCGGCCATGGCGTCGCCGAAGTGCTCGCGCAGGGCACGGTGGGGCATGTCGAGCCCCTCGTTGGAGCCGAGCTGGTGGGGGATCTCGCGACCCAGACGGCGCTCCAGCACGCGCACGCCGGGAAAGGGGTTGTGGGGACCGTCGCCGGTCAGGTGGGGGGGAAGGGTCGGCATCGAAGTCTCCCGTGGAAGTGGTGGATTATGGTGCCGTGCGTTTGTACAGCATGACAATGGCCACGGCCGCCAGCGTCAGCAGCAGGGCGATAAGGACCGTGATGCTGAGGGGCTCTCCCAGCAGCAGGATGGCGCTAGAGACGCCAACGGTCGGGATGATCAGGGTCGAGATAGTGGCCTGGGCCACGCTCAGCCGGTTCACGTTCATGAACCACAGCATCTGGGCCAGGCCGATCGAGAACACCAGGTGGTAGCCCAGGGCCAGCCAGGTGGTCTTCTGCCAGGTGGCAGGGTGAGGTGGCGACTCGCGCCAGACCATCATCAGAATCATGGGCAGGGCACAGAGGGCGAACTGCCAGCCGGTGATGACCGCAGGATGGGCCTGCCACTCGCCCCGGCGTTTTATCAGCACGGTACCCAGCGCCCAGGAGAGCGCGGCACCCAACGCCAGCAGCGGGCCGACGAGCCCCTGGCGTCCCGCTTCCAGGGCGGCGGGGCCGAGCAGTACCAGCAGCCCCGCCTGGCCGCTTGCCAGCCCCAGCCACTGGCGGCGCGTGATGCGCTGACCGAGAAGCCATCGAGCCATCAGCAGCGCCCAGCAGGGCATGGTGAAGGCGATGATCGCCGCCTGGGAGGTGGGCATGTTGAGCTGGGCGAAGGCCGTGGCCAGGTTGAAGCCGAGGATGGTGAATATTCCGGTGACGGCCATCCAGGGCCACTCCGCGGGCGACACGCCGAGGGGGAGGCGCCGCCAGCGGGCCCAGGCCAGCAGCATCACCGCCCCGCCCGAGAAACCGATGGCGCGAAGCGTGAACGGTGGCAGATCCATCAGGATGAAGCGCACCGCCGGCCAGTTACCGCCCCAGAACAGTCCGATGGCGGCAATCAGAGCGGCGGTGCCGAGCAGCGGGTGGGCCACGGTCGCCCGCCGCCAGCGCTGAACCAGCAGGCGCATGCCGAACACTCAGCCTGCCCCGTGGGGCAGCACCTTGTGGCGATTGAGCAGCCCCAGCGGGTCCAGCGCCTGCTTGAGGGTGTGCATCAGCGCGATCTCCTCCGGGGTACGGCAAACCGCCAGGAAGTCGCGCTTCTCCAGGCCGATGCCGTGCTCGGCGGAGACCGAGCCGCCAAGCTCGGCCAGCGGCGTGTAGACGAGGGATTCCACCGCGGCGCGGGTGGCCGGATCCTTGGCGCCGACGCCCACCGACAGGTGCAGGTTGCCGTCGCCCAGGTGGCCGAAGGTCACCAGCCGGCCCTCGGGCCAGGCCCGGTGCAGGGCCGCCTCGAGGTCCTCCACGTAGCGCTCCATGGCGGCGATCGGCAGGCTGACATCGAAGGTGAAGAGCGGCGAGAGGGCCTGGATCAGCCCCTCGATGTCCTCGCGGATGGCCCAGATGCCGTGGCGCTGCTGCGCCGACTGGGCGAGCACGGCGTCGTCGATCAACCCCTCCTCCAGCGCCGCCTCCAGGGCCCGTGAGAACTGGGCCGAGTGGGCGTCCGGGTCGGTGCCCAGGGACTCCAGGATCACGTAGAAGGGGGCGTCGGTCGCCAGTGGGGGCGGGTGTCGGCCGCTCTCCTCGGTGAGCAGGCGGTAGTGGCTCTGCCACATCGCCTCGAAGGCCGCCAGGCTGCCGCCCAGCGCTCGCCCCATGTGCCCGAGCAGCCCGGTGAGCGCAGAGAAGCTCGGGCAGGCGACCAGCGCCGTCTGCACATCCGGGGTGGGGGGCTGCAGGCGCAGCACCGCGCGGGTGACGATGCCCAGGGTCCCCTCGCTGCCGATGAACAGCTGCTTGAGGTCGAAGCCGGCGTTGTTCTTGAGCATGTGGTTGAGCGAGCTGACCACGCTGCCGTCGGCGAGCACGGCCTCCAGCCCCAGCACCTGCTGGCGCATCATGCCGTAGCGGATCACGCGGATTCCGCCGGCGTTGGTGGCGATGTTGCCGCCGATGGTGCAGCTGCCCCGGGCCCCCAGGTCGAGGGGAAACTGCAGCCCGATCGCCTCGGCCGCCTCCTGGACGCGCTGCAGCGGGACGCCGGCCTGAGCGGTCAGGGTGCCACCCACGGGATCGACCGCCTCGACGGCGCTCATCCGTTCCAATGAGATGACCAGCTCCTCCGGGGCGGCTTCGGCGCCATGCACCAGCCCGGTCAGGCCGCCGTGGGTGACCACCGGCTGGCGAGCGGCATGGCATGCGTGCATCACCGCGGCGAGCTCGTCGGTGGAGGCGGGGCGCACGATGGCGCCGGCGCGGCAGGGCGCGCCGGTGAGCCAGTCGACGCGGCGAGCCGACACGTCATCGCCGACCAGCACGTTGGCCGGGCCGATCCGTTCGGCAATCTCCTTCAGCAGGGCGTCCATTCGTTCCTTTGTCTCCTTGTCGGGCATCTTGTCAGGCCCCTGTCAGGCATCGGCGAGCTCATGCTCGCGACCGGGGATGGCGTCGAGCAGCTGGCGAGTATAGGTCGCCTGGGGGGCCAGGAAGACATCCCGGGCCGACCCCTGCTCGACGATGCGGCCGTGCTGCATGACGATGATGCGGTCGCAGATCTGGGCGGCGACCC
>PWEV01000266.1 GCA_003553625.1 Halomonas sp.
CCGGTCTGGGTGCTGGCCACTCAGATGATTGCGGCCGGAAGCCTGGAGGCGGCCCGCCTGCGTCGCCGCGCCTGGCTGGGGCAGTACCTGCGAGACGACTCGCCCTGGCATCGGCGGCTGCGTGGCGGAGCGGTGATGGTGGTCAGGCACCAGCTCCTCGCAGCTCTGCTGGCGCTGGTGCTGCTGGTAAAGCTGAGGTTGCTGCCGCCGGTCACCTGGTTGCTGCTGCTGGCGGGAGCTGTCGGCCTGGTGCTTGCGAGGGGCTGGCTGCGTCGACGCCTGGCCCCGCATGTGGTCGAGGCGCGGCTGATGGCCATCACACGGCGCCTGCTGGTGGTCCCGGTCGCCGGCCCGCTGGCCCTGGCGCTGGTCGGTATGGTGCTCTTGAGCCCCCAGCCGTGGCTCATCGGCCTGGACTGGGAGGCGGCCCTGATGCGCTACCTGCCGAGCGGCGAGGGCGGTTCGCTGCTTGGCTTCTTCGAACGTCTGGCGGCCGCCGCCGACATCACTCGCGCCTGGGCCATGCAGAACGCCGAGGCGCAGCTGGGACTCGGTGCCCTCCAGATCCTGCTGGGCTGGCTCCTGATGCTGCTGACCCAGGGGGCCGTCGCCTGGGCCTTCGTGCGATTGCTGGTCGGCGCGGATGCGCTGCGCGGTGAGGAGGTATCATGAGCGAGTCGGCATTGTCCCGTCGCGCATTGTTCCGGCTCGAAAGGGCGGCCCGACCGGGTGGCTGGGGCGGCTGGGCGCTGTCGCTGCTGGTGGTCGCGCTGCTGCTGGTGCTCCTCGAGGGCGGCTATCGCTGGCTCGAGTCGCGCAGCCAGGCGCCTCTGTTCCGGGTGATTGTGGCGGGGGAGTCGCTGACCCTGGATGACGAGACCCACGCCGACTTCTCACGCGATCTGACGGCGCTCACCGCCGAGATCCATGCTCAGCTTGCGGCGCGCATGACACCCTGGATGGACGCGCGTCTCGACTCGGCCTTCGAACCTCTGGCCGCGGCGGTGCCGGGCTACCTGGACTGGTACTTTTCCGCGCCGGGCAGCTATCTGCGCCTCGGCGTTGCGATGGTCGGCGACCTGGATGAGTGGCTGGATGAGCAGCTCCATGAGCGCTTGATCGCCCCCAGCGGAATCGAGGATGCGCTGGCCGAGCTTCTGGCAGACTACCCGGAGCGCCTGGCTCGAGAGCAGCGAGCGCTGGCCGACGGCCTGGCCGCCACCCTGCATGAGCGCTATGCCCTGCGTCAGGTAGCATCGGCGACGAGTGAGGAGGTGGAGATGACGGCCATGCTCGATCTGGACGCCGTGTTGCTGAGCTCCCTCAATGACGGCCTGGATCGCTCGCGCTGGAGCGCGGCGGCCCTGGGTGGGGCCGGTGTGGGGTTGATGGCGAGCCGCACCCTGGTGGGTCGCCTGGGGGCAGGAGCGGCCGTACAGGCCAGCCGGATGGCACTGCGTGGTCTGGTGGTGCGTCTGGGCGCAGGCACGGCCAGATCCCTGGCCAGCGGCGGGGTGGCGGCGATGGCGACCTCGCCAACCGGCCCTGGCGCCCTGGTGGTGGGAACGCTGACCGGCGCGGCGACCCTGGCCGCCATTGCCGGAGGCGAATACGCCCTGCTCAAGAGCCAGGAGTCACGTCACCGCCCGGCCATGGAGGAGCAGATGCATGAGGCCCTCGCGGAGACCCGGGCCTCCCTGGGACTTGCCCTCGAGGCCTCGGCCGCCGACGCGGCCCGGGCCATCAAGGACCGGCTCGGCCACGCCGGAGCGCCCGAGGAGACAGCAGGCGGCAAGCCCGAGGCCTTTCGCATCCTCGGCAGGCAGGGAGAGAAGTCCGCAGGATTCCTACCGCCTTCCAACACGGTCGGCCTACAATCGGCCCACGTGAATCGGAATCCCTGACCTATGCCCGTTGACCTGCAAGCACTCTATCCCAAGCTGATCAACCTGATGCTGGACACGGTCTTCGTGGTCGATGGAGACAACCAGATTGTCTTTGTGAGCGATGCCTGTGAGGCGCTGCTCGGCTATCGTGCCGACGAACTGACAGGGACGACAATTCTCGATTACATGCATCCTGATGATCTGGCGGCGTCACTGGCTTCCATCATCCGGGTCATGAACGGTCAGCCCCACGTCGATTTCCGCAACCGCTATATCCGCAAGGATGGCGGCATCGTTCATATCCTGTGGTCTGCCCGTTGGTACGAGGAGGAGGGGGTTCGGATCGGTGTCGCTCGAGACGTGACGGCCCTCAGGCAAGCCGAGGAGGAACTGCGTTACCTCGCCCATCATGATCCACTGACCGGGCTGACCAATCGCTCGCTGTTCTATGACCGACTGGATTCCGCTCTGCATGCGGCCCACCGCCACCAGAGTGGTCTGGCCCTGCTGTTTCTGGATCTCAATGATTTCAAATTGATCAACGATGTTCACGGCCATGCGGTCGGTGATCGTGTGATCTGCTCGGTGGCACGCCGCCTGGAAGGCTGCGTGCGTGAGACGGACACGGTGGCCCGGATGGGCGGTGATGAATTCATCGTGCTGTTGACGGACGTCCTTTCGGCGGATGCCGTGTACAGGAAGGTGGAGCAGATTCTCGCGGTCGTGGCCGAGCCGTTGGGCGCCGACTTGATGGGGATTGTCCCCTCCTGCAGTATCGGCGTGGCCTGCTATCCCGGAGATGGAAAGGATGCCGATGCCCTGCTGAGCCATGCGGATAGCGATATGTACCGCATAAAGAGGCGCCGTTCAGCATCGAGCTAGCCGACCTGATTTGCCGTGGCAACGTTGCCGTGACAGCGGTGTTCCGGCGCGATAGACATGGCGACGTTGACCGCCAGGATGGCTGGTTGACCGTGTCCACCACTTTCAACAGGGAGCGCCCCATGAGCAACGGACCCTACGGGAAAATCACCTGTGACTGTGGTGCGGTATCGCTGCTGGTCTCCGGTTCACCCCTGGCCCTTGGCCAGGACACCAAGGGCGCGCGAGTGGCGTTCTGGCCGCTGGATGCTGTCCAGATCGGCCAGGGAGCGGATGAACTCGATGTCTCGCCGGACGACAGGGGCGGCGATACCTGGGCATGCCGGCGCTGCGATGAGTGCTT
The DNA here is from genome assembly GCA_003553625.1 of Halomonas sp. Classification (GTDB taxonomy): domain Bacteria; phylum Pseudomonadota; class Gammaproteobacteria; order Pseudomonadales; family Halomonadaceae; genus Halomonas. The sequence goes on from PWEV01000266.1 coordinate 3,112, forward strand.
GCTGCATGCCCATGACGAAGCCGACTTTGCGGTAATGGCGGGGCATCCTGAGGATACGGCCGACCTTGCACCGGAACTTTCTTCATCGCGGCAACGCAGGCTCTAGGAACTGGGTTATCGGGTCGTGACCGGGGAATAGCGGCGACCAAGCCGGCAACCTGTCAAGACAGGCGTTTCCAGCCCTGCACGAGATAGCGTGAGGCACTCTGCCAGCGAGACTCATCGGCGGGCGCCGGCGCATCGGACAGTGCATCGATGGCCCGCGTAAGAGCCTCGAGGATGGCGTCGAGTTGGCGGTGGCAGAGGGTACTGTCGAGGCCGCCGGGGCAGCGAGCCAGGAGTTGGTCGCACTCCTCCCGGGCGGTCTTCAGCGCCTCGTGGGCCGCAGTGGGGTGTGTTACCTCCTCGGAGCACGCCTCAAGCTCACGGGAGAGCATGCCGAGCATCCGGGTATCGAGCCAGCAGGGCAGGCCATCACTCGCCTTGCCGGCCATCGACTGCTTGATGGCGCGGAAGGAGACTTGCAGGAAGACGGCAGTGTAGTAAGCCTTGGGGCGCTCTGTGCTCATGCGCGCTTTGCTCATAATAGGCCCGTGATGCAATTCAAGTGATAATGATTATCAATTGTGGTGATTTTCCATCCGCGGGTCAATACCGTTTCAAAGGCACGACTATCAGAACGTATCGGGGACCACCGGTCTAGCTTTTCATCTCGGGGTCACATGCGGATGCGTTCGATCTCGCGGCGAAAGTACATCTCCAGGCGCAGGTCCAGCGCCCAGCGCGGGTCGCGGTCGTGCTCGCGTGGAAAATGGAGGGCTGGCGCCACGTCCAGAAAGAGGATACCGCGGTGCAGGTTGCGCCGGTAACGGGTCTGCAGGTAGGTGTCCTCGATGCTGGGGCTTGAGCCGCTCTCTCCCAGCATGACGGCGCTGTAGCGGATCGCCTGGCGCCGATCGATGCGTCGGTTGAGTTCCACCGTCTCGCTGAACTCCAGCTGGTCGACCTCCTCGCGCCACTGCACGTTGGTGATGAAGCGAAGATGGCGATTCTCATCCACCGGACGGCCCAGGTCCCAGCGGGTGCGGGCGGAGTAGCCATCCTTGTTGAACCAGGAGAGGCGGTTGTCGCTCTCCAGCTGCCAGGGGCCTTCGTGGAGTGTCCACAGGCGCTGGGTGATCACGCGGGCGTAGGGGTCAGGTGGCAGTCGCAGGCGAACGCCAGCCCCAACCTGGGTGTTCCAGCGCTCGCTCTTGTCGCGCCTACCCAGACGGTTGAGGCCGATACGCAGGCTCTCCACACCGCTGATGCGATCGTCCACCAGCTGGTTGTCCTGGTCGGCCAGGGTCCCCTGGGTCTCCTCCGGTTCGCTCTCGATGATCAGGCGCAGGCGCTCTTCGGTGGTGGGCAGGTCGAGACGAAAACGGGCGCCGATATCCTGCCGAAAGGCATCGCCTTCCTTCCACCGCCAGCCCTGGCTGATGCGCAGGTAGGAGTCGTTCTCGATCGTCAGGGCACTGGTGGTGCCGAAAAAGCCGTCGAGTCGCCGCGAGGTGGTCTCGACCCAGCTCGATACGCTGTCATGCATGGGGTCGATCTGCTTTTCGGCCCAGAGGGGCAGATCGCTATCGCTTTCCGGTACAGAAGCGTCATGAAGCCTGCCGTTGTCGGTATTCGGTGTGGTACCGGCATGGGCGCCAAGGGCGGTGCAGGCGGCCAATGCCAGCAGGACCTTTCTCATCCGTGGGTTCCCTTGTTTGTTCCCTGACCTTCAGTCTATCCGCGAAAGCGGCCGACGTCGTCAATGCCGTGTCGAGTGAGCAGGCATGAAAAGGGCAGGGCGTAAGCCCTGCCCCTGTCATGTCTACCTGGATGCGCGTCTGCGGTGAACGAGTCCTAGACGTAGAAGTCCAGGTCCTCTTGGGCCTTGAGCAGGTCCCGCATCACGATCGGGTCGTCACCGAAGAAGAATATCAAGCCCCAGTGGGTGCCAAAAGCAGAGCGGTCTGGAACCGTCTCTTCGGCCGGCGCCACCAGCTCGTGGGATTCGAAGTAAGGGTGCTCGATGGTTTCCTTGGGCATCTCCAGCTTGCTGACAACACGACGCCTCGGGTACACCCCGAAGCAGCCCGCATAGCCTTTCGCGTCGACCACTTCCTTGGGGAAGAACGCCTCGACCTCCTCCTTGGTGCTCTTGGGGTCGAAAACCAGCATCGATGCCTGGTAGGCGCTGAACCCGTAGGCGCGCTCGATCAGCTCGAAGGCCTTGAAGCCGGGTGGGCGATAGGCGATCTCGCCAAAGTACATCTCGCCGTCGGACGCCACGAAGTACTCGGGGTGGATCAGGCCGAACTGAATGTCGAACGTCTTGATCAGCTTCTCGATCTGCTTGGTGATGGCATTGCGCCAGCTCTCAAGCTCCCTTGTGGCGGGAACGAACACCGAATAGCCCAGGGTCACGTACTCGGAGATATTGAGGAACTTGATCTTGCCATCATGGATCCAGGCCTCGACGGCAAATTCCCAGCCGTCGAGGTGACTTTCCATCAACAGCGGATACTCTTCGGCCGGAATGGCATCGATCTCTTCGATCTTGCGGATCATGCGGTGTCCGAGACAGCCGGCCTTGTCGAAGGCCTTGACGTGAATCGGGTCATCGGGATCGCCGTCGAGCTTGAGCAGCGTCTGGTTGACGCGCTTCATGAAGCGGATGATGTCATCCTTCTCGTGGGCCTCCTCGAAGATGCCCACACGAATACCGCCCAGCTGTGCGCGTCGCTTCATCAGCGCCTTGTCGCGGAACAGGATAGACTGGCCGTACATGCGCGGGTTGTCCATGAGCACTGAATTGATCGCGCCAGACCATTCGACGGTTTCCTCGAACAGCGGAATGGCCACGTCAACGCCCTCAGCCTTGAGCCGTTCGGCAATTTCCATGGAACGATCGTTCAGGCGAATGAAATCCCAAGGAATGTACGGGATGTTGTTGGCTTCACAGAAATCACCGGCCCAGTCGGGCGCCACTACCACGTAGCGGCGGTCGAACTTCTGCGCGGCCTTGATGGCATTGACACTCCAGCCCAGCAGGGCGATGTAGCCCTTGTTTGGGTCCTTGGGCGTTTCAGTGCCGCGGACCGAATCCATTGTCGGATCGGTCCAGCTTGAAACGTCTTTGGTTGCCGGAGTTTCTGATACGGTCGACATGTCTTGTTCTCCTTCTGCCTGGGGCAGGATGCTGTCGCTCGGTCTCGAGCGATCTTGTCTAGCTTGATTGCCGGGCATTTTTGGCTAGCGCCCCGATGCCCAGCTATCCCGGGCCAGACCCATGGCCCGATCCACTTCGTCGCTTGGAATAATGGCCGAATCGCCCTTTTCTATAGGGTCATAATGAAAGACATACAGACGAGATGCAAACTGAGAGACCGGTAGCGAGGCCTCACCATAGAGTTCACCATTACCCTGAGTGGAAGTGATGATGTCTTGTCCCCAATCTTGCCCGCTGTCGTTGTTGGGGTTGAAGAAATACACCCGCATGACCTGGTTGGGGTCGAGCGCAAGGCGCTGAATCGTGATGGCATGCCACCCCAGAAAGCGAGTGGCGCTATCGGTCACGGCAATGCCTGCCGGCTGCGGATTGATCACCGGTATATTGCCGTTATAGAAGGGATGATACGCCGCATAAAAGTCACGGATAAAACCCTCGAAATCCTTCAGGCCGCCGGTAAAGACATCGACCGCAATGCGAAATCCATGGCCCACATGGTCGCCGTGGAA